>CASFKR010000027.1 GCA_949295265.1 uncultured Verrucomicrobiota bacterium | reverse complement strand
ACACACTGCTCGCGGCGGGAACCCCCGCACGCGGCGCGGTCGGCCGCCTCCTCGAAGCGCACGCCGCCCTCGAGACGGAGCTCACCGGCTCCGGCACCCTCACGGAAGAGGCCGCAGCCTTTGCCGCGCTGGAACCCTTCCGCGACACGATGCAGCAGCTCAGCACCATGGGCGGCCGACTCCGCGACGCGCTCCGCTACGGAGACGCGCGGCGACAGGCCGACGCACTGGGGCTCGCCAGCCTTGCCGACGCCTTCGAAGCCGGGGAAATCCCCGCAACGGCGCTCGACGGCGTCTTCACGCTCGAATACCACGCCATGCGGCTCGAGGCCATCCTCGCCGCCGCCCCCGAGCTCGTGCGCTTCTCCGGCGCCGGGCAGGCGGCGCGCATCGAGGCGTTTCGTGCGCACGAAACACGCTGCGCCGAACTCTCGCAGCAGGCGGCGGTCGCCGCCATCTCCGGCGCCGTGGCAAAAGCGCGCGAGGAAGCCCCCGCAAAGGAACTGGGCCTCCTCCGCCGCGAATGCGAGAAAAAGATGCGCCACAAACCCGTGCGCACCCTCCTCACGCAGTGCCCCAACTTGCTGCCGCGCCTCAAACCCTGCTTCCTTATGTCTCCGCTCTCCGTCGCGCAGTATCTGCCGGCGGACATGGAGCCGTTCGACCTGCTCGTCTTCGATGAAGCCTCGCAAATCCCGACGTGGGACGCAGTCGGCGTCATTTCCCGCGCGCGGCAGACCATCGTCGTCGGCGATCCCCGCCAGATGCCGCCCACCAGCTTCTTTACGCGCACTATCCTCGAGGATGACGTCGACGAAGAGGAGGACGGTGCCGCCGCCGAAGCCACGGAAGCCGACCTCGAGAGCATCCTCGATGAGTGCCTCGCCGCCGGACTCCCCTCCGCCTCGCTCAACTGGCACTACCGCTCGCGCCACGAATCGCTCATCGCCTTTTCCAACGAGAAATACTACGGCGGCCGCCTCCACACCTTCCCTGCGGCACGCGGCGACGAGACGCTGGGCGTCCATTTCCGTTTCGTTCCAGACGGCGTGTACGGCATCGGCGCCGCCCGCGCCAATCGCGCCGAGGCCGAGGCCATCGTCGCATACCTCTTCGAGGAACTGCGCCGCACCGGCCGCGACCATACCTTCGGCATCGTCACGTTCTCCATTGCGCAGCAGCGCGTCATTGAAGACATCCTCGAGAAAAAGCGGGCGGAAAATCCGGACCTGGAGCCCTTCTTCGACGATCAGGCGGAGGAACCCGTTTTCGTCAAAAATCTCGAAAATGTGCAGGGCGACGAGCGGGACATTCTGCTCTTCTCCATCTGCTACGCGCCCGATGCGAAGGGACGCTTCCTGATGAACTTCGGACCGCTCAATCTGCTGGGCGGCGAACGGCGCCTCAACGTGGCGGTCACCCGCGCCCGGCGGCGCGTTGTCGTCTTTTCCTCCATCCACGCAAACCAGATCGACCTCTCCCGCACGCAGGCGGTCGGTGCCGCGCATCTGCGCGACTTCCTCGCCTATGCGGAATCCGGCGGCGCCTTTCCGGCGCGCGCCGGTCAGACGGAGGCCTCCACCGACGGCATTGCCAACGCCATCGAACGCTTCCTGCAGGAGCGCGGCTGGAAAACGCGCCGCAACATCGGGCTTTCCGACTGCAAAATCGACGTCGCCGTGCTCGATCCGGCGCATCCCGACCGCGCGATTCTCGGCATCGAATGCGACGGCCCGTTCTATGCGGCGCAGCCCATGGCGCGCGACCGCGAAACGGTGCGCCCCGGCGTCCTGCGCTCGCTCGGCTGGCGCATCTTCCGCATCGCCGCCATCGACTGGCTCTACGACTCGCTCCGCACCTGCAACGACCTGCTCACCGCGCTCCAGGAAGCCGCGGCGGACGCGCAGAAGCAGCCTTCCGCCTAGCCCGCGCCCGGACCGCCCCCGCCGCGCCCCGTTCCCTTTCCTTTTCACCCTCCTTTTTCCACGCCCCTTCTCCATGGAAAACACCACCCCCTCCCGCAGCAAGCAGCGCGCCCTCGAAATCCATCCCTCCAAAGCCAACTGCGCCCAGGCCATCGTCGCCGCCTACGCCCCCCGCTTCGGCATCTCCGATCCCGATACCGCACTGGCCCTCTCGACCGGCCTCGGCCGCGGCGTCGCGGGCATGAACGAAATGTGCGGCACCATCCTCGGCGTCTCCGTCATCCTCGGCCTCGCCTTCGGCACCGCCGAAGCAAAACGCGAGGCGCCCGGCCGCGTCTTTGAACTCACCAAGGCTTTCGCCAAAGAATTTCAGGCGCGCAACGGCTCGATAATCTGCGGCGTTCTTCTCGGCATTACACCGCCCCCGGCCGGCGTTGCCATCCCCAAAAAACGCCCCTGCCACGACCTGGTCGCGGAAGCCTGCGACTTCCTCGACCGCGTCCTGCCGCCCGAGCCCGCCGCCGAATAAAACCCGCTCCCGGGTTTCACTTTGCACCAATTTCGCTATACTCTGGCGCGTTGCCAACGTGTTCCTCCCCCCTCCTGCCCCCTGCCTGCCATGTTCTGCCCTACCGTGAATGTAAAGTCCTTCGGTGCCGTCGGTGACGGACAAGCCGACGATACGCCCGCTTTCCAAAAAGCCCTCGACGCCGGCGCCCGCCGGGTCCGCATCCCCGCCGGCTCCTACCGGATGACCGCGACGCTCCGCGTCCCCTCCGACATCACCATCAAGGCCGATGCCCAGGCGCGCATTTTCGCCGACGGGAACACCCCCAAGAAACGCGGCGATTTCCTTCTCACCAACGCCGACCTCGTCAACGGAAACGCCAACATCACGATTCAGGGCGGCATCTGGGACGGCAATAATCAGGGCCCCTGCAACACCAAGCCGGAAGACCTCTTCGACCCCGAGGCCTGGAGCGGCTCCGTCCTCAATTTCTACAAGGTCAAAAAACTCACGCTGCGCGACCTGACCGTTGCCAACTCCGTCACCTACAACATCCGGATGTGCCGCATCGAAAACTTCGATTTCCGGGATATCCGCTTCCAGAGCGATAAAATCGCCTTCAATCAGGACGGGCTCCACTTTGCGGGCTACTGCCGCAAAGGGCGCGTCCGCAACGTTTCCGCCATCTCCAAGGGACAGACCAACGACGACCTCATCGCGCTCAATGCGGATGACTCGCTGGTACGCCTCGAAAATCTCGATCTCGAGTGCGGTCCCATCGAGGACATCACCTTCGAAAACGTCTCCGCCGAGGATTGCCACACGGGCGTGCGCATTCTCTCGGTGGTTTCGCCCATCCGCAACATCCGGATCCGCAATTTCTCCGCCGGCTGCCGCTGCTATGCCATCAATGCCGACGGCGCCCGCTACTGCCGCACGCCGCTCTTCACCGATGCGGAAAGACCCACCGGCGTCGGCTGCATCGAAAATGTGGTGTTCGACGGCTTTTCATGCCATGCGACGCGTCCGGACACCTCCACGCTCATGGCGCTCGAGTCCAATCCCGGCGGCCGCGGCTTCATCATCCGGAATTTCCGCCGCGACCTCGAGAAAGATCAGGCGCCCGGCGCCCCCACGCTCGTGCTCCGCAAAGTCGCCAAAGCGCGCCTCCAGCTTCGCCAGGCGGGTAAATCCGTTGCCGATGTGACCGTACAGGCCGATGCGCAGGGCACCGACACCTTCTCGACGCTGCGCGCCTTCGACACGCTCCGCCTCTCCTGAGGCCGCGCCCCGTTTTCCCTCCCCCGCATTGTTTTCCTCCGCTTTTTCTCCCCTCCCCCATGCTCCCCGAAGAACTCGAACCCGCCCTCGAACGCCTCCGGAAAGAAATTTCCGAGATGCACGGTTACCTCGATATCGACAACCAGCGTAAAATCGTTGCCGAACTCGAGGAGCGCGCCGCCGCGCCCGATTTCTGGAACAACCAGAAAACGGCCCAGGAAACCATCGCCAAAGCCAATGCGCACAAGGCGCTTCTCAAGCCCTACGATGATATCGTCGCGCAGCTCAGCGATGCCGAGACGATGTTCGAACTCGCCCGTGAAGAGCCTGAGGGACCGGGACGCGATGCCGCCTACGAGGAGGTCGGAACCCTGCTCGAGCATACCGAAGAAGCGTTCGAAACGCTGCGCACCCAATCGCTGCTGACGGGTCCGCTCGACCGCTGCAATGCGTTCCTTACCATCCATGCCGGCGCGGGCGGCACCGAGGCCTGCGACTGGGCGTCCATGCTCCAGCGGATGTTCATGCGCTACTGCGAACGCGCCGGGTTCACCTTCGAACTCATGGATTCCACGCCCGGCGATGAAGCCGGAATTGCCGCCTGCACCTTTGCCGTCAAGGGGCTCAACGCCTACGGCTACCTCAAATCCGAACGCGGCGTCCACCGGCTCGTGCGCATCTCCCCCTTCGATGCCAATGCGCGCCGCCACACGTCGTTCGCTTCGCTCGATGTGGTCGCGGAACTCGAAGATGATATCAAGGTGGAAATCAAGCCCGAAGACCTCGAAATCGACACCTTCCGCTCCGGCGGCGCCGGCGGTCAGCACGTCAACAAAACCGACTCCGCCATCCGCATCCGCCACATTCCCACGAACATCGTGGTTTCCTGCGACGCCGAGCGCTCCCAGCATGCCAACCGCCAGAAAGCCATGGCCATGCTGAAGGCGAAAATTTACGAATACGAGCAGGATAAAAAACGGACGGCGCTCGAGCGGTTCTACGGAGAAAAAGGCTCCATTTCGTGGGGCAATCAGATCCGCTCCTACGTCCTGCAGCCCTACACCATGGCCAAAGACCTGCGCACCGGTCAGCAGACCGCCAACGTGCAGGGCGTGCTCGATGGCAATCTCGCCCCCTTTATCGCCGCCTACCTCAAGTGGAAGTCTGCAGGCGGTGTCGCCCGCGCCGTCGAAGACGCCGAGTAACCGCGCGCCCTCGCGGCTCCGCGCAACGGAGCCGCGCCCCGCTCCCGGCAGCCCCGGGGGCCCAGTGGCCCCACCGGCTCAGACAGCAGCGGAAGGAGATTCTCGATGAAAATGGTGATTCTGGATGGACATGCACTGAACCCGGGCGATCTCTCCTGGGAGGGCTTGGCCGCACTCGGCGATTTGACCGTGTACGAGTTTTCGTCACCTGAGGAGGTGCCTGAACGGGCCGCCGGGGCGGAACTGCTGTTCATCAACAAAGTCATGCTGTCCGCCGGACTGCTCGAAGCGCTGCCCGGGCTGCGCTACATCGGCGTCTTTTCCACCGGCGTCAATGTGGTCGATCTGGAGGCCGCGCACCGGCTCGGAATCACCGTGTGCAATGTGCCCGACTACAGCACCGATTCGGTGGCGCAACTGACCATGGCGCTGCTGCTGGAAATCTGCCATGAGGTCGGTCTCCACTCCGCCTCTGTTCATGCCGGGGACTGGTCGGCCTCTCCCTGCTTCTGCTACTGGAAGACGCAACAGCTGGAACTCGCCGGAAAGACCATGGGACTGATCGGTGGCGGCGCCATCGGCAAGCGCGTGGCCGCCGCGGCACAGGCGTTCGGCATGAACGTGCTCGTGTACGGTCCGCGCCCCCATCCCGAATGGGCGCTGCTCGGGATGCGCAGCGTGCCCTTGGAGACGCTCCTTGCCGAATCCGATGTGGTGTCGCTCCATTGTCCGCTCTCGGAGCAGACCCGCCACCTCATCAACGCAGATACCATCGCCCGCATGAAAGATGGCGCCATCCTGCTCAACACGGCGCGGGGGCCCATCCTCGATGAAACCGCCGTTGCCGATGCCCTGCGCAGCGGAAAGCTGCTCGCCGCCGGCATGGATGTCCTCTCCGAAGAGCCGCCCCGCCCCGACAATCCGCTGCTTTCCGCACCGCATTGCTTTGTGACGCCCCATATCGCCTGGGCGTCCCTCGAGGCCCGGACCCGGCTTCTCCGCATCGCCATCGAAAACGTACGCGCCTTCCTCAACGGAACCCCGCAAAACGTCGTCCGCTGAACCGCACGGGGCGTGCCCACCCCGCCGGCCGGAACGGCCCGGCAAAGCCCGGTAGCGCCGCACTCCCAATAGCCCCAGTTGCCCAGTGGCCCCATCAAAAGGCACACCCGTTCCCCCAGTAGCCCCAGTGGCCCCAGTAGCCCAGTGGCGGCGACGCCAGCGCTTCGCCGCCCCCGCCCGCCCCGCCCTCGGAGTGGGCGGGCCGACTCATCAGCCGCTGGCCAAGGCCGGTCGGTTAACGCCGACCGGCAGAAAGGTGGCACCGCCGCCCCGCCCTCGGAGTGGGCGGGTCGAGCCGCTGGCCAAGGCCGGTCGGGCGGTGATCCACCGCCTGAGATGCCGACCGGCAGAAAGGCGGCACCGCCGCCCCGCCCCGCCCTCGGAGTGGGCGGGCCGACTCATGAGCCGCTGGCTAAGGCCTGTCGGGCGGTGATCCACCGCCTGAGATGCCGACCGGCACCACAGGCGGCAGTTTGCCGCCCGCAAAAAGGGATTTTTTCAGGGCGATTTTCGGGGTATGGAAGCCGGCAGAGGATTGTGGGTCTGCATCGCAAGATGGTACCATAGAGAAAACAAAGCCCTGCACCCATTCTCCGCGTTCCGATGAAGGCCAGATTCCTTGTTTCTGCAGTACTGCCGCTGTTTCTGTTGCTCATTGCCGTTGCCGGCCGGACCTCCGGAGCGACCTTCCGGTGGCTGGGAAGCGAAAATGATGACTGGCACGATGCGGCCAACTGGGAAAACGGACTCGTTCCTGCGCTCGACGCCGACAACGGCCGCACCAATACCATCACCATTGCCAATGGAGAAAACCATCCGCTCCGGTTCAACCGGGCGGATGAAGTCCTCTGGCTCGACACCTTTCAGGTGCAGAACGGCCACCTGATCATGGATGCGGGAACCGTCATCGTCACCAATTCCGCGCAAACGGTCTCGCGCATCGGCGGCTTCAATCATGGCGGCACCATGACCGTCAACGGCGGGCGCCTTGTTTTCGCGCAATGGGATTCGCTCTACGTCAGTGAAAACGGTCCCAGTTCCGCGAAACTCATCCTCAATGACGGCACCATTGAATTCTTCCGCTACTCCCTGCGCGGCGGCACGCGCGGCGCCGTTGCCGAGATGCACCTCAACGGCGGCGTCATGAACGTGCTGCAACCGACCGAGACCGGCGTCGGCACCAATCTCGTCTGCTTCAACGGCGGCACCCTCCGGGCGGGCGGCAACTGGCCGTACAGCCAGCAGAGCATGGCCAATTACGCCTTCAATGCCCAGCCCGCCCTCATCCGCGCGGGCGGTGCCGTCATCGATGTACCGGCAGCCAACCGCACGGCGGTTATTCAATGCGGACTCGAGCACAGCACCCTCGAAGGCGACCCCGCCATCGATGGAGGTCTGCGGAAAACAGGTGCCGGAACCCTCACACTGATGGGCACGAACACCTGGACCGGCGCCACCATCCTCGAAGGCGGAACCCTACGGCTCCCCGCCGGAAGCGAAATGCGCTTTGCACCGCAGGAAGGCCTGCCGCTCCCGAACAGAATCTCGGGCAGCGGCACCGTACGGTTTGAAGGATGCCTCCGCATCGACCCGGCCGCCGCCGGGCATGCGGGCGAATGGCAGCTGTTCGATCCCGAGACGCTTCAGGTTGTGTACGAAAGCACGACCTTTTCCGTGGCGCTGACCGACGGTACCCGGCTGGAAAGTCTCGAAGACGGCACCTGCGCCACGCCGCAATGGCGCTTCACGCCGGAAACCGGAATGCTGCGCAAAATCCCGCTCGCCTCCCTCTTCATCCTCCACTGATCCATGAAGACACTGCCCCTGTTTGCGCTCATCGCCGCGCTCCTGTTTACCCGCGCGCCCGCGCTTTCCGCACAGACGGCGCCCGGCTCCGCCGATGCGCCGGAAATTCCGGGCGCCGTGCTTATCGATGATTTCCAGCGGGAGACACCCGGGTTCCATGTACCGCCGGAACTCACGCTCTCGATTGCACCTGCAGCGGACGGCCCCGCCGTCCTTACCGTCGAATGGGCGGAGAAACACGGCGCCTGGATGGAGTTCGCGTACCGGACAACCCCGCCCCTCCCGGAAGCGGTTTTCCCTGATTCGTGCGCCATTGCGTTCGACCTGTATGCCGAAGCGGACACACCGCTCACCCACGCCTCCATCCGTCTCTTCGACCGCGGCAACGAAACCTTCCAGTGGCAAACGCGTCTGCCCAAACCGCTGAAGGCAGGCTGGCAGACCATCCTCATCCCGGTCCGCACCGACCGCCCCGCCGCACATTGGGGCGGCACCAACGACGGCTCCGTGGACCTACCGCTGCGCCTCGGCGGCTATGCCTTCGTCTTCAACGCCCCCGCCGCCCCCGCCGGACACATCCGCATCCGGTCCGTCCGCATCCTCCCCTACCCGTCCTTCGGGGGTTTGGCGACCGATGAATTCCCCAACATCGTCCATGCCAAAGCCCCGCGCACCTGCGAGCTGACCGTCACCAATCCCTGCCCCATCGCCCTGACGGGCTCCTTCACCGGCACCCTCTCCGATGTCCGCGGCGCCTCGCATCCGCTCTCGCTTTCCCTCTCGCTCGCGCCCGGCGCGGAAATCCGCATCCCCCTGCCGCTCCCGGATGTGCGCCCCGGCGTGCGGTATCTGCGTGGCAGCCTGACCGTTGCCGGGTTCGACACCCCCGTCGACACCTCGTTTCTCATCAGCGAACCGCTCCCGCCGCCACCGGAAAATGACCCCTTCACGGACATTTTCTTCCCGCCCCCGAAAAAAGAAGAAATCTTCTTCGCAACGACGCATCACTTTCCGGGCAGACCGGAAGACCTGAATCCTTCCTTTCTGGACACGCTGGACAGCATTGCTTTGATCCCGGATAAACTTGTGGATGCGCTCTCCCGCATGTTTGAGCCCGCACTGACCAATGCGGTTCCGCCGGGAAAATCGGAGGATCCCTTCCTGTACGGCATCTGCAGCCACACGGAACGCTGGCCGACGGCCGTCCGCGCGCGCGAATTCGCCGCCGCAGCCGCCGCCGGAGCCCGCGTCCTGCGCGCCGGCGCCTACTGGCAGCAGATTGAGCCGCAGCCCGGCAGGTTCGACTGGTCGCTGCAGGACGACCTCGTCGAACAGGCGGCCGCGCACGGACTTGAACTCCAGCCCATTCTCGGATTCTGTCCGTCCCATGCCGCGCGCCCGGAAACGCTGGAGGCGTATCAGGAAGCCGTTCGCAAGGGTGCGCGTGACGCCTGGAAAATCCTGCTGTTCGGTCCGCCGCGCGAAGATGCCTGGCGCGCCTATGTGCGCGCCTTTGCCACGCGCTACCGCGGGAAAATCCGTCTGTACGAAATCTGGAATGAGCCCGATCTGGACTTCTGGCGCGGAACCACGGAGCAGTATATTCAGCTGCTCCGGATTGCCGCCGAAGAAATCCGCGCGGCCGACCCCGGTGCGCGGATTCTCACGGGCGGATTCGCCACCGTCTTCGAGCATGCGGGGCACGCCAGGAATCCCGATTTGCAGATGCGCGTCCTGAAAGAAGCCGCCGACGCCTTCGATGTGCATGCACACCATCAGCATGGCCTCTATCCTGAATTTGAGGATGCATGCCGGGAAATACGCAGCCGCATCCTGTATGGCCGCATCGCGGAAAAACCGCTCTACTTCAACGAAACCGCCATCAGTTCCGCCCACATCGGCGAAATGGCGCAGGCCGTCACGCTCGTCAAGAAAATCGTCAAGGGCAGACGCACCGCCATCGGCTACACCTGGTATGATCTGCGCAACGACGGCACGGACGGCGCCGACATGGAGCACAATTACGGCTTGCTGCGCCAAGATTTTTCGCCGAAAGCCGCCTTTGCCGCCTACCGCGAATGCATCCGCCATCTGCGCGGGCACGGAGAGATTTCAAGCATATCCACCGAGGGCACCGACGGCGTCAACTCCTTCCATCAGGCGCCGGGCAGCTGCGTTGCGGTAACCTGGCTGGAAGGAGACAGCGCACCCGTCATGCCGCACCTGTACCGGGTGGAAAGAAACACGCGCGTTTATAAAACCGATTGTCAGGGCGTGTCCGAACGGGTGCCCCAGGAAGAGCGCCTGTTCCTGCTGACCTACAGCAAGGAGCCGACCTTCTGGAAACTCGGCCGGGACTTTCCGCAGTACGCAACGACACTGGTCGATTTCCAAACGCCGGAAACCGTTGTGGGCGGAGAACCCGTGCAGCTCAAGGTCCGGGTCCGCAATCCGCTGTCCAAACCGATGACCATGCGCCTGACGGCGCGGGGTCCAGCCGGAACCAATGAACTGCACACCCTGCACCTCAAAGCCCGGTCAAGTGCCGCCTGCAGCCTTGCCTTTGAGACGCCCCGTCCGGATGCCGACACATACAATCTGCGTCTGCATTACGAGGCCGTCGGAACCCCCTGGAAGGACACCATTTCCGCCATCCTGCCCGTCACGCGAATCCTCAGCAAAGACCCGCCGTCCGCAAACGGCGTGTTTCGCACGCCCGATTTCACGCTCGCGTCCCGCGCGAATCTGCACGACTTCTGCGCCGCCGACCCCAATCTGGCGGCGCAGGCGTGGCGCGGCCCGGAGGACCTCAGCGCCCGCGCCTGGCTCTGGAGTGAATCTGAACAGGGCGCACTGTATGTCCATGTGGTTGTGCAGGATGACCGGCACAGCCAGCCGTACGACACCGACAATCTCTGGCGCGGCGACAGCGTTCAACTCTGCTTTGACGGGCCTGACCGGACAGACGAAAAACGGTACGAAATCGGGGCTGCCCTCCGCGATGACGGCACGATCCTCCAGTCGTTCCGGGAAACCCCGTCGCGTGGGCGCATCCGCCCGGACAGCGTCGACGTGAGCATTGAGCGCACAGGCCGGGAAACCCGCTATACCTTCAAACTCAGATTCGAAGGTTTGGGACGCTTGAATATAGGCGGTCTCTACTGCCACATCCTCGTCAACGACAACGATGGAACCGTCCGCAAATGCTTTATGCGCAATGCCTCCGGCTTCGGGCTCTCCAGATACGAGAAAAACACGGCTCCGCTCCTGCGCTTCCGGTAGCGAAACCGGTGCAGCGCAGCCACCGCAGCACTCCCAGTGGCCCCGGAAGCCAGCGCAGTCGAGCCACACGGAGGCTCAGCCAGCGCAGAATGATTATTTGAGCCACACGGACTTTGTCTCCACTACGTTCCGACCAAGGTGTTAAATAAGTACTTTTTCACGGCGGCACAGCCGCCTGGACAAGCCAGCGCAGTGAACAGCACTCCCAGCAACCTCAGTGACCCCAGTGGCCCCAGTGCCCCCAGTGGCCCCAGTAGCCCCAGCAGCCTCAGTGACCCCAGTGGCCCCAGTAGCCCCAGTGGCCCCAGTGGCCCCATCTGCCCACTCCCAGTAGCCCCAGTTGCGGCGAAGCCAGCGGTACAGGACGAACAGGACGAACAGGACGTACAGGAGAGCTTATAAACGCCTCCTGTTGCCTCGATGTTTCCGATTCGGCGCACCCGTCCCGCCGCTGGCCAAGGCCGGTCGGGCGGTGATCCACCGCCTGAGATGCCGACCGGCAGAAAGGCGGCACCGCCGCCCCGCCCCGCCCTCGGAGTGGGCGGGTCGACTCATCAGCCGCTGGCCAAGGCCGGTCGGTTAACGCCGACCGGCAGAAAGGCGGCACCGCCGCCCCGCCCAGTTAGCCGATGCCGGTGGCGCGGCGGGCGAGATACTCGGTCAAACTCTTTTCGAAGGGTTTGGCTGTACTCAGGGGAACGTAATCGGCGCGCATGCTGCCGCATCCGTCTGTGAGCATTTTGATGAACGCCTGGACGCGGGAAAGGTAATCCGCGCGCACCGATTCCGGACTGAGCTCCAGTTCCAGCGGCGATTCGAGATCCTTGAAATGGACGAAGGATTCGAACGGAAAATGGAGTTCCTCCTCCGCCATCGTGTGAAGGACGACCATTTCGTGGTGCCGGTAGTTGATATGCTGGAAGGATTTGAGCAGATTCCGCGTGTCACCAAACAGATCGCTGATGATGATCACGACGCTGCGCTTGGGAAGACGCTCGGCGATTTCGTCGAAAATGGGCGCGAGCTCCGTCTCGCCGCCCGTGCGCGCATCCTCGATGAAACGGAGCACGTTAAAGAGCTGCCCTTTACCCGATTTCGCGGGGAGAAACTCCCGGACGTGCGTATCGAACAGGGCGAGCCCGACGGCATCCTGCTGACTGAGAAAGAGCGAGGCGAGCCCAGCCGCCAGATACTTGGCGTACTCCATCTTGGAAAGACGCCGCCCCTCGAACTCGACGGCGGATTCGCCCCGGTACGCCATGGAACCCGAGCAATCCAGGCAGATCATGAAGCGGACATTCGTCTCCGCCATGGTCTGCTTGATGTAATAGCGGTCTTTCCGGCCGTACACCTTCCAGTCGATGTGCTTGATGTCGTCGCCCGGGAGATATTGGCGGTAATCCGTAAATTCGACCGATGCGCCCTTTTTGGCGCTCCGGTGGCGTCCGGCAATAAAACCATCCATCCGGCCGTGGCAAACGAATTCGCAACGGTTGATGGTCGCGGTGGTCCGGGGAGGGAGCCACCGCATGAACGTGGGAAGAGAAGAGGCGGCCATCAGATTTCAGCCAGATCGGACGCCTTGAGAGCCTTGAGAAGCATGTTGACGATTTCGTCGCTGGTCACGCCCGAAGCTTCCGCGGCGAAGGTCGTGATGCAGCGGTGGCGCAGCACCGGGAGGGCGACGGCGACGACATCGGCGGTCGTGCAGTGGTGGCGGCCGTGCAGAACGGCGCGCGCCTTGCCGGCGTTGATCAGCGCCAGACCCGCACGGGGACCGGCACCCCAGCCGACCATTTCGCGCACGAAATCCGGCGCTTCCGGCTGCTTGGGACGCGTTGCGCGGACCAGATTGCGGGCAAAATCAATCACATGCGGCGCCACGGGAACGCGCTTCACGACATCCTGCACCTGCAGCACCATGTTGCCGTCCATAATCTTGTCGAGCGTCACCTTGCGGTCGCTCGTGACGTTGGCAATGATGGTGCTCTCGTCATCGGCCGACGGATAATCGACGATGATGTTGAACAGGAAGCGGTCCATCTGGGCTTCCGGCAGCGGGTAGGTGCCTTCCTGCTCGATGGGGTTCTGCGTGGCGAGCACGAAGAACGGCTTGGGTAGCGGATACGTCTGCGAACCCACGGTGATATGACCTTCCTGCATGGCCTCGAGCAGCGCGGCCTGCGTCTTGGGCGGCGTACGGTTGATTTCGTCCGCCAGCAGCATATTCGTGAAAATCGGACCCTTCACGAAACGGAAGGTGCGCTCGCCGGTGGAGCGGTTTTCCTCGAGGACGTCGGTACCGGTGATGTCGGACGGCATCAGGTCCGGCGTGAACTGAACGCGTTTGAACCCGAGATCCAGCACGTGGGAAAGTGTGGAAATGAGCAGGGTCTTGGCCAGTCCCGGCACGCCCATGAGCAGCGCATGGCCGCGGGCAAAGACTGCGGTCAGCACCTGCTCCACGACGGCGGTCTGCCCGATGACGACCTCACCGATGCTGGACATGAGCTTCTTGTAATTCTCATTGAGCGTATCGATGAGCTCGATATCGGTGCCGGCCATTTCCGGCGTTTTGTACGTCGGGTCGACCTTGAGTTCGGGGGCCTTCCAGTTGCCGGTGGAAATGGCGGGCGCTTCGGGCTTGACGGGTTCCGGGATGACGGGCTCGGGCTTGGGCTCAGGCTTGGCGACCGGCTCGGGCTTGGGTGCGGGCTTGGGCTCAGGTTTGGCAGCCGGAGCCGGTTCCGCCTTGGAGGCCGTAGCCCGAGCGGGTGCGGGAGCGGAAGACGCGGCCGGCGCGGGTTCGGGAGCGGCCTCCGGTTCATCGATAAATTGCACGGCAAGATCGCCAAACAGCAACTGATCCCCGTTCTTGATGGCGGATTCCGTCACTTCGACGCCATTCACCTTCGTCCCGTTGGAACTGCCCGTATCGACAATCCACCACTGTCCATCCCGCTTCTCAAAGCGTCCGTGATGTCCGGAAACACTTCCCTCAAGAATCGAAATGGCGCAATCGTCTGCGCGTCCAAAAACAGCTCCAGTCTCCGGAAGTTGAAATTCCCGGCTGCCGGATGAATCGGTGAAAAGAATCTTGCTCATAAATAAACTTTCTCCAGAGAGACGGGCGGGCCCGTCAAATATGAATAGTAATCTCGGATGAAAATAGATGTCCCGAACAGTTTAGCAAATGCCCCATCGGAAATCCAGCCGAAATCGCAAAGAAAATACAACAGGCGTAGAATGGTCTGCTGATGATGGATAACTATCTGCAAAAGCGCGCGTTATCTCGCCATCAAGCAGACGGACAGCCGCACGCCGCCCCGCACCACGCTAAAAAAACGACCCGATTTTTCCGCTTCCGGACCGGGAAGAAGCACGGCAAGGCGCCCCGGCACCGCTCAGCCCGGGCCCTTACCGGTTCCCGGACTGCGAAGGCACGCAGTCGGGTTCGTTCCCGCAGACGACGTTGCAGAAGAACCGGTCGAGCGGCGCCCAGTCCACGTCCCGGTCCGGCAACTGCGGAAGCACCTTCCCCAGCGTGTCCAGTTCTTCCTGAAGATAGTCTTCCAGCACATGAACCGGCGAAATCATTTCCGTTTCCGGCGCTTCCTGCTTGACGGCAAGCAGCTTCTGCACAACGGGACGTAGCGCGGGTTCCAGTTCCGCCTCCATCAATTCGCCGAACAGCATGGGCGGCTGCGATTCGTGTGCAACGACCCAGCGGGCGGCGAGGACCGGACGCAACACGTAAAAGTAGCGTTTCAGTCTGCGGTCGGCACTCGGTTTCTCGAAATGGTGGTGCCAGTTGTTCTGCGCCATCGAAAGATAGTGCCCCAGACTCTTTTTCGGGATGTAGCACGTCCGCGCCAGCGACCGCAATTCATCGAACGCGTCACTGTCCCGGTAAACAATGGGCGACGTGCACCACTCCAGCACATCCCGGAACGGCTTGAGCCGCAGATAATCCGCTTCGCGCCGGACGTAGATGAAACGCACATCGTAATCGCTGTCCGGCGAAGCGAATCCCCACGCCCGGCTGCCGGATTCCACGGCGGCGATGATCCGCACCTGCTCCTGCGCCTCGATGTCGCGCAACCGCTGCTGAATGTTCTCAACCATGTTTCTGATATTCCAAACTGATACCGGTTTTTTCTCCGCATCTCTGCGGGAAACAAATTCCCTTCGCGTACGTCGTCAGGCATTGTCACCCTGCGCCGGAATTTCGAGTTCCAGATTACGCCACCGGGCCGTCCAGACCGTGGAAGACGCCGTCAGCACGGGCGAATCCGGCGGCAAATCCGCCGCAGCCGCGGGCAGCACCTCGAAGGCGGCGGCAAGCCGGAGCGCCAGCCCGGTAGCGAAGTCGTAGGCGCGGGCAGGCCCCTCCGCCAGCACAAAATCGACCCACACACACGCCTCGCCGCGCCCGA
Organism: uncultured Verrucomicrobiota bacterium; assembly: GCA_949295265.1. Lineage (GTDB taxonomy): Bacteria > Verrucomicrobiota > Kiritimatiellia > RFP12 > UBA3636 > JAEDLN01. Next base: position 20,016 of record CASFKR010000027.1, on the reverse strand, counting down.
ATGCCGTGCGGACCGGACGCCCGTCAAAGGCGGCCCCCGGGTCCCACGCGACCCGCAGCGCGGTCTGCCCTGCCGAAAAGACCGCCGCCGCATCCCCGCAGGCGCGCACCGCGGCGCCGGGTACCGTCAGTTCGAACCGGACAACGAGACGCTCCGCCTGGAAAATGCCGTTCGGCGGACGGTCGAGCGACACATGGTAATCGCCGAGATTTTTGGCGATGAAAAAGCCGGTCAGCGCCGTATTTTCCCGCTGAACCGAGCGCACCCCCATCGAGGCGCAGGGATTTCCGTCCCGCAGGAAACGCACCTGAAACGCGGCCGGGTGGCATCCCCCGCCGCAGGTCCAATACGCCAGAACCGGATGCTGCTGAACCCACAGATTGCCGCGCGAAACCGTGCCGAAACATGCCGCCTCGGACATCCACGTGACGCTTCGCGTCGACGCGCTGTCCGGCTCCCGGCGAATATGCCGGCAGCGCACCTCGAGCCCGGTCGCGGGCGGCTTGAGCGGCAACTTCGCGAACCGCTCGCGCAAATCCGCCGGACACGAGCACGGTGCGCTGTTTCCCGGGAGCGGCAGCTGCTGCAGAAGCGACTCGGGCGTGTAGAGCTGATAGGCGCGGCTGTGGGGACCGGCCAGCTGCCGCGTCGCCGGGTGGAAGTGGCGCGCGAGATCGGTCCAGAGAAAGCGCAGGACGTGCTCCGTATCGCGGCGCACCGCGTCATCGCGCACCAGCGCGAGGAGGCGCTCGCATTCTTCGACGGCAACCCACGAATAGGTGGGACTGTTGTACTCCGCCACGCCGCCCGTTTCCTCCAACAGCGTCCGGAACGTCCGAATCCGGGAGCGCGCATACGCAAGCAGCAACGGCTGGGCGAACGTCTCACCGGCGTATCCCGTGACGACCGTGCCCATCAGCGCAATATTCGTGTAATCGGGCCGCACATTGCGCCGGAAAATCGAATAGGCGGCGCACAGCAGGGCTTCGCGCAGTTCCGCCCGGAGCGCGTCCGCCTCCGGGAACGCCGGCGGCAGGGCTTCGTGCAGATGGCAGAGCGAAGTGCCGACAAAATCCGCCCAGTTCCAGTCGGGCGGAGCCATTTCGGAAAGCGGTTCTTCCGCATACCAGGGCCAGATGCCGTAGGTCGGCGAATACGGATCGGGATCCTGCAGCGCGAGAACGGTGCGGATGCAGCGCAGCGCCCGCGCATACCGCGCAGAGTCGCCGGACTCCACCAGCGCCCGTGCATACGCCGCGGATTCGCGCGTCGGGTGCACCCGTTCCTGATGGTTCAGACGGCTGTGGTAGCCGATGGAATACGCGGCCCCGGACAGGAGGCCCGCGCATTCATCCCAGTCCGCATCCCATCGCGCACAACGTTTCTCGGGAGATTCGCTCATGTTTGCCCTTCAGAAAACGCCGATCCGGTTTGACCGGCAACGCGTCCAGTTTCCTACACTCCGCCAAAGTTTGCAACCCGCAAGCCGACGCAAAGCCAGCGGTGGGAGCGGAGCCGGCGCAGACAGGACGTACAGGACGAACAAGACGGACAGGACGAACAGGACGGCTTGCCGCCACACCTGTGCCACGCTGCGCTTCTGGGGCAACTGGGGGCACGGGTGTGCGGCACACCCGCCCCGCCCTCGGAGTGGGCGGGCCGACTCATGAGCCGCTGGCCGAGGCCGGTCGGCGGTGATCCACCGCCTGAGAACGCCGACCGGCACCACAGGCGGCAGTTTGCCGCCCGCCCCGACCGGCAGAAGAGGCGGCTACGCCGCCCCGTCCCAGCGTAAATCGGCGGCGACGATCTGGTGATTCTCGATGCGGATATTGCGAATCAGGAGATTCCCACACCGGACTTCATCCGGGTACAGACCGTCGTCCGGAATCTGCCCCCACTCATGAAAAACATAGCCGGAGAAGTAATGCACGTCTTCCTCCGAGGCAATCGGGTGCTGAATGGCTTCCGAGAGCGTCTCCAGGTCCACATTACCGAAAACGGCCCACTGATTTTCGCCCCGCGGCTCGATGCGCGTGTTGTTCTGATCCGGAAAAACATCACCCAGATCGCCCACCAGTTCTTCCAGCAGGTCGTTCATCGTGACCACGCCGACCATCCCCGCAAAATCATCCAGTACGATGGCCATAGAGGTGTGGTGGCTCTTCAGATTGCGGAACAGGACGTCCGCCTTGAGCGTTTTCGGCACAAAATACGCAGGATGCACGGCAGCGGAAAGCACCGACGCACGCGATTTGTCCGGCAGCCGGAAATACTCCTTTGCATTGAGAACGCCCACGACGTCGTCCGGCGAACCGTCGCACACCGGGTACAGGGCATGCGGACTGTCGAGGATGGTCTTTTCCCATGCCGCCTCATCGTCCTTCATCCAGAGAATCTCGACTTCGGTCCGGTGCGTAGCCAGTTCTCCGGCGGTCGTGTCGTTGAATTCAAACACGTTCTGAATGAATTCCTTTTCCTGCCGGTTGATGGCGCCCTTTTCGCTGCCGGCATCCACGAGCATGCGGATTTCCTCCTCCGTGACCTTTTCCTCCGCCTCATCGGGACGGATGCCGAAGAGGCGCAGCACCAGATTGGTCGACACCGACAGGAGCCAGACCAGCGGCTTGAAAACGATGGAAATCCCGCTGACAATACCGGAAATGCCCATGGCGATCGCCTCGGAGCGGCGCATGGCGATGCGCTTGGGCACCAGCTCGCCGAAAATCAGCGTCACGTACGAAAGAATCAGCGTGATGAGAATCACCGCGATGGTGTCCAGCGTGGCGCGCGGCAGATGAACACCGAGGCTCAGAACCCAATCCACCAGCGGATCGGAAAAGTTATCGGCGGCGAAGGCACTTCCGAGAAAGCCGGACAGCGTAATCGCCACCTGAATGGTCGCCAGAAAGCGCGCGGGCTCCTTCATGAGCCGTTGCAAGCGGATTGCGCGCTTATCCCCGTCTCCGGCCATGCGCTCGAGTTTTGTCGCATTCAGCGAAAGAACGGCAATTTCCGCACTGGCGAACACGGCATTGAGGGCAATGAGAACAATTTGCAGGAAGAAGACAAGAATTAGGCCATCGCTCATTTATTTCGGTACAGAATTCGTTGTGATCCGCGGTCGGCCGCTTTCAAAATTCCGTCGTTTGACGGCAGGCCACCGGATGCTGAAAAAAAAAGAAACCAATGATAGTGTATCAAATCCCCATTCCGTTTCAACCGGCCCTTTTCACCGGTTTATGTTGTAACTTCTCATCGTAAATGCGACTACCCTAGTCGCATTTACTTTGTCAAGTAACCTTCAGTAAAATAACTTTGCCGTCGCTCCAATGGCTGCGCTGACTTCGTTCAGGCGGCTCTGCCGCCGAGAAAAAGTCCTTATTTGACACCTTGGTCGGAACGGTAGTGGAGACTTCAGAGGGGGGCTACTCCGTGTGGCTCAATTTTCTTAACTCTTCGCGAGGCCGAGTTTCACGGCCTTCCTCCGTGTGGCTCAAAAATCCGGGATAAGCCCTTTTCGCTGGTTTATCCCCCGGGGTTTGAACCACACGCGCGGTTCTCGCATGTGGCGTGACAAGGGCGGTTGTGATAGTATCGTGAAACAGTTCATTCGACAGCTATCGTTCACGAGACAATGACCGGAAAACTCATCACATTCGAGGGGCCCGAAGGCGGAGGAAAATCGACACAAGCCCGCCTGCTCACGGAATTTCTCCGGAACAAAAACATTCGCGTCCTGACATCCCGCGAACCCGGCGGCACCCCGACCGGTGAAATCATCCGCGACATCCTGCAAAACGACCTGGCAAAAGAGCCGCTCTGCGATGCTGCGGAAGCCCTGCTCTTCTGCGCCTCCCGCGCCCAGCTCTGCACCAACGTGCTCGGGCCCGCACTCGAACGCGGGGACTGGATCGTGCTCGACCGCTTCACCGACTCCACCCTCGCCTATCAGGGATACGGTCGCGGCTTCGACGTCGAAACCCTGCGCCAGCTCAATGCCTTCGCAACCGGTCCCGTTTCCCCCGCCGTCACCTTTCTGCTGGATATTCCGGTGCTGGACGGCCTCCAACGCGCCGTCGCCCGGTCCGGCAACAAAGACCGTATCGAGCGCGCACCCATCGCCTTCCATGAGCGCCTCCGCCAAGGTTACCTCGAAATGGCGGCCCGCGAGCCGGAGCGCTTCGCCGTGCTCGACGCCTCGCAACCGGTGGAACGCGTGACGCAGGATTTGTTCCGGGTTCTGGAAGAGCGGCTGCCGGAACTTTTTGAGGCCTGACGGAAAACCATGCATACCCTGGCATTTGTTTTTGGCACCCTCTTTCCGATTTACGCAACGCTCGCACTGGGCGCCGCCCTCCGCCGCTCGCACTTTCTCAACGAAAATGTGGCCAAAGGGCTCAACAGCCTCATGTTCTGGGTAGCCCTGCCCTGCCTGATCGCCGACTCCATTTCGAAGGCGAATTTTGACGGCGACTGGTTCCACGTCTCGCTCGTGCTGATTCTCGCGACGCTGACGATTGCGCTGCTGGCGTGGCTGCTGGCGCCCCTGCTGGGTATTTCCTCCTTTTCGCGCCCCTCCTTCTGCCAGTCCGTCTTCCGCAGCAACAATGCCTACGTCGGGCTGCCGGTGATGTTCCTCGCCTTTTCCGGACGCCCCGATTTCCAGGACCTCTCGGCACTGGCCACGCTGACGCTGGCGCCGTGTCTGATTACCTACAATCTGCTCGCCGTCATTCTCCTGACCCCGAAAGGCGAAGGCGGCTCCTTCGCAACGCGCCTGTTCAAGGTTATGCACGGCATTCTGAAAAATCCGCTGATTCTCGCGTGCCTCGCAGGCGTCGTGCTGCTCCTGCTGCGCACGCAGCTCTCCATCGAGCTTCCCCGCCCGGTCAACCGGACGATGACGCTGCTCGGCCAGATGGCGACGCCCGGCTCGCTGATTGCGCTGGGCGCCTCGCTCTCCGGCACGCGCTTCCGGGCGGCGCTGGGCCCCGGGCACTGGGCCGCCTCGCTCAAGCTCATTGTCTGCCCGCTGTGCGGGCTTGTCTGGTGTCTGCTGTTCGGACTTTCCCCGCTGAGCCGGTTTGTGGTGCTGACGTTTCTGGCGTGTCCGTGCGCCGTCGCCTCTTTCATCATGGCGCAGGCAATGAAAGGCGATGCGGATCTGGCCGGTGCCTCGGTCGCCCTTTCCACGGTCTATTCCGTCTTCTCCCTCTCCATCATGCTGGCGTTTGCCATGCCGCCGCTCCCCTAGCCCCGCCCGCTCCCGGCCCCTGTTTCCGCGGCGTCCGTCCGCGCATGGCTCCGCCCTTTTTGCTTTTCTTCTTTCCATGAATGCAGATCAAGCTCCCAGCCGCGTCACGCTGGACGTCTCGCTGGATACGCTTTTCGGCAACTTTCGCAAAATCCAGGATGCCGTAGCCCCGCTGGGGGTCATCGTCGTCCTCAAAGCCAACGCCTACGGACTGGGCATGCCGCGCATTGCCGAGGCGCTCGGGCGCGGCGGCGCCGCCGCCATCGCCGTGGCGGAGCTCTCCGAGGCGCTCTCCGCGCAGGAGGCCACGGGCGGCCGCATCCCCGTGCTGATTCTCGGCTCGCTCCTCCCCTCGGAAATCGAGCCTGCCCTCCGCGCGGGGTTCCGCATCCCCGTCGCCAGTCCCGCAGAAGCCCGCGCCATTTCCGACGCCGCCACGCGCCTCGGCACCGATGCCATCTGCCATTTCGCCATCGACACCGGCATGAGCCGCGTCGGCTTTCTCCCCGAAGAGGCCGCCGCCGCGCTCCCGGAAATCGCCCGCCTTCCCCGCATCCGCTGCGAGGGCATCTACTCGCATTTCCCCACCGCCAACCTGCCGGGCGATGAACCGACCGCCGCCCAACTGGACGTCTTCCGCGCCCTCCTCGGGCAGATTGCCGCGCGCGGTCTCCGCTTCCCGATGGTCCACATCGCCAACAGCGACGGCATCAACAACGTCGCCGCCGCCTGCGCCGCACCCTTCACCCACGTGCGCACCGGCATCAATCTCTACGGGTCGTTCGACCCGCTGGGCAACCGCCGCCTCCAGGTGCAGCCCGTCCTGACCCTGCGTGCCTCCCTTGCGCAAGTGCGCCAAGTCAAAGCCGGTGCCACCATCGGCTACGGGCGCACCTACACCTGCCCGCGCGATATGCTCGTCGGCACCGTGGCCGCCGGCTATGCCGACGGGCTCCCCCTGGCGCTTTCCAACCGCGGCACCCTCCTGATCCGCGGCCGCCACTGCCCCGTCATCGGCCGCATCTGCATGGACTACACCACGGTCGCTCTCGATCAGGTGCCCGATGCCGCGCCCGGCGATGAGGTCGTCTGCCTCGGGCGGCAGGGCGATGCCGCCATCCCCATCGACACGTGGGCTTCCCTCAAGGGGACGCATGCCTACGAAATTCTCTGCTCCATCGGCTCGCGTGTCCGCCGCCGCTACGTCTAGCCGCCCCCGCCGCACCATGCTCTATCTCGTTGCAACCCCCATCGGCAATCTCGGCGACATGACGCCCCGCGCGCTCGACATCCTGCGCGCCGTGCCCGTGCTGGCCTGCGAAGATACGCGCCGCACACGCCAGCTTCTGACGCATTTCGGGATTCCGCATCCCGCCCGCATGCTCTCCTACCACGAAGGCAACGAGGACTATGCCGGAGAGCAGATTCTCACCGAACTGCGCGCCGGGCGCGACGTCGCGCTCTGCTCCGATGCCGGCTATCCGGGCATCAGCGATCCCGGCTTCCGGCTCGTGCGCGCCGCCGCCGCAGAGGGACTCGCCGTAACGTGCCTCCCGGGCGCCTCCGCCGTGCTCTGCGCCCTGGTCCTCTCCGGGCTGCCGACCTCCTCCTGGACTTTTCTGGGCTTCCCGCCGCGCAAACCCGGCGCCCTGCTCCGCTTTTTCACCGCGGAGCGTCTGGCGCCCCATACGCTCGTCTTTTACGAATCCCCCTACCGGGTTGGCAAGACCCTCGCCGCCGCCGCGGAAGCCCTCGGAGAACGGCCCGCCGCCGTCTGCGCCGAACTGACCAAGCTCCATGAGCGCGTCGACCGCGGCACCCTGCCCGAACTGGCCGCGCGCTACGCCTCCGGCACCCCCAAAGGCGAATTCGTCATCGTCATCGGCGGCTGCCCGCGCGCCGAACGAAGCGGGGGCGGCGAAGCCGCGCCCCACTCCCAGCAGCCACACGGAGGCTCAGCCAGCGCAGAATGATGATTTGAGCCACACGGAGGGGCGAAGCCCCCTTCTGAAGTCTCCACTAACGTTCCGACCAAGGTGTCAAATAAGGACTTTTTCTCGGCGGCATAGCCGCCTGGACAAGCCAGCGCAGCGTAGCCACGGAGGCTCAGCAGCGTGGCACTGGTGTGGCGTCAAGCCGTCCTGTTCGTCCTGTTCGTCGTGTTCGTCGTGTCCGTCCTGTCCGTCCTGTCTGCGCTGCCCGAGCCCACGCGCTCCCGATACTTCCGATTATTCCGATAATTCCGATTCTCTCACCATCATGTTCTCGGTAGCCGCCACACCGCCCCAATCCCAGTTGCCCCAGTGGCCAACGTGGCACTGGCGCGGCGGCGGAACCCGTAAAGAGAAACGCGGGGTTGCTGATTTTTCCTTTGCAGTTCAGCCCCCGGATGCGATACGATACAGAGACAAAAGAGGACTTGTCATGATTTCTGTATCGACAGCGATTCGCACCGGCCAGACGGCCCTGGGCATTGAATTCGGATCAACCCGCATCAAACTGGTTCTGCTGGATGCAGCCGACAATCCGGTTGCGCAGGGGGCCTACACGTGGGAAAGCCGTTGGGAAAACGGACACTGGACCTACTCCATGGAGGAAACGGTCCTGGGCATGCAGACGGCGTACGCGCAATTGGCGTCCGAGGTGTTTACGCGGTACGGCTCGCGGCTGGAGAGCATCGGGTGCATCGGCATTTCCGCGATGATGCACGGCTACCTCGCTTTCGATGCGCAGGGGCGGCTCCTCGTGCCCTTCCGGACGTGGCGCGACACCACAACGGCGGAAGCGGCGGCGGAACTCACGAAAGCCTTCGGGTTCAACATTCCGCAACGCTGGTCCGTCGCGCATCTGCGCCAGGCCATTCTCAACGGCGAACCCCACATTGCGCAGCTCGCCTCCATCAATACGCTGGCGGGTACGGTGCACGGGTGGTTGACCGGCCGCCGCGTCCTCGGCATCGGGGACGCCTCCGGCATGTTCCCGGTGGACATGACGTCGGGCACCTACCACGCCGATATGCTCGCGCGCTGGGAGACGCTGCCCATCCCGGCGGGCGCGGCGCGGCCCGCCTTTCCGCTGGCGCAGCTGCTGCCGGAACCCCTGCCCGCCGGCGCCGAAGCGGGCACCCTCACACCGCAGGGCGCACGGCTGCTCGACCCCACCGGCACGCTCCAGCCCGGCATTCCGTTCTGTCCGCCCGAAGGCGACGCCGGTACGGGCATGGTCGCCACCGACAGCGTTGCGCCGCGCACCGGCAACGTCAGCGCCGGAACGAGCATTTTCGCCATGGTCGTGCTCGAGCATCCGCTCCGCGCCGTCTACCCGGAAATCGACATCGTCGCCACGCCGGACGGCGCACCGGTCGCCATGGTGCACTGCAACAACTGCACCGGCGACCTGGATGCGTGGATCCGCCTCTTCGGCGAGGTGCTCAGCACCATGGGCGTGAACGCCGATCCGAGTCTGCTCTACGACCGGCTGTACCGGCAGGCGCTCTTTGCGGAGCCGGATTGTCCGGGCTACACGCCCGTCAATTACTGCGCCGGAGAAGGCGTCACCCACTTCGACGCGGGCGTACCCCTGCTGATGCGCGATTTCTCCGTCCCCGGCTCGCTCGCTGACTTCATGCGCGCCTCGCTCTATTCGCTCCTGGCGACGCTCCGCATGGGCCTCGACGTCCTGGCTCCGGAAAACATCCGGCTCGAGCGCCTCTGCGGCCATGGCGGCATCTTCAAGACGCGCGGCGTGGCGCAGCGCTTCCTCGCCGCCGCCATGCGGACGCCCGTCTCCGTGCTCCAGACCGCCGGAGAAGGCGGGCCCTACGGCATGGCGCTCCTCGCCGCCTACCGGCGCGAGCGCGCGGCAGGGCTCACCGAAACCCTGCCCGCCTTCCTGACGCGCGCCGTCTTCGCCTCCGCACCGGTCTCCACGCTCGCGCCGCAACCCGAAGAAATCGAGGGGTTCGAGCGTTTCCTCGCGCGATACCGCAAGGCGCTGGCGGTGGAGCGGTCCGCCGTCGCGCAATTCCCCGCCACCGCGCCGTAACACGCGCCCCTCCCGCCGCGGCCACACCCCTGCCACCTCGCGTCCCCTCATTCCCCGCCCGTCTCCTGCAGTTTTCTTCCCCGTCCATGAAAAAACACGAATTCTGGTTTGTCGTCGGCAGTCAGTTTCTCTACGGACCTGATGTGCTGGATATCGTCGCCGCCCGCGCTGCGGAAATGGCCGCCGCCATCAACGCCGACCCGGCCGTCCCCTGCTCGTTTCTCTGCAAAGGCATCGTCAAAACGCCCGAAGAAGCCGTTGCCGTCGTCAAGGACGCCAACCGCTCGGAAGCCTGCGCCGGCGTCGTCACCTGGACGCATACCTTCTCGCCCAGCAAGATGTGGATCCAGGCTTTCGACCTCCTGCAAAAGCCCCTTTGCCACTTTGCCACGCAATACCATGAGGCCATTCCGGAGTCCATCGACATGGACTTCATGAACCTCAATCAGGCTGCGCACGGCGACCGGGAGCACGGCTTCATCCTGGCGCGGCTGCGCAAACCGCAGAAGATCATCATGGGCAACTGGCGCGCCCCCGAAATCCGCGCCGAAATCGGCCGCTGGATGCGCGCGGCGGTCGGGTTTGCCGCCGGGCGCGACCTGCGCATCGTCCGCTTCGGCGACAACATGCGCAATGTGGCCGTCACCGAAGGCGATAAAATCGAGGCGCAGCTGCGACTCGGCTGGCAGTGCAACACCTGGCCGGTCGGCGAACTGGCCGCCGCCGTCGCCGCCGTCCCGGAGGCGGACGTCACCCGCCGCTGCCGCGAATACGCCCAACAGTACGAAATCGCGACGGACGACGAGGCGTCCGTCCGCTATCAGGCGCGGCTGGAACTCGCCATCCGCGCCACGCTGGAACGCGAACGCGCCGCCGCCTTCACCAATACGTTCGAGGATCTGTGCGGTCTCGAGCAGCTGCCCGGACTGGCTACGCAGTGTCTGCTCCGCGACGGCTACGGCTTCGGTGCCGAGGGCGACTGGAAGCTCGCGGCTCTCGGACACGTCATCAAGACGATGACCGCCGGCATGCCGGGCGGCACTTCTTTCATGGAAGACTACACCTACCACCTCGTCCCCGGCGAGGAGGCGGTTCTCGGCGCCCATATGCTCGAGGTGTGTCCGACCATTGCCGCCGCCATACCCCGGATTGAGGTGCATCCGCTCGGCATCGGCGGCAAGAATCCGCCGGCGCGGCTGGTTTTCGAGGGTCACCCCGGCCACGCCACTGCCACCTGCCTCATCGATATGGGCGGGCGCCTCCGCATGATCTGTCAGGAGGTCGAATGCGTCAAACCCTTCTCCGCCATGCCGCAGCTGCCCGTGGCGCGCGTTCTCTGGAAGCCGCTGCCCGATCTGCAGACCGCCGCCAAGCTCTGGATTATGTCCGGCGGTTCCCACCATACGATTCTCTCGTACGATGCGGACGCCGCCATGCTGGCGGACTGGGCGCGCATGGCCGGCATCGAGTTCGTCCGCATCGACGCCCGCTCGAATCCGGAGGACTTCGAGCAGAAACTCTTCCTCAACGATATCTGCTGGCAGCTGCGCGGGCTGCGCTGAGCTGTCCCGCCCGCCGGAGACCACACTATGGACGCATCGCTGCAAGCCCTCGTCTGCGAGGCGAATCTCCAGCTTCACCGGCTGGGCCTCGTCATTCTCACCTGGGGCAATGTATCCGCCGTCGACCGCGCACAGGACCGGGTCATCATCAAGCCTTCCGGCGTTCCGGCGGAGGCGCTCACGCCGGAATGCATGGCCGTGGTGCGGCTTTCCACCGGCGAGCCGCTTTCCGGTCCGCTGCGTCCCTCCTCCGATACACCGACGCATCTGGCGCTCTACCGGTCCTTCCCGGAACTGGGCGGCATCGTCCACACCCACAGCACCTATGCCACCGCCTGGGCACAGGCTGGGCTCGATATTCCCTGCTACGGGACGACGCATGCCGATCTTTTCCACGGCGCCGTTCCCTGCGCCCGTGCCCTCACCCCGGAAGAGACCCGAACCGACTACGAGCTGAACACGGGCCGCGTCATCGTGGAGACTTTCCGGGCGCGCCATTTCGACCCGCTCTGTTTTCCCGGCGTCCTGTGCCGCCATCATGGTCCCTTCACCTGGGGCACAACGCCGCAACAGGCGGTCGAACATGCCGCCGCCCTCGAAGAAATTGCGCGCATGGCCCTGCTCAGCCGGCAGCTCTCCCCCGCCCTCTCCCCCATTCCCGCCCATATCCTCGAAAAACACTATGGGCGCAAACACGGTCCCTCCGCCTACTACGGCCAGCGGGGCGGCGAAGCCGCCTCTTCTGCCGGGCGGCGTTAGACCGACCGGCCTAAGCCAGCCGCTCATGAGTCGGCCGCCCACTCCGAGGGCGGCGAAGCCGCGCCACACGCCCAGCAGCCCCAGGTAGCCCCAGTGGCCCCAGTGGCGTCAAACTGTCCTGTTTGTCCTGTTTGTCCTGTTTGTCCTGTACGTCCTGTACGTCCTGTCCGTCCTGTTCATCCTGTTCATCCTGTTCATCCTGTCCGTCCTGTACGTCCTGTACGTCCTGTCTGCGTCGGCTGAGCCAGCGCGCACCCGCCCCGCCCTCTGAGTGGGCGGGGCGACTCATGAGCCAGAGCCCATGGCCGGTCGGCGGTATCTCAGGCGGCAGATTGCCGTCCACCGCCTGAGGTACGCCGCCCGGAACCACAAGGGGCTACTTCTGGTTGGAGAGGGATTCGAAGTAATCTTTGACGATACCGCGGTATTCTTCCGGGGTGTCATCGGAAGCATCTTCGAGGAGATCGGCACCGCCATGGGAGTCGGACTTGAGCCAGTCGCTGTTCAGGTCGCGGCCCGCCAGCGTGGGATCGACTTCTCCGGTCGTGGCGGCACCATCGCCGACGCGCATCGCTTCCTCCGCTGAGGCCTGCTGCGAGGGCTGCTGATTCGGCTGCTGTTGCTGCGGCATGGCCCGCTGGCGCTGCTGCTGGGCCATCTGGTTCATGGCATTGGCTGCTTCCTGCGCCTTTTGCTGGGCGGTCTGCTGCCCCTGCGGCAGCTGGTAATCGCCGGATTTCGGCTCGGCGTTCGGGTCGGGCTGGCCGTCCTGGAACATGCCTTCAGGCGGAATCTGATTCCCGGACTGCTGCTGTGCGGCGTCGAGAGCGTCCTGCATGGCCTGCTTGACGTCGGCCAGCTGCTGTTTTTGCTCCTGCTGCTGCTGCTGCGCCATTTCGCCCAGTTTCTGTCCGGCCGACTGGAGCGCGGCAGCGGCATCCTGAAGTGCCTGAGCGGTATCGCGCATCATGGATTCCGTGGGCGACGGTTCTCCCGGCTGCGCATCCGGCTGGCCTTGCGCCTCCGGCTGACCCTGCGCCTCCGGCTGACCTTGCGCCTCCGGCTGGCCTTGCGCCTCCTGCTGACCCTGCGCCTCCGGCTGACCTTGCTGCGCGTCCGGCTGGCCCTGCGCGTCCGGCTGGCCTTGCGCATCCGGTTGGCCTTGCGCATCCTGCTGCGCCTGTTGCGCAGCCTGCTGTGCCATGTCGGCGGCCTGATCCGACTTCTGCGCGGCGTCTGCCATGGTCTGGTAGTCGCCCATGTTATTAAGGTCCTGCTGGAGGTTCGCGACCTCCTGTTCGAAGGCTGCCGTATCCTGCGCGAGCTGATTCTGCGCCTGTGCCAGACGGTCCTGCGGCGTTGCCTGCTCATTCATGCCGGGCGTCTGCGCCTTGAGCTGGTCGGTTGCCTGCTGACTCTGCGGATTCTCCTGCAGTTGCTGCGCCAGATCGGCTAGTTTTTCCTGCCGGTCCGCGAGGTTTTCAGCCGCCTTGGAAAGCTGCTCGGCGGCCTCCTGCGTTTGGGTCAGCGGGTTTTCTTCCATGCCCGTCATGGCGTCCATTTCCTGGAGAAGTTTCTGCTGCTCTTCCATCCACTTCTTCCAGTCTTCCTGCGACATCTGCTGCTCGAGCCGCCTGGCGAGGTCCTCCTCGCGGTTGGCCATGTCCTCGAGCTTTTCCGCCTCCTGGATTTCTTCGACGGTGTCCTGCACTTCGGCCTTGAATTCGTCGAGCGCGGACCTGGCGTCGCGCAGGATGTCAATCAGCCGGTCGATGGCGGGAATGCGCGCCTCGGGGTCGGAAAAGACGACGGCGTCGGCGGCATCCGAAGCGGGCGCGATTTTGTCGCGCAGCAGGGCGCGCGCCTCATCGGAGAGCGATTCGAGCGGCGTGCCGCTCATCGACTGGAGCATGTCGCGGACAATCTTCTCGGCGCGCCCGATGTGCTTCTTGCTGTCGGCAACGCGGTCGAGCGTCGGCTGCTCGTGACGCTGCTGGGCCGCCTGGCGCGCTTCGTTTGCGCGGTCGAGAGCGCGCTGCAGCTCCATGGCCGCCCCGTCGAGGCTGCTGTTGACGGCTTTCTGCTCTTCCAGCGCCTGTTGGGTCAGGTAGCTGAGCGCGGTTTCATCGAGGTGAATCACCACGGCCTCGGACGTGCCGCGGTGCGGACCCTCCGCCTCCTCCGGACAGCGGTCGAGCGCACTCACGCGGAAGCGGACCGAACGGTTGAAGCCCATCGTGACTTCCGAAAGGCGGAACGTATCGGAGCCGACCCACTGCCCGGGGCGCACCTCGGTCCACTCGGCGACGGGCCGCAGATCGCGCCAGCCTTCGCCGGAGACGCGCACCTGGAGCGTCGGCTGTTCGATGCCGAAATCGTCGGTTGCGGTCCATGTGAACGGAATCGCGGCGTAGGGCCGCAACTTGTATTCGCGCTTTTCGGGTTCGGTGAGCTTCACGACGGGCGCGAGGTCGGGCACCAGCTCGATGGCGTAATAGGCGGGCTTGTTCGTGAACGAATGGCTGTCCACGAGGCGGAACGACCACGTGCCGGCGCTCTCCGCAGTGAGCGCGAGGTTCCACGTCAGCGTGCCGTCCGGCGCTACGGTATCCGGCGCGCGTTCCCGCTTGTCGGTCACGAGCACCGCCTCCGCCATGGTGCGGTTGGGCAGCATCGAAATCGAAGCGGTCGTCCCGGGCAGCGCGGAGATATCGCCGGTTTCGGGCGGCAGTTCCTTCGTCCCGAGCCGGGTGTATTCCGGGTACGTCAGCGAGACGCTCAGGTTGGTGTACGCGGGCTCCGGCACGCATGTCACGGTGTAGGCGCGGGTCAGCGCGGAACCGCACGAAATGCGGTAGCGGAACGAGTGGTCGACCGAGCCGATGCCGTGGCGGAAATTGCGGACGGAGGTCTTGCCCTCTTCTTCATCGGAAATCTGGCGCATGCGCTCGGAACTCTCGCCGGAGCGCCCTTCCCTCTGCATGTGGATATACGTCTGCCCGGGGAAGCCGCCCAGAACGGCGAGCTCCACCTCGAAGGGCTGCCCCTGCAGGACGACGGCGTCGCCGGGGGCGACCTGCAGACTGTCCGCATACAGGTTGTCGACCTCCATGTGCGGCGCGACGGCGCGCAGCACGAGGCGGCCGACCGACTCCGGCCAGCAGAGGTACAGCACGCCCAGCAGCGCGAGAATCGACGCGGCGATGAGGAGCTTCGGGCGCACGGTCTTCATCGTGAATTCGCGGTGCGGCGACAACGCGCCGGCGTCGAGGACGGCGGCCTGCGTCACGACCTCGAGCAGCTCCCTGCTGCCCTCCGCCACGCCATCCGGGTCGGCGAGCAGCTCCACAACCGTCGAAAGCCGCTCCTCCATCTCGGGATGCCCGCGCTCGAGCAGCCGCGCCAGGCGCGACGGCGTGCGCTTCACGCAGAGCGGGCGCACGAGACTCAGCGCGGCGGTCAGCAGGACGGCCGCCGCGCCGCTGAGCGTCAGCAGCCAGCGCACCGCCGGGGAAAAGATGACGACCATCGCATCGATGGCCATGATGGCGGACATGGCGATGAGCGCCGCGCACAGCGTCGTGAAAAAGCCGCGCCAGAACAGCACCGTTACGATGCGGCGGTCGGCGGCGCGCAGTTTCCTGGCGATGACGGGCGGCAGATCCGAAAACGAGGGCTCGCGGCGGGGCGTGGCGCCCGTCGGTTTCGGGAGTTTGCCTTTTTGGCGGAAAAGAGTGCTCTTCATACGGACACAGGGGTCTGTCCGGTCAGTGCCGGAGGGCGGAAAGAATCAGGGGAAACCGGGCGTCGGCGTGGCGGCGGCGTGGCGGCAGAAGCAGGGCTGCCCGGAGTGCGGAGGGCGGGAATGCCGGCGGGTGGGGGCGGAAACGCGCGGTGGTAGCGTCAGGGAAGCGTGACCTTCTTGCGGAGCAGCCACTCGGTCGTCAGCAGCGCAATCAGGAGCGTAAACAGGAGCCAGTGGTCCCAGAGGTACGTCTCCGTGCGTTCGTGCAGGATGCGGTTGCCCTGCCCGAAGCCGTTGAGCGCCTCTTCCATGCGCGAAGGCGGCAGCGCGGAGCCGCCGGAAACGGATGCCATGCGGCGCGGCGTATCCCACGAGGCGGCAATCTGGACAAATTCCGCGGGCCGGCGCGAGGTCACCACGATAAACTGGGCTTCGCTCACTTCCGGCCACTCATCGCCGAGGATGCGCCCGGCTTCCGGGCAGCGCAGATGCGCGACGTAGGTGCCCGGCTCCGGAATCGGGGGCAGTTCGCCCTCGTAGAAGCCGTTGGAATCCTCGCGGTACTTCAGGCGGATGGAGCGGATTTCGCGCCCCGTTTCGTCGGTGATGTACACCTCGGGCGAAAGCGAATTGAGCGCCTGGAACTCGAGGTCCTGGAAGCGCGCCTGCACGACTACGGGGTCGCTCGGCGTGTACCGCAGCTGATCCGTGCCGATGCGCGCAAACAGGTTGCCGGCGCGGAGTTTTTCCCCGGCGCCCCAGCGCAGCACCTGCCCCCAGAAGCGGTGGTGGCGCGTATCGCCGATGCGGTAGCGCAAGCGCCAGGTGTTGTCCGTCATGAGCTGGAGCACCTTGCCGCGGCCGAGGTTGCGCACCGCGATGAGCGCGTTGTTCTGCTGCATCTCGCGCAGCTGGCGCATCAGCGCAAGAGCCGACTCGGGATCCTCGTCAAGGAGCCGCGCCGTGTCGCGCGCCATGAGCGACATTTCCGGCGCATCCGCCGGTTCCGCATAGGCGAGCACTTCGCTGCCGGGTTTCACCCCCGTCACGGAGTGGCGCCAGTACATCTCCGGCAGATCGTTCCAGATCTGGTCGTTTTCGTAGGAACTGGTCGACTGCAGCATCGCCGGGTGCGTACGGCCGGACGGCGCCAGGCGGAAATGGAAGGCGCTTTCGGGACTCTCCAGATCGCCCGCATCCGACGCTTCGCATTCGATGGGCAGGAGCGAGAGCAGCTCCGGATTGCGGATGGCGTGCGGGAAGTTCTGCGGCCCGGCAATGGAGACGAGGAGGGCGCCGCGCTGCTCCACGCAGTAGCGAAGGGAGGAGACGACCTCCGGCGTCAGCACCTCCTCGCTCAGGTCGCCGAGGATGATGACGTCGAATTTGCTCCACGCCGCGCGGTCCACCGGGAAGGAGCCGCTTTCGGAATCGCCGAATTTGCGCGCCGTGTCGGCGGGCGGCAGCGGGTCCGTCGGCTGACCCGCCACGCGGTCCGGATGGATCAGGTATTCCTGGAGGTGGACCGACTTGTCGCGGCCGTAGAACAGGTTGCGCAGGTAGCGGAATTCCCAGCGGGGGCGCGAATCGACGAGCAGCACGTTCGTGCGGTCGTCCATCACGGAAACATCGAGCGGCCACTCGTTGTTGTCAGGGAATTCATCGCCGTCGAGCGTTTCAATGACGATGCGGTAGCGCAGCACGCCCTTTTCCGCCGGGACGTGCGTGAAACGGAATTCCTGCACGAAATCCTCCGACTTCACGAGCACCGTTTCTTCTTCGATGAGTTCCTCGCCGAGATAGAGCGAGAGTTTGGCGGAGCGGTTGAAGAAGCCGGTCGCCGAGACGGAGCCGGAGATGCGGAGTTTGTCGCCGAGGAAGAGCGATTCCGGCGCGGCGGCATTCGCGACGGCGATGTCGCTGGGCGGGCGCGAACCGCCGACCACGATGGTGTGGACCGGGATGTTCGAGCCGCCGAGCCGCCGAGCCACGGCGTCCGTGCCGGCATCGCCGTTGTGGCGGCCGTCGGTGAGAATCAGGAAGCCCGCCAGTTCTTCGAACGGGACGTCCTTGAGCGCCTGTTCGAGCGCCGTGGTGAAGTCCGTTTCCGCGCGGAAAGCCGCCAGAGCCGCGGAGGCACCGTCGGCGTCGCCAGCGTCGCCGTCGCCGCCGACGGCTGCTTCCGCGGACGTCGCGTCCGCTGCCACGCCGCTGCCCCAATGGCGCAGCTCCGGGTCGGGCTCCGCCTTGGCGCCGAAGCGGTAGACGCTGACGTCGTAATCGTCGGAGAGGAGCTGGAGCGCGGATTTCCCGTGCCAGAGTTTGTCGCTCAGGAGTTTGCGGCTGATGGCGGCGCGGGTGTCGTCGGACGCCTTCAGGACGAGGTCGCGCTTTTCCGGTGTGAACGCATCGAGCAGTTCGAGCGTGCCCGCCTGCTGCAACTGCGGTGAAATGGGTTCCAGATAGGCGAAATCGCCGTCGATGCGCGCGAGCGTCCCGGCGATATCCTGCGCGGAGGCGTTGTCGCGCCCTGCGGTTTCCGCGACGGCGGCGCAGTCCGTGAGCAGGCGCTGCCGGATGAACGCGGCCACGCGCGGCAGCATCGAAATGAGGTCGGTATGGGAGGCGTCCAGCGTTTTGGCGATCGCCTCCATGTCGTCGGCGATGCGGGTCCAGGCCTCGCGCGCCTGTTCACCGGCTTTGCGGATGTCCGCCCGCGGCACTTCGGCGGGCCGCTCCTGCGCCACCTGGCGGAGCGTTGCCATGCGCTTGCGCCACGCGGCGAGGTCCTCCACCAGCGTGGAAAGCCGCGCGGGGCGTCCCCCCGTCGCCATCAGTCCCAGCGCCTGCGCCACATCGAAGCGCTCGGCATCCGTCCAGTACCGGTCGCGGAAATGCATCGAAGCCGAGTCGTCGGCGAGAACGACGACGCGGCGGCGGATGGTGCGCGTCTTTTCACCCACCAGGATGGGCTGCAGCAGCATGAACAGCACAATGCCCACCGCGCCCATGCGGCACGCCACGATGCCACGCCGGTGCCACGCCCGGTGCACGGTTCCCGCTTCGCGCCGGTAGAGCGCCGAGACCGCCTCCATCGCGCACGCCGTCAGCAGCGCCGCAAAGAGCAGATGCCAGCGCGTCGAGAGGAACAGGTGCCGCGCCAGCAGCTGGAAGAGCGACCAGCAGGCGACCGTGCCCGCCGGGATGCAGAGCGCAAACCGGATGCGGGCGCGCAGCCCGCGCCGCGCAACGGCGGTGTGAACAAGAATCCAGACGGCGAGCGTCAGCAACGTCAACGCCCAAAGCGCTGCCGTCGGTACGGCCGGCGGAAGCAAATCCGGTCGAAGGAGATTTTGGTCCATGGAACAGGGGTCCCGAAAGAGAGCGGAAAAATCATAAAAGTTTCTGCCCGCCGCGCGTCCGGCTGCTGCGGACCGCGGCATGGGGCGGCGCGGGGCGGCTATTCGGCGGGGCGGCGGCTATTCGGCGGGCAGCTCGTCGAGGATCGAGCGCGCCAGCGCCAGCTGCGATTTTGCCCGCACGAGGTTGTGCCCCGGGTAGGCGGTGTGGAAATAGTGGTCGCCTTCCAGATAGTCGGTGAAGAAGCGCACCGCCACTTCGCTGGTCATGCTCACCGCACCCGCGCGCAGGAGTTTGCGCTCCACCGGGTTGAGCATGCCCGAAGCGGTCGAGAGGAAGCCTTCGCAGAGCGCCGCATACATCGCGGGGTTGACCCGCACGCGGGAGACGTCCGGCTCGTCTTCCGGCGCCGGGCAGACCATCGAGCGCACCAGATCGCCGAAATCGTGGAGCGAGAGTCCCGGCATGCACGTATCCAGGTCGATGATGCACACGGCGTGATTGTCCCGGCTGTCGAGCAGGATGTTCGAGTATTTCGCGTCGTTGTGAACGATGCGCTCGGGGATTTTGCCCGCCTCGAAGGCGCACTGCAGCTCGAGCGCGCTCTCGCGCAGGTCGCGCAGCCCGGCGAGCGTATCCGCGGCGCCCGCCGCGCGGTGCAGCGGATCGGCGGCGACCGCCGCCTCCAGTTTGGCGAAGCGGTTGCGCGTGTCGTGGAACTGCGGAATCGTCTCCACGAGGCGCGGGCCCGGCATGTCCGAGAGCATCGCCTGGAAGCGCCCGAAGGCCGCCGCCGCGGCGTGCGCTTCCGCCGTCGTGGTCGCCGTCAGCCGCGTTTCGACGCCGTCGATGTAGTGGTAGACGCGCCAGTAGCCGAAGGCATCGCCGCAGCCGGAGGCGCCGTCCGCCGTGCGCAGGAAATGGAGATAGCTGCGCGCCCGGTCCGCATCCGGAAGGGCGGCGTATTTGCGTCCCAGATGTTCGGAAACGCGAAGCACGTTTTCCATCAGGTTTTCCGCATCCCGGAACACATTGCGGTTCACGGCCTGCAGGATGTACCGCCCCGCTCCGGGTGCGGTCACGGCGTAGGTCAGGTTGATGTGTCCGCCGTGGAGGCGTTCAAACACGGCCTCCCGGGCTTCGGGAACAAAACGGGCAAAGATGGCTTGCAGGTGTTCCGCGGATGGAGAAGAATCATTCATAATCGTGCAAGGTCAGAGAAAGGTGCGGCAACTGCAGAGCAGCGCCCGGACCCGGCACGCCGGAAGCGCCGGAGGCGTCAGGCGTGG
>CASFKR010000026.1 GCA_949295265.1 uncultured Verrucomicrobiota bacterium | reverse complement strand
CGCGCTGCGGTTCGCCACTTCCGCCGCCGCAACCTCCGGCTACACCCCGCCGCACGTGGAAGGCGATGCCGTCGTGGACGGCCTGGTGCGCATGGCGGAGCCGGATGCGCTCCAGCCGGGCGCGTATACCCTCCTCACGGTGGAAGGGCAGCTCACCGACGCCGGACTCCGCGTGGACCCGGAAACCGTACCCGCCGACCGCCGCATCTCCGTCCTCGTCGCCGCCGGTCACGTCACCCTCACCTGCGGCCTCACGGAGACGCTTCTGCTGGTGCGCTGATGCCCGGAAAAGAACGCCGGCGCATTCACATTTGAACGCAGAAAACGTTGAAAATATGCGCTTGTCATGGAATTTTTCTCTTTGATACAATCCGTCTTCACAGGGAGCGCTATACCCCCCTCCGAACGACGCAGACCTCAACGAATCCAAACGCAACATGAGCAAAATTCGTGTCACTATCTGGAATGAGTTTCTCCACGAAAAAAGCGAAAGCAAATTCGGAGAACTGATTCGCAGTTTCTATCCGGACGGCATTCATGGCGCCATTGCCAGGAATCTCGCCGCGGATGACCTTGAAATCCGCACCGCAACGCTCGACCAGCCCGAGCACGGTCTCACGGATGAAGTCCTCCAAAATACCGACGTCCTCCTCTGGTGGGGCCATGTCGCCCACGACCGCGTGGCGGACGCCATCGTCGACAAGGTGCAGAAGCGCATCCTCGAAGGCATGGGGCTCATCGTCCTGCACTCCGGGCACTACTCCAAGATTTTCCGCCGCATGACGGGCACCTCCTGCTCGCTGCGCTGGCGCGAAATCGGCGAAAAGGAGCGCGTCTGGGTCGTCGATCCGCAGCACCCCATCGCCCGCGATGTTCCCGAATCCTTCGTGGTTCCCAACACGGAGATGTACGGCGAACCGTTCGGTCTGCCGAATGACGCGCACATCGTCTTCCTCTCCTGGTACGAAGGCGGCAACGTCTTCCGCAGCGGCGTCACCTTCCAGCGCGGCGCCGGCAAGATCTTCTACTTCTCGCCGGGTCACGAGACCTTCCCGATCTACAACAATCCCGCGGTCGTCAAGGTGCTCTCCAACGCCGTGCGCTACTGCGCGGCCGAGCTGCCGCCCCAGAAGACCGACTGCTGGAACCAGGATCCGCCCACGGAAACGGTCTACTCCAAAAATCCGCTCGAGGTCGACACCACCGACCTCCACAAGGCGAAGTAATCGCTTCTCCATTCCCTTCGCGGCACCTGCCGCTCCGCGGGCGAGGCTTTCCTCGCCCGCTTTTTTTTCTCCACCGGCGAAGCAGCGGAACCAGCGCGGCACTCCCAGTGCCCCACTCCCAGTTGCCCCAGTTGCCCCAGTAGCCCCAGTAGCCCCAGTAGCCCCAGCCAGCACCCAAGGCCGGGCGGCGGTGATCCACCGCCTGAGAAGCCGCCCGGCAGAATAGGCGGCACCGCCGCCCCGACCGGCAGAGAAGGCGGAACCGCCGCCCGGGCAGCGCGAGGCGGTCAGAACAGAAAAAGAAAAAAGCGGCCGGGGAAACCCGACCGCTTTTTTTTTGGGAAAAGAAGAAGCGAAGGCTTACTTCTTCATGGCTTCTTCGACAGCCACGGCAACCGCGACGGTCGCGCCGACCATCGGGTTGTTTCCCATGCCGATGAGACCCATCATCTCGACGTGCGCGGGCACCGAGGAGGAGCCGGCGAACTGCGCGTCGGAGTGCATGCGGCCCATCGTGTCCGTCATGCCGTAGGAAGACGGACCGGCAGCCATGTTGTCCGGGTGGAGGGTGCGGCCCGTGCCGCCGCCGGAGGCGACGGAGAAGTACTTGCGGCCATTCTCAACGCACCACTTCTTATAGGTGCCGGCCACCGGGTGCTGAAAGCGGGTGGGGTTCGTGGAGTTGCCCGTGATGGAGACGCCGACGCCTTCCATCTTCATGATGGCAACGCCTTCCGGAACGTTGTCCGCGCCGTAGCACTTGACCTTGGCGCGGGGACCGTTGGAGAAGGGCTTCTCATCGACCACCTTGACCGTCTCCGAGAACGGATCGAACTCGGTCTTGACGTAGGTGAAGCCGTTGATGCGGGAGATGATGTAGGCGGCATCCTTGCCGAGGCCGTTGAGAATCACGCGCAGATCTTTGCCGCGGACCTTGTTGGCGTTGAGGGCGATCTTGATGGCGCCTTCCGCAGCGGCGAAGGACTCGTGACCGGCGAGGAAGCAGAAGCACTCCGTCTCATCGCGCAGGAGCATCGCGGCGAGGTTGCCGTGGCCGAGACCGACCTTGCGGTTGTCCGCGACCGAGCCGTTGATGCAGAAGCTCTGCAGACCTTCGCCGATGGCTTCAGCGGCGTCCGCAGCCTTGGTGCAGCCCTTCTTGATGGCGATGGCGGCACCCACGGTGTAGGCCCACTTCGCATTCTCGAAGCAGATGGGTTGGGTCTCTTCCGTGATCTTGTAGGGGTCGAAACCCTTGGCCTGGCAAATTTCGCGGCATTCCTCGATGGTGTTGATGCCGTACTTCTTCAGCACCGCGAGAATGTTGGCTTCCCGGCGGTCATACGATTCGAAAAGGGGCATGGTATACTCTCTCCTTCCTTAGTTCTTGCGGGGATCGATGGAACGGACCGCACCCTCCTCGGGCTTCGTGCGGCCATAGCGGCCGGTCGCCTTCTTGAGCGCTTCGTTGGCGTCCATGCCGTTCTTGATGTTCTCCATCATCGGCCCGAGCTTCACGAATTCATAGCCGCAAATCTCATCGTTGGCATCGAGGAAGATCTGATTGACGTAGCCTTCCGCCATTTCGAGGTAGCGGGGCCCCTTCGCCTTGGTGGCATACATCGTGCCGACCTGGGAGCGGAGACCCTTGCCGAGGTCCTCAAGACCGGCGCCGATGGCGAGACCGCCCTCGGAGAAAGCCGACTGGGAGCGGCCGTAAACAATCTGCAGGAAGAGTTCGCGCATGGCCGTGTTGATGGCGTCGCAAACCAGGTCCGTGTTCAGCGCTTCGAGAATCGTCTTGCCGACGAGGATTTCCGAAGCCATGGCAGCCGAGTGCGTCATGCCCGAGCAACCGATCGTCTCGACAAGCGCTTCCTCAATGATGCCGTCCTTGATGTTGAGCGAAAGCTTGCAGGCGCCCTGTTGCGGCGCGCACCAGCCGACGCCGTGCGTCATGCCGGAAATGTCCTTGATTTCCTTGGCCTGCACCCACTTCCCTTCCTCGGGGATGGGAGCCGGGCCATGGTTGCATCCCTTGGCCACGGGGCACATATTCTGAACTTCGTGGGAATAAATCATGATGTCTCCTTCGGTGAGTAGGAACCGCGCCGCACGGCACGGAACGGGCAAAAATTCTAGTGAAAAGACCACCCCCTTGCAAGCGGCAGCCGCCGCAACGAGCCGGGAACAGGACAAACACGACGTACAGGACGTACAGGACGTACACGACGGCTCGCCATCGCACCCAGTGGCCCCAGTAGCCCCAGTGGCCCCAGTGTCCCAGAGGTCCCAGAGGTCCCAGAGGTCCCAGTGGCCCCATCCAGCGCACCGGCCTCCGATGATTCTGCAGCGCTGGCTTTGCCGGCCTCGGAGTGGCCGGCCGACTCATCAGCCAGCACCCAAGGCCGGTCGGTCTAACGCCGACCGGCACTACAGGCGGCAGTTTGCCGCCCGCCGGAAATGGTAGGCGGCGATGCCGAGGGCGGTGACGACGTTGAGGCTGTTTTTGCGTCCGAAGGCGGGAATGGAGATGCAAACGTCGGCGGCGGCGACGACATCGGGGTCGAGCCCGAAGCGCTCGCTGCCGAGCAGGAGGGCGCAGGGCCCTTCGAAAGCGACGTCGGAAAGGGGCTGTGCGCGGGTGGAGGTTTCCAGCGCGCAGATGCGGCGGTTTTGGCGGCGCAGTTCCGCGACGGCCTCGCGGATATCGGCGAACGCGCGCCAGGGCACGGACTGCTCCGCGCCGAGAGCGGCGCGGGCGGTCTGCGGGTGTTCGGGCGTCGCCGTGTAGCCGCAGAGCCAGAGAGCCTCGAGACCGAAAAATTCCACGGTCCGGAAAAGCCCGCCGACATTGAACGCGCTACGCAGATTGTCGGCGACGACGATCAGCGGCAGCGGCGGTGCGGCGGGGGACGGCGCATCGGTATCGGTGAGCCCCATGTCGGCATCGGTGATGCGCGTGCGGGCATCGACGCGCTCGAGCGGAACGAGAACGCTCAGGACGCGCCGCGCATCGGCATCGGGGGTCACCAGCCGCGCAAACGAGCGCAGACGCGGCGAAGACGCGCCGGAAAGCGCCTCGCGCAAAGCGGCGAGGGCGGCGGGACGCGCGGCGTCGTCGGGCGCAAGCGCGTAAAGCGCGCGCGCCCGTGCCAGCGCGCGCTTCCACTCCTCGGTTGATGCATCCAGCTCCGCCATGGCGGTGTTGCGGCGCGCGGGGTGTTTTTTTTTTTCGGGCCTTTTGAAAAACGGCGTCAGCAGGCGGGCGAACCCGGCGGCACGTCCTCCGAAGGCGACAGCACGCGCAGTTCCGTATCGCTCACACCGGCGGTAAGCACCATGCCCTCGCTTACGCCCAGTTTCTTGAAGGGACGCGGCTCGAGGTTGGCGACAAAGAGAATGAGCCTGCCGTTGAGCACCGACGGATCCGGATAGGCGGAACGGATGCCGGAGAAAATCGTGCGGTGACCGAGCGGACCGGCATCGAGCTCGAAGCGCACCAGCTTCTTGCTTTCCGGAACGATGGTGCAACTCTCCACGCGGGCCACGCGCAAATCGGAGGCCTCGAACGTGGCGAACGGCATCACGGGCTTGAGCGGCGGCACCTCGGCGGCATCGGGCGATGCATCGGGCGCCGGGGCGGCGGCCGGGGCCGGCTTGGACGCAGGCGCGGCGGCCTCGAAGATCGCCTTCTGCTCGGCAACCATGGCCTCGACCTGCTTGGGGTCGATGCGCTCCGCCAGATACTCGTACGTGCCGATAGGACGGTTCACCGCCGGATTGCCGAGGGCGGCCCAGTCCCACGGCTCCTCACCGAAGAGACGCGCCGCGGCATCTGCGTAAACAGGCAGGATGGGGCGCAGGTAAATGGCGAGGATGCGGAAAAGGTTGAGAATCGTGGTAAGGACCTTGCGGGTACCCTCGGGATCCGTCTTGATGGTCTTCCACGGCGCATGGGCGTCGAAGTAGGCGTTGGCGGCATCCGCGAGTTTGCAGACCTCGACGGGCACCTGCGAAAACCGGCGGTTCTCGTAGTGGGCGGCAATGACGTCGGCGCGGGAAAGCGCCTCGCGAATCAGGGCGGCGCCCTCGTCATCCGGCTCGCCGAGACGTCCGTCCAGCCGCTTGCCGAGCATCTGCGCACCGCGCGACGCCAGGTTCGTGATCTTGCCGACGAGATCGGCATTGACGCGCTGGACGAAGTCCTCGAGATTCAGATCGATGTCATCCGTCGTGTTGTTGATCTTGCAGGCGTAGTAGTAGCGCAGGAACGTGGCATTGAGGTGGCTGAGGTAGACGCGCGCATTGAGAAACGTGCCGCGGCTCTTGCTCATCTTTTCGCCGTTGACCGTCAGGAAGCCGTGCACATTGACATGCGTGGGGCCCTTGAAATCGGAAGCATGGAGCATCGCCGGCCAGAACAGGCAGTGGAAGCGCACGATGTCCTTGCCGATGAAGTGGTACAGTTCCGCATCGGGATTCTGCCACCAGTCTTCAAACGCCTGACCATGCCTGTCGCACCAGTTTTTGAGCGAGGCCATGTAGCCGACGGGGGCGTCGAGCCAGACGTAAAAGAACTTGTCTTTGTAGCCGGGAATCTCGAAGCCGAAATACGGGGCATCGCGGGAGATGTCCCAGGGGAGCAGCTCTTTGTCCTCGCCGAACCATTCGAGCAGCTTTTTGGCGACATCGGCCGGAGTGTGGTCATGGAGCCAGGTCTGCAGATAATCGCGGTATTTCGCGAGATCGAAAAGAATGTGCTCCGCCGCGCGCAGTTCGAGGTCCTTGCAGCCGCACGTCGCGCAGTGTGCGTCTTTGAGTTCGTCGAACCCGTACGTCGAGCCGCAATGCTCGCAGGAATCGCCATACTGCTCGGTGGCGCCGCATTTCGGGCAGGTTCCCTTCACGAAGCGGTCGGGCAGGAACATCTTGCAATTCGGGCAGTAGAGCTGCTCGACGCTCCGCGTGAACAGAGCGCCGTTTTGCTTGAGCCGACCGTAAATCGTGTGGCAAAGTTCGCGGTTCTCCGGGGAATTGGTGGAATAGAAATTATCGAATGCCACCTGAAAATCGGAAAAATCCTTGAAGTGGCGTTCCCACATGGAGGCGATGAGCTCCTCCGGCGTGCGCCCCTCTTTGCGCGCACGGATCATGATGGGGGTGCCATGCGTGTCATCGGCGCAAATGTAAACACACTCGTGACCGCACATTTTCTGGAAACGCACCCAATAATCCGTCTGGAGATATTCCAGCAGATGCCCGAGATGGATGTCGCCGTTCGCATAAGGCAGAGCGGCCGTAACTACAATTCTGCGTTTCTTCATGATTGTCCCTCCGGGGAACGTAGCCAAATGTCGCGAAATGCTACCACAAGCCTCCTTTTGCGTCAAAAAAAGCCGCGGTTCAAACTTTTCCCGGATTTTTGAGCCACACGGAGGGAAGGAGCCAGCCCGGCGAGCCGGGAACAGGACAAACACGACGAACAGGACGAACAGGACGAACAGGACGAACAGGACGTACAGGACGAACACGACAAACAGGACGGCTCGCCATCACACGCGGCAAAGCCGCTGCCCCACTCCCAGTAGCCCCAGTGGCCCCAGTTGCCCCAGTTGCCCCAGTAGCCCCAGTAGCCCCAGCAAAAGGCACAACCGTGCCCCCCAGTGGCACCAGTAGCCCCATCCAGTGCCTCCAGCCAGTACCTGAGGCCGGGCGGTCTAACGCCGCCCGCATCTCAGGCGGCAGTTTGCCGCCGCCCCGCTGTTTGGTTTATGCGGAAGATATGGTAGAATGACGGCATGAATCCGTCTGTTCTCGACCTTGGACCGGCCCTGCTGAATGGCGCTGTTGTTCCCCCTCCTTCGAAAAGTCTGCTGCACCGCGGAATGATTTGCACCGCGCTGGCGGGGCAGGCGCCCGAAACCCTGTTGCCGGAGCACGCCTCGCGCGACATTTTAGCGACCGTTGAGGCGCTCGAGACGCTTGTGAGCGGAAACCCCGGCGAGCGCGTCACCGTCAATTGCGGCGAATCGGGCACCACGTTGCGCCTGCTGGTGCCGGTTGCCGCCTGCCTGCGTGCGGAAACGGTCTTTCTGGGAGAGGGGCGCCTCCCGCAGCGCCCCATGCAGCCCTATGCAGACGCATTTGCGGGGCATGGCGTCACGCTCCGCTTTCCGGAGGAACCCGGATGCTATCTGCCGCTGACCCTTTCCGGGCGGCCCCGCCCCGGCGTTTATACGCTGCCGGGCAACGTTTCGAGTCAGTTCATTTCGGGACTCCTGCTGGCGTTGCCGCTGCTGGAAGCGCCCTCGGAAATCCGGCTCACCTCGCCGCTGGAATCGGAATCGTATGTACGCATGACGCTGTCCGTGATGCGTGCGCATGGCATCGAAGTGGAGCCGCTCGGCGATGGCGGCTGGCGCATCCCGGCGCCGCAGACGTACCGCCCGCCCGTCACGCCCTTCCGTGCGGAGCCCGATGCCTCGCAAGCCGCCTTCTGGCAGCTGGCGAACCACCTCGGCTCCTTTGTGCGCCTCGCGGGCGGGGAACCCACGAATCTGCAGGGCGACGCGGTTTTCCCGGAGCTGCTGGCGCGCCTGCGCGAAGAGCACCCCGGCGACACGCTCGACATCGACGTCTCGCAGACGCCCGATCTCGTCCCGGCGCTGGCCGCAGCGGCCGCCTATGCACGCGGCACCACCCGCCTCACGCATGCCGCGCGGCTGCGCCTCAAGGAAAGCGACCGCCTCGCGTCCACATGCGCGATGCTGCGCGCCTTCGGCTCCGCCTGCGAAGAGACGCCCGATTCGCTCATCATCCCGCCGGGGCCGCCGACGCTCCCCGCCGGATCGCGGCCCGTCGTCGACGGCGCCAACGACCACCGCATCGTCATGACCGCCGCCATGCTCGCCACCCGTGCACCCTGCACGATCACCGGTGCCGAAGCCGTCCGCAAATCGTACCCCTCGTTCTTCGAAGAATACCGCCGCGTCGGTGGCATTGCCACGCACGCAACCGGCTCGTAGCGTCCGCTCCGCCCATTTTCCTTCCTCTCCTCTCCCTTCTCTTCCCAGCCCATGAGTTACGGACACGTCCTTCATCTGTCGCTCTTCGGAGAATCCCACGGCCCCGCTATCGGATGCGTACTGGATGCGCCGCCGCCCGGCTTCACCCTCGATCTGGAGGCGCTCCGCCGCCACATGGCGCGCCGCGCACCGGGTCAGGCCGGACCCTGGTCCACCACCCGCAAAGAGGCGGACGCCTTTGAAATCCTCAGCGGTTTTTATCAGGGAAAAACAACGGGAACGCCGCTGGCCGCCGTCATCCGCAACACAAACACCCGCTCGCAGGATTACGCGAACCTCGCGCGTCTGCCGCGCCCCGGGCACGCCGACCTCACCGGCCGCATCCGCTACAAAGGCGCCAACGACCCCAACGGGGGCGGACATTTCTCCGGACGCATCACGGCGCCGCTGACCTTTGCCGGCGGCATCGCCCTGCAGCTGCTCGCCGCGCACGGCATCGACATCCATGCACGGATTGTTGAAATCGGCGGCATTGCGGACCCCTCCGCACCTTCGCCGCTGAGCGGACTGCCGGACCTCTCCGGCAAACCGTTCCCCGTCATCGATGACGAAGCCGGGCAGCGCATGATTGCGGCCATCGAGGAAGCGCGGCGCACGCTCAATTCGCGCGGCGGCATCATCGAAGTGTGCGCAACCGGACTCCCGGCGGGCATCGGCTCGCCTTTCTTCGACCGCGTGGAATCGCGCCTCGGCGAAATGTTCTTCTCGCTCAATGCCGTGCGCGGCGTTGAATTCGGCGACGGATTTGCCGCAGCCCGCGCGCGCGGCTCCGAAAACAACGACCCGCCCGTGCCCGCACCCGACGGCGCGCTGGAACACGTGGGGCGCATCTCCAACCATGCGGGCGGCGTCGAGGGCGGCATCACCACGGGGCTCCCGCTCATCGCACGCCTCGCCTTCAAGCCCACGCCCTCCATCTCCAGCGAACAGACCTCCGTCGACCTCGAGACAAACCAGAGCGCACCGCTCGTCGTCCGCGGCCGCCACGACCCCTGCATCGTCGTGCGCGCCGTACCCGTTGTGGAATCCGCCATGGCCTTTGCGCTGCTCGACCTCCTGCTCGAGCATGGCTGGCTTCTCCCCGAATCCTTCTGAGTCCGCCCCCGCCCGTCCCCTCTCCAGCACCCTTCCGCACCCATGGACGACCTCTTTTCCTTTGCCGCTGCCACGCCCCTGCCACCGTCGAAAGCCGATGCGTCGGCAGCGCCGTCGGGACCCGCCGCACGCGCCGCCTGGTTGCGTGAGGAGCTCAATCGCCACACCATTCTGTATTATCGCGATGCGGCACCGGAAATTTCCGATGCTGAGTTCGACCGCATGATGCATGAACTGGAAGCGCTCGAAAAAGCGCATCCGGAATTGCGGACGCCGGATTCACCGACGCAACGCGTCGGGGGCGCCCCGCTGGAAGGGTTCGAGCCGTTCGCGCACCTCCAGCCGATGCAGTCGCTCGAGAATACCTACAATCGCGGCGATCTCGCAAATTTCGACGCCATGGTCCGCTCCCTCGCCGGACGCGGGGAGATCGACTACGCCGTGGAGCCCAAAATCGACGGACTGGCGTTTTGCGCCATCTACGAGCACGGAACATTGCGCATCGCCGCCACACGCGGCGACGGCATGGAGGGCGATGACATCACCGCCAACGTGCGCACCATCCGCTCGCTCCCGCTCCACATTCCTTGCCAGGCGGAACGCCTCGAGGTGCGTGGCGAAATCTACATGCCCAAAAAGGGATTCCTCGCCCTCACCGAAAAGCAGATCGCCCGCGGCGAAGAGCCGTTCCGCAACCCGCGCAATGCGGCCGCGGGGTCCGTCCGGCTGCTCGACTCACGCCTCGTTGCAGAGCGTCCGCTCGATGTCATTCTATACGGAATGGGACTCAACCAGGGCGTGGAAGATTTTCCCACGCATACGGCGATGACCCGGTTCCTCCACGAACAGGGGTTCCCCACCCAACCGAAAGTCCGGCTCTGCCACAATCTCACCGAAGTGCTCGATGCCATTTCCGAACTGGAAACACTCCGGCATGGCTTCCCGTTCGAAATGGACGGAGCGGTCATCAAGGTCAACGACCGCACACTCTACCCGGTGCTGGGCGCGACCGCCAAGGCGCCGCGCTGGGCCCGCGCCTTCAAATATGCGCCCGAACAGGCGGAAACCGTCATTGAAGCCATTTCAATCCAGGTCGGCCGCAGCGGCGTGCTCACGCCCGTAGCGGAAATGCGCGCCGTCGACCTGTGCGGCTCCCGCATTTCGCGCGCCACCCTCCACAACGAAGAGGATATACACCGCAAGGATATCCGCGTGGGGGATCACGTCCTCATCGAAAAAGCCGGTGAAGTCATCCCGGCGGTCGTATCCGTCGTGAAGGAAAAGCGGACGGGCGCGGAAGTCCCCTTCGCGATGCCGGAAACCTGCCCGGTGTGCGGAGCCCCCGTAGAGCGGCGCCCGGACGAAGTGGCGGTCCGCTGCTCGAACTACCTGTGCCCGGCGCGGCTCGTCGCCCGGCTCGAACACTTTGCCTGTCCCGATGCGCTGGATATCCGCGGACTGGGCGAGCGCGTAGCGGCGGCCCTCGTGGAGCAAAAGCTGGTAACCCGTCCCATGGACCTGTTTACGCTGCCGGAGGTCCTGCTCTCCACGCTGGATCTGTCCACGTCCGCCACCGAACTGGAAAACGAGGGCATCCCGCTCTCCCTGCCGCTGGAACTGGACGCCGGGAATTCCGCCGCGGGTGAAAGCTCCGGCGCACGCCGCCTCGGCGCAGCCAATGCGCGGCAGATTCTCGCTTCGCTGCAGGCGGCCCGCACGCAGCCGCTTGCCCGGTGGCTCTTCGCGCTGGGCATTCCCGGCGTCGGCGCCTCCGCTGCGCAGGATGCCGCGAGTTGCCACCGCGATTTGCATGCGCTTGCCGCCTCACCGCTGCTGAAAGCGGCTACGGAACGCGCCGATCTGCAGGAACGCCTGCCCGCCTTCTCTCCGCGCTCGGCCGCCATTCGCGCCCTGCCCATTGCAGAACGCGTCGCCGCCGCCGAGGAATACGAAAGCATCTCCCGCCGCATCGAAGAAATCGACGCGCAGCTGATTGCCGACGGATTTGCGAAACGCCTCAAGTCGGGCACCGTCTCCTGTGTGCTGAAACCGGAAGCCGTCCGCTCGCTCGTCCATTTCTTCTCCGACCCGGTCGGACAGGAATTCCTCGCCGACATGGACCGCCTCGGCATCAACCCCGTCGGCAAGGAGAAGGACGCACCTGTTCCGGCTCCGCGGGAAGGCGACCCCTTCTTCGGGCGCACGGTTGTCATTACCGGCAGTTTCCACGAGTGCAAACGGCGCGACCTGATTGCGCGCCTGGAAGCCCGCGGCGCCAAGGTCGCCTCCTCCGTTTCCCGCTCCACGGCCCTGCTTATCACCGGCGAAAACCCCGGCAATGACAAAACCGCTGCCGCCCAGACCTTCCACACCCCTCTCATGGACGAGACCGCCCTCCGCCGCGAGCTCGGCCTCCCACCCCTCCAGCCCTCCCTCTTCTGACCCCCTTCCTTCGACTTCGGGTCGTCCCTTACCTGTTGATACAAGCGCATTTTCCATTGAGTGCAGCCGCCCTTTCCTTTTTGTATGCTTGAAAGCGCGTTGAACCATCGCCGCGAAATCTCCCTGTTTTGAAAAACCTGTCCGAATAATCCGATTTCTTTCGTTCCATGAACGTACCGGAAAATATCAATGAACGGCTGATTCAAAAACTCGGCATTCATGCCGGAGAATATTTGATTCTTTGCCGTAAAGGGCGGACGGGAGAAAAGATTCCGTTTCTGTGTCTTCCACGGAAGAACGTTCCGCTTTTCGTTGAGACGCTGTCCCTGTACAATCCGCAACGGTTCCTGATCCGGTCGATTGTGCATACTGTCCGGGTCTGCCTACTGCCGCTTGCGCGGATTTCACGGCTGTTTGCGGAAAGGAAAGAGGGATACGGGTTCTTACTGGGGAATCCTTCTCGCGGCATCCCGAGAGCCATCGCCATTCATGCAACCGGAACTGATGGAACCCGGGAAGTCGTCAAATTCTGTGAAGCGGAGTATGCCGCCGCTCTCCGGAATGAATATGCCCGCCTGCAAACGCTGAAGGAAATCTGTCCGGACTGTGCGCCGACACCGCTCTATGAGGTGGAAAAACCGGAAATTTACGGGTTTGCGATGGAACGGGTTTGCGGTCAGGGAATCAACACCCTGACCCATCCCGGGGTCTTCACTCTTCTCGAAAAACTGCTCCGCCCGGGCTCCGTTCCTCCTGATCATCCGCTCCTGGTCAGACTGACTGAAAAAGCCGGACTTACCACCGAGGAAAAGGCCACCCTGTCAACGCTGAACCTTCGCAGCGCTGTCCTTCATGGTGATTTTGCTCCCTGGAATTTGATTGACGCTGCTCCTCGCGGTGTCAAAGCCATTGACTGGGAGTGGATGGAGGCAGACGGAATCGCCGGTATCGATCTTGCCTATGGCTTCATCCGCTGTGCGGTCCTGCTGGATGGTTTATCCGGAAAACAGTTGTGCGAAACCGTTGTGTCCCGTCTGCAGCGGACAGAGGCGCAACACTATCTCGCGTTATCCGGTTGGTCCGGCCATGAACAACTTCTCTTCGAATTGGCTCAGGCGCATCTTGAACTCACTTCCGAAAAAGAGCAATTTTCCCATGGCTGAGACGATTCATCAAAGGACGATTCCCGCCTTTATCGCCATCGAAGGCGCGGATGGCGTCGGAAAAAGCACGGTTCTGCACCGGCTTCTTCCCCAGTTGCTGGAACAAGGCGGCTTTTCCGGATACACCTATTTCCATTGGAAACCGGCGCCGGAAAACATGGCACACAACCGGCTGCCGGAAGACAATCCGCACAATCCCAGGGGTAAAACTTCACGCGGATTTCTTGCATCGCTTCTCTACCTCTCCTATCATTACCTCACGTTTTGGACCGGGTGGTTTTTCCGGATTCGACCGGCTCTGCATCGTGGAGAACTTGTCATTGCCGACCGGTATACCTACGACATGCTGCTGGATCCGGAACGGTTTCGCCTGTCGCTTCCTCCCTGGATTTTGCGGAGTTTCATTGTCCTCCTCCCGCAACCGGCTGCCATTCTGGCCCTTCATGCGCCATCGGCAGTCATCCGCACCCGCAAGCCCGAACTCTCGGAGGAAGAGATTGACGCTTATCAGACCGCTCTGCTCCGGTTGAATCCCCGGAAATTGCGCCCGACAGACGCTTCCGGAACACCGGAAGAGGTCGCAAATGCGGCGTTGACGGCACTCACATAATTTCCGTTTCATCATGAAGGTTCTTCTCTCCTGCTATGCCTGCGAACCGAACCGGGGGTCCGAACCCGGGGTCGGCTGGTATTGGGCGCAGCAAATGTCCAAACATTGCGAGACGTGGGTACTGACCCGGTCCAATAACCGTCCGGCGATAGAAGCCGCCATTGGAACGAACCCTGAAAATCTGCATTTTCTGTACACGGATTTGCCGGACTGGATTATCCGTCTCAAGAAGAGGCACATGCTGTCAACCAGTTTATACTATTTTCTCTGGCAAGCCAAAGCCCGCCGTTTTTTCGATGCGTCCGGCATTCAGGTCGATATCATCCACCACGTTACATTCAACTCGTTTGTCATCCCGGGAATGTGGTATCGGCGCAAAGAAAAAGTTGTTCTGGGACCGCTCGGCGGCATGAGTGTAACAGCCCCACAATATCTCAGATGTTTTCCCACCTTTGCCCGTTTTAAAGAACGGATACACACGTTCAGAACAAAATACCTCTGGCGACTGAATCCGTTTTTCCTCCAGGCCCGTAAACATGCCGATTTTCTTCTTTTTACGGAGGAAAAGAATGGCAAGATCTATGGCGGCAATCGTCCTTACAAGGCATTGATTGATGCAGTTTTGTCAAAGAATCTTCCTTGTCGTGAATTGATACAATCTCCGCGAAGCGGCTTTGTCTGGGCAGGGGTACTTGAACCCTGGAAAGCCCCACAGATTGCGATAGAAGCCTATGCGAGAGCCTTCACGGACGTTTCCCCTGAAAAGCGCCCTCCATTCAAGTTTTTTGGCGATGGCTCTCTTCGATCTTGCTGTGAGAAACTCATCCGCAAATACCGGTTGGAAAAAACGGTTTTTCTTTGCGGTAAAGTTAAACAGGAACAACTTTGGAACGAAATTCAATCCTCAAATGCGCTGGTGTTTTCCAGCGTTCGCGACACTTCTGGAAATGTCGTTCTGGAAGCGATGGCCCTTCACACGCCTGGCATATGTTTTCAACATCAGGGAATAGGCAGCATCACAACGGATGAATGCGCTATCCGAATTGAGCCTGCCACCTATGAAGATTCCGTTTCCGGATTCGCCGATGCCATGAAAAAACTGGCGTCTGATTCGGCTCTGGTCCAACAAATGGGCGAAACAGGGCATAATCATATTCTTCAGATTGAAAATCAGCGTATCAATACCGTTCTTTCCATTTATCAATCTCTGGTTCTCAAATGATCAATTCTATTTTTTGTGATCTTATATCCGTTTTAAACGAACGAAACATCCGGTATTGCATTGTCGGAATGTCAGATCATTTTCCATCTGACATCACCGGGGATGCAGATCTCGTCATTCATCCGGATGATCTTGCACCGTATCGCGCCATTATCAAAGCATTTCCGGAATCGCATCCGGAGACTTTGCATATTCAGCGGTTTCAGCATGAGATTGTGGCTTTTTCTGATATTTTTATACGCCGCAATGCTGGTACCTGTCTTTACTTGCGGTTGGATCCTTGTACCCATTATTTACGGAATGCGCACCTGCTTCTCCGTGCAGAGGAGATTCTTGAAAACCGCCGTTTGGCTGTCGATGAGGCTGGAAAACAGAAATCATTTTACATTCCGGCCCCGGAAAACAACTTCATCTACTATCTGGTAAAAAAAATCGGGAAACAGGCCTGCAATGCCGTCCAGGTTGCACACCTCAAGTATTTCTACGGGCAGGCACCGGAAGCCTGCAAACAAAAGCTTGAAAAGTTCTGGTCGTCCGGAGAAGTCCAATCCCAGATCCTCGAATTTGTCCAAACCGGAAACCTTGCCCTGTTTGAAAAACATGCGGGCACATGGCTGAACATTATGAGGTCCGAAACGTCCATCCCGTTCCGGACCCGAGTGGCTGAATACAAGCGCCATCTCTATCGGGGACTCCACCCGACGGGACTTGTCGTCCGCTGCAACAAATCCCAAGCGGATATCGAAGCGTTAAAAGCGGCCCTTTTTTGCGGTTTCAACCTGTATTTTCTCTACGAAGGCAAAGGCAAGATTTCGCTTCTCTCTTTGCTCAAAAAAAGGATTTCCAGCACCTTGATTCTGGTTCCGGACGGCATCGCCTGTCCGATTGTGGATATTGACGTTTCCGGGTTGTCTGTTCCGGAAGCAACGGATAAGGTCTTTCGCTATCTTGCCGACCGGATGAAACACCGCCTAAGCCGCGAATAAGCGTACAGACATCCCGGAAGTTCCGACATCCCTGCTGCACCTGAAAGGGCAGCGGGGATGGCGGGTTATCGGGGGGAGGCGAGTTCGTAGGCGGTGCGGGCACGCCAGCCGCCCCAGATGAGGAGGCGGCCCGGGGGAACACGGTGCAGGACTTTGACCGGGTTGCCGGACCGGTCCGTAAAAAGGATATCCAGAGGAAAACGCATGCCAATGGTGTGCAAAGCCCGGCAACGGGCGAAGCCCATGCAGGTGTCGGGCGGGAGTCCATCCCGCCCCAACAGCCCCCGGGCGCGCTCCCAGGGCGTCCGTGCCCACAGACAGATGCGCACCTGCGGAAATTCCGGCAGTTCAATCGGTTTGGTTTTCATCACACGGTTCAGCAGGAAACGCAGGCACCGCACCGGACGGCCCCCCGGTTCAAAAGAAAAGGAAAAGCCATCGAAACGCATCCCGGTTTTCTTCCGGTTTGCCGATGAAAGGGCGGTTGCACCCTTCCGTGCCGCTCTGGACACACCGCCCGGGGAAGCAACTCCGCCCCCCCAACAGCCCGCCTCTGAGCAAAGCCGGCGCAGTTGACGATCCGCGGGGCGGGAGGTTGCTGCGGGAAAATCAGGGGAGATGGTGATATTCGCGGAATTTGCGATCGGGTTCCGCACCCATGTAATGGGCGCGGGCACGCGGTTCGGTGCGCCGCAAATCAACGAGAATCAGCCCGTCGACCACATCCGAGAAATCGGGGTCGACATTAAAGGCCAGGATGCGTCCGCCCATGCGGATATACTGCCGAATCAGCACCGGAATGCTTTTGCGGTCCTTTTCAATGTCGGAAATGATGTTCCCGACCACATCGGTATCCGCGAGCATATCCTCGTACTCCATCGCCTTCCATTCCGCCTTGCGCATCTTGCGCGGCGGATTGCGCGGCCGCACGAACCGGGTCAGTTCGTTGGCGAAATTGGAAAGCCGCAACGAGCGCAGGAGCATGTTGCGCGAAGCATCGCGATAGGCGGCGGTGATGCTGACGGGACCGAACAGGTTGCTGTATTCCGGATGCCGCCCCACAAACTCGCCGATGCCCTTCCAGAGCAGCAGAAGCGGCGCAAATGCGCGCTGATATTCCGGACGGACAAACGAGCGGCCCAGTTCGATGCAGGGCTGACACTTGTCGAGGAGTTTATGGTTGTAGCGGAAGAGGGTATGCGTATAAAGCCCCTCCACACCGAAGCGTTTGACGATTTCCGGCGCCAACCCGAGGCGATAGGCACCGACGATGCGGCGGTCCTTCGCATGCCAGAGAAACAGGTGATGATAGTACGGATCAAAGACATCCGTATCGGTTTCGCGGCCGGTGCCCTCCCCTACCGCCCGGAACGCGATTTCCCGCAGGCGGCCGATTTCGCGCATGATGGGAGAATCAACCGGAAGTTGGGTGAAATAGACGTCCAGCCCGCCGCCGGAAAGCAGATACGCATCCTTGGGCAACGCGGCGATGGCCGCTTCAATCTCTTCGACCGGCGTTTCGGAAATAATAGGCTCGAGTTTCGACGGCCGATGGCGCCGACGAACCTTGGGAAAGAGCGTCCGCTTCCTGGGATCGGCACGACCCTCAAGCGCATAGGACCGAAGCCGGAAATACTTGATCAGTTCGGCATCCGTCGGAATCTTGGCAATTTCCGCCGGAGTTATCGGCGACCCGATAAAGGCGGTGATTTCCTTGCCGCGCAGCCGCGAAAGCATCCGCGGCAACAAGGCAGTCCGCAGTCGCGGATGGACGAGCCCGGCGCATTGGAAAAACTTCGGATTGCGTCCCATGAAGTGCATGGGCACGACGGTGGCGCCCGTCTTGCGGGCAATGGCGGCAATGGAGGTCGACCACGGCGGATCGCGCACAATCCGCGTCTTCAAATCAACGCTGGAAACTTCTCCGGCCGGAAAGACGCCCAGGATATGTCCCTCTTTAAGCCAGCGGATGGTATCCATGAGCGGGCGCTTGTTCGACGCCGTCGCCGACTTGGTTCCGAACGGATCCACGAAAATGAAGCTCTCGCGCATCTCCGGGATGAGTCCCAGGAGATAATTGGCCATCACCTTGTAATCCGGGCGGACCGAACGCAGAATCTTGATGAAAACGATGCCCTCGATGCCGCCGAACGGATGATTGGAGACAACGATGACAGGCCCCTCCCTGGGAATCTTGGCCAGATCTTCCGGGGAAACCACGGTTTGAATCCCCATGCCATCCAGAATGGCGTCGTTGATATTGTCATTCTGTCCGCTTTGCATCCGGGCGCGGGCTTCGGAGATAATCCGGTCGAGCGCCGGGAGCGCGAACATGCGCTCCACCAATTGGCGCATCAGCGGATTACGAAGGCCGCGGGGCGCCTTTTCAGGATTAATGACGAAAACCTTCTCAATCGGCTTTTTCTTCATGGTCAGCAACTTCCGTTGAGGTAAGAACCCGGTTGGGGACCGGGCGCCCGTGCGTGCCGCTCCGGCGGCTGCTTGTGCGCATCCGGGAACAGGGGGAGCAGCGGCAGGCAGACCGCCCGCGCCCTTCTCCGGACGCAGGCGGCGTTATCGGCGGCGGTCCGTTACGAAGCCTCGAAGGCAAACACATGCGCCTCGAGCGCGCCCCACGTACGGAGCGGAATCAGGCGAATGCCCTGCACGGCTTTGGCGTTGACGGGAACGCGGACGAGGCGCTGGAAGTTGTCCTTCACCTCTGCGGCGACGCTCCACGTGCCGTCGGCGCCGAGCGTCTCGATGCGGAAATCGCGCACCAGGGTGTGCGGCGGCTTGTAGCCGGGGTCGCCGAGACCGCGATAGTAGCGCCCCTGTTTGATGCTTTCGTTGGAGCCGTTTGGGCGCCCCTTGTCGTACCGGTTCAAATCGGAATCGAAAACGAGGCGCACCTCCGAAAAATCGACCGGTTGGGCGAACCGGTAAATCGCCTTGCCGCCCAGGGGGGCGCGCCAGCCGTGCTCGCCATCGTCGTAATCGCGCTCCATGCCGTCGCGAAGGCGCGTCACGCCCTCGCCGTCGCCGGCCAGCGCCGCCTCGGCGCAGACGCCGCGCACCTCGCGCAGTTTGCCGGGCAGCCAGCAATCGTCATCCTGCAGCGTGCGCTGGATTTCCGCCATGCGCGTCTCGCAGAGCGCGCGCGGCTCGAGTCCGTCGCGGATGCCGATGGCGGCCGCGATGCCGATTGCCTGCCCTTCGAGACCGCACGTCGCCATGACGCGCGTTGCGCTCAGCGCCACATGCGAGCAGGAAATATTGCGCCCGGCGAAGAGCAGATTCGGGACATTGCGCGAATACAGCGAACGGAACGGAATGCCGAAGGGGGACGGGCAGTCCGTATACTTCGTGCCTTCGCCGCGGTGATAGAAGCCCTCGGGATAGTGGTTGTCGATTTTCCAGCCGCCGTAGGCCACGATATCATCGAACGCGCCGCCAGCCTGCACCTCCTGCTGCGTCATGATGTGGTCGCCCTCATACCGGCGGCTTTCGCGCTTGCCGGGAAGGGAACCGACCCACTGCAGGCCGAAATTGCGCCACCGCTCCTTGTCCGGCGCATGGTTCTTGACGTAATCCCAGACGCCGTAGCAGATTTTCAGCAGTTCACCGCGATGTTCGGCGGTATCCTTGATGCAGTCGCCCATGCCGCCGATTTCAATCCACCAGAGGTTGGTGCGCGTGATGTCGCACCAGCGGCCGTTGAGCCATTCGCGATTCTTGGGGTCGGAGTAGTCATACGCCCAGGGGAACGGCACACAGGGCTGCTCATCGGGGAATTCCATCGCCTGGAGCAGAATGCTGTTGCCCATGGTGTGCGTATCGGGCTCATCGGGCGCCTCGCTCTCCCCGAACTCGGCCTTGCCCTCGCGCCCCTGCCGGAACGCCGCGCCGGAAATCGGCGCCAGCACCGAATCGCCCGAGCAATCGGCGAAGAGCTTCGCCTCGACCTCGATCCACTCCTGCGTCGTCGTCTGCCAGGCGCGGACAGTCCGCAGGCGGCCGTCCGCGACGGTCCCGGAGCTCACCGACGCATCCAGAAACAGGGTCAGGTTCTTCTCTGCGTCCGCCTTCGCCCACAGGACGGTGTCGAACACCGGCCAGGTGGCTTGGGGATTGTACCGGAGGTTATCGAGGAGGAGTTCCTCCACAATACCCCCCTCGCGGCGGTTGCGCCCATGGGCGCCGCAGATGTGCATCCGCACTTCGCTGGACGCATTGCCGCCCAGCACGGAGCGATCCTGAATGAGCGCGGTCTTTGCCCCGTGGCGCGCTGCGGCGAGCGCTGCGCACAGACCGGCAATACCGCCGCCGACAACACAAAAATCAACAGTCACTTTCATCGTATTTCGCAAGGGAATCTGCGGAAAAAGGGATGGATGGGCTGAAAAAGAACACCCGATACGGGCTCCTGCCAGCTATCAACGATGATAGCACAGTGCGGCGCAGAAAGAAACCGTTCGCGCGCACGCAGAGCCGCCGCCGGGGAAGTCCCGTACGCGGCTATTTCTCCGGGGAAGCGGCGAGGAGCGGCACGAGGTCGACAACGTTGACCCATTCCACATCCGGGTCCTCCGCCAGGG
Organism: uncultured Verrucomicrobiota bacterium; assembly: GCA_949295265.1. Taxonomy (GTDB): domain Bacteria; phylum Verrucomicrobiota; class Kiritimatiellia; order RFP12; family UBA3636; genus JAEDLN01. The sequence goes on along the minus strand of CASFKR010000026.1, from coordinate 3,836 downwards.
CCGCCAGCTTGTATTCGAGCTGGTGCCAGAGCGGGTCGTACTCGTACATCTCGTAGCTGTGTCCCCAGAAATAGAACACACCCGAGGGGCGCGCCGCCTCGTAGCGCTCCCAGAAATCGCGCGCCATGAAATGGCAGTTCGAGGGGAGCGCAAGCGGCTCGGTGCACTGCGTCACGTCCGGCACATTGGCCGTGGTGCGGCCATACGCGAAATCATGCGCCCGGAGCAGCGCGACGGTTTCCGGCGTAAAACGGCCGCAGGGCCAGGCAAACCCGCGGCAGGGCTTTCCGGTGATATCCTCGCAGAAATGCCGCGCATCGAGGGCAGACTGAATCCATTCTCCGTCGCTCACCGTACCGGGCACTTCGTGCTTCCAGCAGTGCGACGCGAGCTCGAAGCCCTCGTAGATTTCCGCAACATCCTTCAGCGCCAGGCGTCCGCTCGAAAATCCGTTATAGGTCCAGCGAATGCTTTTGGTCGGCATCCACTTGTTCATGCCGCGCGTTTCCGGGTCCATGATGCCCGGATTCAGGTTGAAGGTCGCCTTGACGCCATAGCGGCGAAAGAGTTGGGTGAGGCGGATGTCGTTGACGGGAGCATCATCCCAGCAGGTACAGACTTTCATGCGTTCTTTTCTTGTTCAGGGAGAAGACGTGCAGTGGGGGAAAAAAGAAAAACAGAAAACGGCGGATTCCGCACGCTAGCGGGGTGAAAGCGTCAGCGCGGCGGCATAGGCGCCGTCGCACCCGTCGTCGGGCGGCACATGCACCGTCTCCCCGGCCAGCTGAAAAGCGGAATGGTCGCGCAAAAAGGCGCGGACCAGATCTCCGTTTTCCTCGGGTTCGATGGAGCACGTGCTGTACACGAGGCGCCCGCCCGGCGCAAGGAGGCGGGAAAGATTTTCGAGAATCAGGGACTGGGTGCGCGTCAGTTCGGCGAGGCGTGCGGCGTTGAAGCGCCAGCGCGCGTCGACCCGGCGGCGCTGAACGCCCGTGTTGCTGCACGGGACATCCGCCAGAATGCGGTCGAAGCGGCGTCCGCCCAAATCCCGCAACGTGACGCCCTTGGCATCGCCCTTGCCGGCGCGGATAAAGCGCTCGAGCCCGAACCGGTGGAAATTCTCGCGCATCAGCGCGGTGCGGTCCGTCCAGCAATCCATGGCGAAGAGTTCGCCCTTGCGCCCCATGCGTGCGGCAATCTGAACGGTTTTTCCGCCGGGGGCGGCGCAGGCGTCGAGCACGCGCTGCCCGGGGCGGATGTCGAGCAGTTCCACGGCGGCAAGCGTAGCAGGGTCCTGAATGGCGAAGCGCCCCTCCGCGAACCCGGGCAGGGTGTCGACATGCGAGCCATGCGGCAGGCAGAGGGCGCAGACCGGGAAGTGCGGATGCGGCGTGGCGTCGACCCCCGCCCCGAGAAAGGCGGCGCGGAGCGCTTCCACCGACGGATACGGCGCAAGCGGTGCGCCGCCCGGCACATTCGGGAGCGTCAGCACGGTAACGCCGGCGGGCTCGTTGTCCCAGCGGCAGATTGCCTGCGCCTTTTCGGCTCCGTAGATGCGCGTCCAGCGGGCGACCTGTTCATCGGTATGCGATTCGCGGACGGCGAGCGGCGCCTTGGCCAGAGCGGCTTCGACCGTTGCGCGCTGGCGCAGGAGATTGCGCAGCACGGCGTTCACGAGCCCGGCGCACGAGCCGCTGCCGAGCACCTTGAGGGCCTCGACGGTTGCGGAAACCCCGGCATATTCGGCGATGGACGGCATGCGCAGCAGCTGCGCCGCGCCCAGCAGGAGCGCCGCATGCGCGTAGGGCCGCTCCGGTGGATTTTCCAGGAAGGAATCCAGCGCAAAGGAAAGCGCGCGGATGTGGCGCACCGTCATGTACGTCAAATCCATGACAAAACCGCGCCGGAACGCCGGAACGCGGCCGAACATGCGGTCCGGAAAGGCATCAGTCTGCATCCATTCGTCGAGGATGCGCAGGGCGTCGCAGCGCGAGAGTGTGCCGTCATCCGGCGTGGACGGGCGGCGACGGGCGGAGGCGGGCGGGCGGCGAAACGATTCGTCGGGCATGGCGGCTAACGGAGCGGCGCGGTCATCCTCCTTGCCGGATGAGCAGAGCGCCTAAGGTGCTGATAAGGTGCGGAAACGGAAACCGGAAAGAAACGGAAGGTGCGGAAGAAAAAGGGAGCGTCAGCCGTGCGTCGCCTTGGTACGGACGGCGGGATCGGGCTGGGAATTGTAGACCTTGGAGTGGGGCGGCACGGAATGGGTGAGCCACACATTGCCGCCGATGACGGAGTCGTGACCGATGCGCGTCTGCCCGCCCAGAATGGTGGCGCCCGCATACACAATCACATTGTCTTCCACATCGGGATGGCGCTTGATGCCCTTGACCAGCGTGCCGTTTTCCTCCTTTGCGAAGGAAAGCGCGCCGAGCGTCACGCCCTGATAGAGCTTGACGCGGCGGCCGATGACGCACGTTTCGCCGATGACGACGCCCGTGCCGTGGTCGATGAAGAAGCCCGGCCCGATGGAGGCGCCCGGATGGATGTCGATGCCCGTGCGCGAATGCGCATGCTCGCTCATGACGCGCGGCACCAGCGGAACGCCCAGGCGCAGGAGTTCGTGCGCGATGCGGTGCACCGCGATGGCATAAAAACCGGGATACGCGAGGATGACCTCCATCTCGCTGCGCGCGGCGGGATCGCCTTCGTACCCGGCGCGCACATCCTCGCGAAGCATCTGGCGGATGTCGCTCCCGGCGGCGAAAAAGGCGTTCACCGTCTCGCGGGCACGGGCGTCGCAATCGGTTTCGCACCCCTCGCAATCGTCCTTCCCGCATTCGTAGGCGAAAGCGTCCCGCACGATGTCGTGCAGCGCCCGGGCGAGAACCGGCACCGACACGGGGCGCACGGGGTCGCCGCATTCCGACGGCGAGCCGCTCCGCCCGGCCATGGAGCACAGCGGCAGCAGCAGCGTCACCAGATCATCCAGAACGGCATGAATCGCGGAGGAACTCGGCAAGTGGCGCCCGACGGGCGCAAGCCCCCCGCGGAAGCCGATGGGACATGCCGGGCATGCCAGCAACGCTTTTTCCCATCCGGCCCGCTCTTTTTCAATCCATTGATCCGTTTCGTTCATGACCGCGAGTCTATCAAAATCGCCGCCCTTGCGGCAACAAACCCTCCACGCGTGCGCAAAAGCGCCGAATCCGGCGGCGCCCGGGCACCCCGGAACGCGCGCGCCGAAGCACCGGCAGAGACGGTCCGCCCAGGCTTATCCCGTTTTTTTTTTTCGGGACAATTGATCCAGTTTTCTTGAAAGATGGCTCCTGTAGCCTCTTTTCAAGACTAGACACTCGTGAATAGTCCGCCAATCCTTTTTCACTCGAAAGTTCAGTAAAATAACTTTGCCATCGCTCCAATGGTTGCGCTGACTTCGTTCAGGCGGCTCTGCCGCCGAGAAAAAGTCCTTATTTAACACCTTGGTCGGAACGTAGTGGAGACTTCAGAAGGGGGCTCCGCCCCTCCGTGTGGCTCTAATTTTTATCTTCCTCGCGCGGCTTAGCATCGCTGGCTTCACATCGCGGCTCCGCTGCGCTGGCTACGCTGCGCGCTCGCGAGCCGTCCTGTCTGTCCTGTTCGTCCTGTTCGTCGTGTCCGTCCTGTTTTCGGCTCGCGACGCGCGGCTCCGCTGCCTCCGCTGCGCTGGCTCCGCTACGCTGGCTCCGCTGCGCGCTGGCTCCGCGCTGGCTTCGCACTCCCGTGCCCCAGCGGCAACCCTCCGCATCGCTCATCCTACGCACTTTCGTTCGACCCCCTCGGGGTCGTAATATGAG
>CASFKR010000025.1 GCA_949295265.1 uncultured Verrucomicrobiota bacterium | reverse complement strand
AGAAGGGGGCTACTCCGTGTGGCTCAATTATCTTAACTCATCGCGAGGCTGAGTTTCACAACCTTCCTCCGTGTGGCTCAAAAATCCGGGATAAGCCTACAAAAAAAAAAGGACTTTCGCGGGAGGCGAAAGTCCTTGTGCGCGGCGCCGGGGAGGGGTGTCAGCGCAGAATCAGCATGGTTTGCTGGGCGAAGACGTAGAGCACGTCGGTATCGGTGTAATGGACGCGCAGGGTCTGCGGCTTCGAGGAAATGATTTCGAGGTTTGCGAAGGTGCCCGTGAGGCCTTCGGTGGCGTGCAGAAGCACATACTGACCGGCGCGGGCCGCGTTGTCGATGGTGATGCGCAGGGTGCCGCCGGTTTCGCCGAGCGCGGCCGTGCCGTAGACGAGGAGCCGGTCGGCTTCGCTGCCGGGACCGATCTGCGCGTCGAGCACGTAGCCGCCGCTCATCGACAGCGAGGAGGGGTAGTTCTCCGAGCCGATGGTGAGGGTGCCGCAGAGGGGTTCAGCCGTTTCGTAGTCGATGGAGCCGGGCGCCAGCGTGGAGGGCTTGGCGGCGGTACCGGTCACTTTGAGCGTGAAGTTGGTGGAGGTGCCGCCGAGGCGACCCGAGCCGCCGACAATGGCGCCGCCCGAGATTTCGGCCGGGTTTGTGCCGAGCGCGGAGCCGCTGGTATTGTCGTAGATTGAGCGGCCCGCCTGGATGTAGTAGCCGACGTCTGTCGATTTCGAGCGGTAGAGGGTGCTGTTGCCGGTGAAAATGGCGGTTCCGTCGCCGCGGCGGTAGATGGCGGTGGGGGAATATTGGGTTCCCGTACAGCTGCCGGTCATCAGGAAATCGACGGGGGCGGCGCCGTCTTCCACGGTGATGGAACCGTTCTGATAGCCGGGCGCCGTCATCCAGTTGCGGGCAATGGCGGTTTGGTCGCTCGCGTAGACGTTGATGTACTTGCTGTTGCCGCCGTACATGTTGCCGTCGGAAATGAGGCCGCCGTAGAAGTTGAGCGTAGAGACGTAGCAGTAGCCGCCGAGGCTCGCCTCGCCGCCTGCGTGGACCGTGACGGAGCCCAGGCAGTTATACTTGGGGCTGTACGTCTGGAAAAATCCGTTGGTCAGCACATGGATGGCAGAATTTCCCACGATGCCGCTGGTGTCTGGGCTACTGCGGCAACCATCGTCAATCAGGCGCGCAGACGCTTCCGTGCCGCCGACGGTGAAGGTGCCGCGCATGGTGTCTTTCACGGCGGCGCGTCTGTAGATGCCGCCCGCGCGGCAGGTGCCTTCGCGGATGAACCAGGGGCCGCGATAGACCGAATTGGCGTATGCGAAGGCAATCTGCCCGGCGCCGGTCTTGACGAAGGAGATGCTTTCGCCGGTGGCGGCGACCTGGACCAGCCCTTCCATCCAGATGGTCGCATTTTCACAGACGTACCAGTTGCTCTGACCGTCCCCATCGCCGGTGAGCAGGACGGGGAGCGCCTTGCAGAAGGCGATTTCGCCGGGGGTGGAGCCCGAGGCGGGGGCCTCGCGGCGGAAGTCGCGCAGCTGGAGCGAGGCACCGGCGGCCACATCATTGGTGGTGCCGAACGTGAAGCCGCCGACGGCCCGGATGATGAGCGATTCCACGGCCCGCGGCGCCTCCAGCAGGAAGGTCGCGCCCGTTGCAATGCCGATATCCGTGAGGCAGACCGTATCCTTGTAGGTCGGAACGGTGCCGGAGTCCCAGTTGGCCGGATTGCCCCAGCGCATATCCATCGCGGCACCCGTCCACGTGACCGTTCCGTAGAGAAAGGCTTCTGCGCTCGGGCTGAACACTTCGTTGATCTGTCCGTTGCAGGCATTCCATGCGCGAAGGCGCAGTTCGTAAATGCCGAAGGGCAGATTTTCGATGCGGTACGAGACGCTCTGCTCGCCGGTGAGGTCCGGCCACGACTGCGCGAGCGTCCATTCGCCGTCCTGCGTCCGGTACCAGAGCTCCAGCGTGGCGGCGCTTACGCCCGCATCGAGAAGGGAGCCGGAGCCGTCAATCCAGCCTTCGCCCACACCGGCCGTGGCGGAAACGGCGCCCACGGTCGGCGCTCCGGGCGTTGCTATCTGGAAGAGCGCGGTTTCGGCGGAGCCTTCGGAGTTGGTGAGGACGATTTTCGCGTAGTAGAGCGTGTTGCACAGGAGCCCTTCCAGCCGCCAGGTGCCGATGCCGACCGCGCCTTCAGCGGAAATCTGCACGGTCTGGTCGAGCGCCTCCGGATCGGTTCCGTAGCGGATGGAGACGGACGGCGTATCGATACCGGTCGAGACAATTTCCCAGGTGAGGTCCGCCGCATGGTAATCCACGGTTACGCCCACAGGCGGCAGGATTTGCGGCAGATTCGGGTTGATGAACTCCGGCGCGGCGCAAGTGACGAAGGCGTCATCGGTCATGGCCGCATACTCGGCGGCGACCCATTCAGCGCTGGAGACGCCCGCGCGGAGCCGGATTTCATCGAGCGTGCCCTTGAAGCAGCATTCGCTATGGGACGAGTTGTTGCCGAAGGTGAGGGCCTTGCCGTTGTCCGATGCTGCGGCCGCCAGCGAAACGGTCTTCTTGAAGGCGCCGTCCGCATAGGCGGAAGTCGATTTGCCGCTGTAGGAAATGCTCAGGTGGTGCCACTGTCCGTCCGCGACGTCGTTGAAGACCGTAGTCTGCTGGCTGTCGCCGTTTGACGCGCGGTGGTCGATCAGCTGCTTGCTGCCGTTGCGGAGCGTGACTTCCCAGCCGTTGCCGTCGCTGTAGTTGGATTTGCGGCTGAAGATGCGGTCATAGCCCGGGGTCTGGCCCTCCTTGTAGAGGAACCAGCCGGAAATGGTGAAGGTGTCGCCCAGGCCGAGGCTGTCGTAGCTGGGGATGCTCACGTAGGCATTGCCGTTGGCGGTGCCCTGACCCTCGGTGGAGATGAGGCGGGCGCCGCCTGCGATGCCGCTTTCGGCAAAGCTGGTGGCGGAGCCATGGGTTCCGTCGAGCCCGTTGCCGGTGGAGTCGGGAGAGGTGTCCGCCGTATTCAGGTGCCACACGCCGGCATATCCGGCGGCTTGCCACGCCGCTGCCACGTCCGGGGCACTTTGAATGGCAGCGCCTTCCGGCACGCCCCAGTACAGCGTCAGCCTGGTGCCTTCGGGCGGGAGGGCCGGCACGATGACCCACAGCACGCTTTCGCCGTCAGGATTCCAGCTTTCCACTTCGCAGGGAATCAGGTTGCCGTCGGCGTCGGCGACGCGCAAATCTGCGGCCTGGTCCTGCCGGATACTCGTGGCGTCAAACCCTTCCACCCGTGCGGCGGAGAGGCGGATGGGAACCGGGAAGTTCTCGAGGGTTTCCGTGGCGTCCGGGCGCGCCGCGAGGGTGACTTCCATTTGGGTGCTGTAGAGCGCGGCGTTTACCGCCTCGGCTTGTGCGCATGGCGCGCATGCGAACAGGAGGGCTGACAGTGCCGCGGAGAGAATCGTCGGTTTGGAATGTGCCATAGAGAAACAGGAAACAATGAGCGTCAAACAAGGAAAGAGCCGAAAAGAGCCGTCCGCACCGGAGAGGCGGATCAGCCGCGGGGACAAACCGGGCGGAGGGGCGGCTCCGCCCGGTTTGCGGAGCGGCGGGAGAAGCCGCGCTACTCAGCGGGGGAGTTTGAAGCAGCCGACGCCGGCCGCCCAGAGGGTCTTTTTGGCGGGGTCGTAGCGCAGCACGAGCGGCTTGTTGTACGGGATGTCGCCCGTGATATCCACCCACGATTTGCCGCCGTCGGCGGATTCGAGAATCTTGCCGTTGGCGGCGCCGCCCCAGGTGACGGCGCTCGTCCAGATGCGATTCTCGTCGGCGGGGTCGACCGCAATGCCGACAAAGGTGTAGCCCGGCAGGTTTGTGAGCTGTTTCCAGGTCGCCCCCTTGTCGGTGGATTTCCAGAGATTCGAGCCGCCTGCGAGCACCGTGCCTTTGGGTGTGACTTCCAGATTGAACGTCCAGGTGTCGGGACAGCCCGTGCGCTGCCAGCTCTCACCCGCATCGGGGGAGGTCCATACGCCGCCTTCGTTGCCGCAGCAGCCCCACCAGAGCCGCTTGCTGTCCGTGGAATCGACGGCCAGCCCGTAGAACATGCGCAGCGAGCCCGGCTGCGCCGGGAGGCGGGCAAAGGATTCACCGCCGTCGGTGGAGCGGAAGATGCCGCCGCCGTTTTTGCCGTCGATGGCGACGTAGACGGTGTCGGGATTGCGCGGATCGAGCGCCAGTGCGCGGGCATAGCCGTGCTCCCAGGCGGTGTCGCCCGTGGGGAGCTTGTCCGGGAGCCCCGTGGCGCGAATGAGCGTTTTGCCGTAATCGTCGGTGACAAGCACGCCGTTGGGCCACACTTTGGCGCCCTGCCACGGCGATACCGTGGAGATGACGCGCGGCGTTGCGCCGGGACGCGGCACCACCTGCACGCGCCACTGGTGGCCGCTCAGACCGTCCTTGTAGACTTTCGGCGAAATCTGCCGCCAGGTTTTGCCGTCGTCTTCGCTGACGAGCGTGCCTTCGTCCATGGCGGCTCCATAGACCTTGCCGTCGACGATGCGCAGATCGTGGAAGCAGGTGATGTCGGCGCCGCGGGAGGATTCCACCCAGGTTTCGCCGCCGTCTTCCGAGAAGACGTTGTTCCAGTTGGCCGAGATGAAGAGCAGGTCGGGATTGGTGGGGCTGAGCGCGAGGTTGGTCGGCGTGGAGAGGCCGCCACCGCCTTCGGGCAGGGTGGGGTTGCCGACTCTGTCGCGGCGGAACCCGCGGTTTTCCTTCCACGTGGCGCCGCCGTCGGTGGATTTGGCGACGAAGCCGTTCCACCCGGCCGAGCCGATCACGTGGAGTACCTTGGGCGAGCGCGGGTCGCAGACGATTTCGCGGATGGAGCGGCCTTCCGCGAGCGTCATGCGCGTCCACGTTTCGCCGCCGTCTTTCGACGCCCAGGCGCCGTCGCCGCCCATGGCGGCATAGACGAGCCGCGGGTCGCGCGGGTGGATGGCGACGCTGTTGCCGCGCGACGGCAGCGCGCTTACATGCCGCCAGGTTTTGCCCGCGTCCGTGGAGCGGAAGACGCCGTAGCGGTTGTTCGCCACAAAGACGATGGACGGATTGGTGCGGGCGATGGCGACGCCGCCCACCGGAGCCTCCGAAAGGCCGGCTTTTTCGGAGGAGGAGCGGATGCTCTTGATGAGCGGGGCGTCCCCGGCTTTGCTGACGCGCCAGCCTTCCATCGTACCGGGCGCATTCCAGTCGCCGATGACCTTCTTCGAGCCGTCTTTGCCGTGGAGCGTGACGGCGTCCACGCCGATATCGCCGTCGTAGGCCCGTCCTTCGGTGCGGAACATGATGTGCGTCATGTTCACCTGCTGAGGATTGGAGAGCCCCGAAAGCGAGAATTCGACGGTGGTCCATTCGCCAGGCTTGCACCGGGTGCCGGGACTGCTCTGCCACGCCCAGTTTGCGCCCGTCTGCGCCACAAGCTGCACCTGAAGCGTCTGCAACTTCGCCGGAATGAAGATGTCCGCCGTCAGCTTTTCATAGCCCGACCAGTCCTGCGGCACGCCGTAATACTGCTCGAGGCGGCCGCTTTTATCCCAGATGCCGGAGCCGGCTTTCATCGTGGCGCACAGGAAGCCCGCGCCCGAGGACGGTTCGGCGATGGGTTTCTGCGGCGCCGCACGGAGCGGCGCCAGGTAATCCACTTCCTGCCAGCTTTCGCCGCCGTCCGCCGACCGGTACAGATAGCCCTTCGCGGAGCCCGCATAGAGCGCTTTGGGGTTCGTCGGATGCACCGCAATGGGGCGGACGCTTCCCGGGCGGTGCGAGGAGAGGTTGAGCCGGTTGCGCATCGTCTCTTCCAGCGGGACCCATTCGGCACCCCCGTTCGTGGTGCGCGCCATGCCGTTGGGCGTCATGCAGTACAGGACGCCGCTTTGGCTCGGCGCCGCCGCCAGACCGTAGACCCCGTATTCATGGAGTCCGTTGTTCACGAAAAACCAGGATTTTCCGCGGTCCGTGCTTTTGTAGATGCCGCAGACGTCGCCGCCCAGATAGAGCGTATTCGGATCGGCGGGGTCCCAGGCATTGCTCCAGAAGTAGCCGCCGCCGCCCCAGCCGGCCCAGGTCCAGTTTGCGGAAACCTTTTTGGGTGCCTGGGGTGCCGATTGGGCGGAAGCAAAGCCGACCGCAGTGGCGAGAAGGGTCGCCGCCAGCGTGAAGCGCGTTGCGCGCGGGCCGGTGCGGGAGAGCCGGTCGTGCAGGGACGGGTGCCGACGGGAGGAAGAGGAGTGGGGTGAGGGATTCACGGTGTGTGAGGGTAATCGCGTTAGCATAAAAAGAATCCACGGAACAGCCCGGCAGGCCCGGGGATTCGCAAAAATAAGGCTCCGGCGGCACTGTGTCCTGCCTGATGCCGGATAAAGGCAGTATACCTTATCTTCGCCCCGTGCGGACACTCATGGACGGCCTGAAAAATGCCCGTAAAAAATTGTATTCTTTCAACCGCCGCCGAATGGACCACTGGGGGCACGGTTGTGCCTTTTGCTGGGGGGCACTGGGGCCACTGAGGGCACGGTTGTGCCTTTTGCTGGGGCTACTGGGGCTACTGGGGCCACTGGGGCTACTGGGGCCACTGGGGCCACTGGGGGGCACGGTTGTGCCTTTTGCTGGGGTAACTGGGAGAGCTGTGCTGGCTTCGTGGCGGTGGCTTAGTGGCGGTGGCAGCGAGCCGTCGTGTTCGTCCTGTTCGTCGTGTTCGTCCTGTACGTCCTGTTCGTCCTGTCTCGGCTCGCTCGCGCGGCTTTTCCGGACCTTGTCAATTCGGCGGTTTTTCGCTCTCAGAGCGGGAAATCGCCGTTCTTTTTGACGCTTCCATCCGCCTGTGATAGTATTTTCGGCACCTTTTGTGCATGAACCGGATGAAAATCTGCATCGTACCGAATGAGACACTTCGCAACACGGACCGGACCGTTCAGGCGGTCCGCGATGCGGCATTGCGTCTCGGCGTGAAGATTCTCTCCGTTCGGTCGGCCGCCCGGGCCGACGCCCTGCTCGTCCTCGGCGGCGACGGCTCCGTGCTGGAGGCGGTCCGCGCCTATGGCGCCCTCGAAATCCCCTTTCTGGCTTGCAACACCGGTTCGCTGGGGTATCTGACGGCAACGGGTCCCGACGGCGTGGAGGAACTCCTGCGGGCGTTCCGCGACGGCGAAGCCGTGCTGGAGGCGCGCAGCATGCTTCGCGCGCAAATCCGGCGCGGCGGCAACGGCCGCGCCCTCACGGCGGACTGGGCGCTCAACGACCTCGTGCTGGCGCGCAACGATACGGGGCGCGTCGCCGGAATCGACCTCATCGTCGACGGCGAAGAGGTGACCACCTTTTTGTGCGACGGACTGCTTCTGGCGACGCCGACGGGCTCCACGGCCTACTCGCTCTCGGCGGGTGGACCCCTGCTCACGCCCCACATTCATGCTTTTATCGTCAACGTAATCTGCCCGCACACGCTCACGTCGCGTCCGCTCGTTCTGCCGGGCGAAACGGTGGTCACGCTGCGCGTCTCGCGCGCGTACGCGCCGTTGCGCTACTCCGTGGACGGCCGCGTGCGCGGCGAACTGCATCAGGGCGATACGGTGACGGCGACGACCGGCTGCCGCAAGGTGCAGCTCATTACCTTCCCGGACCGCTCCGCATTCCACGTGATGCGCGACAAACTCGGCTGGAACGGCACGGTGCTGCCGGATTATGCGATGGCGCCGGACTGCGCCGCGGCTCCGCATGCGCGCAGCGGCGCCGGGAAACGGAAGGGGAAGGCAGGAACACGATGACGACGGAAGAAACCCCCGGGAAGGACGCCGGTGAACAGTCCGCTGATCCGGATTTCGACACCCGCTCTCCCTATCCCGAGACGGCGGATATCGCGACCTCCAACGATGATTACGCAACGCGTTTTCGCGGCGCGACGGGCGCGTGGATGCTCTCCATGCAGGAGCGCGGCGTGCTCAAGCTGCTCGCGCGCGAACCGCACCCGGTCCAACCGGGCGCCGCGATTCTCGATGTCGGCGGCGGTCACGGCCAGCTCGCGTTCCCGCTGTGCGCGCGCGGCTACAAGGTCGAAGTCATCGGCAGTGCACCGAGCTGCCGCCACCGGATCCGCGCGCTGACCGACGCCGGGCAATGCGTCTTCCGCGTCGGCAACGTCATCGAACTGCCGTATCCGGACGGCGCCTTCGATGCCGTGGTGGCGGTCCGGATGCTGACTCACTGCGAGGCCTGGCCGCAGCTCATCAAGGAAATGTGCCGCGTGTCGCGCGGCCCCGTCATCACGGATTACCCGACGGGGCAGAGTCTCAACGCCATTGCCCCGGCGCTGTTTGCGGCGAAAAAGAAATTCGAGCGCAACACGCGCACGTGGCGCCTTTTCCGCCATGCGGAGGTGCGCGAGGGCTTTGCGGCCGCCGGCTACCGCGAAACGGGCCGCTTTGCGCAGTTTTTCCTCCCGATGGTGGTGCACCGCGCTCTCCGGTGCCGCCCGCTCTCCGCATTCGCGGAAGGCGTGTGCCGGCTGTTGGGGCTTTCGCGCCTCTGGGGTACTCCCGTCATCGTGCGCATGGACCCCGCTTCCCCGTTTTCGCCGCGCTGATCCGTCCGCTCCGGGCAGCGGCCCGCTCCCGATTTCAACTGATTCCACACTGAGAAAGCATTATGAGAATTCTCGTTACCGGCGGTACCGGTTTTACAGGCTCCCATCTGGTGAAGCATGTGCTTCGCGAAGGCAACAAGTGCGTGGTTCTGGACAACCAGGAGGGGATCATGCTCGATGAGCTCAAGAAGCTCGGAGCGGAGATCATCCTCGGAACCGTGACGGATGAGGCGACCGTCCGCAAGGCCGTGCACGGCTGCGACGCCGTCTACCACCTCGCCGCGGCATTCCGCAAGATCAACGTCTCCCATCAGGTGTACGACGACACCAACGTGCACGCGATGGATACCCTCCTGAAGGTCTGCAAGGAGGAAGGCGTCAAAAAGCTCATCTACTGCTCCACGCAGGGCGTCCACGGCGACATCGCGTCGCTCGGGGAGAATCCGCCCGTCCCCGGCAGTGAGGATTCGCCCATCAAGCCCGAGGATTACTACCAGAAGACCAAGTACGAGGGCGAAATGCGCATCGCCGAATTCTGCAAGGTCAATCCGGACTTCGATGTGACGGTTCTGCGTCCCACGGCGCTGTACGGTCCCGGCGATCCGGCCCGCTTCCTGATGCTCTTCAAGCAGGTCAAGAAGGGCTGGTTCCCGTTCTTCGGCAAAGGGGAGGCGTTTTATCATCCGGTTTATGTGGAGAACTTCTGCGATGCCTTCACGCTCGTGATGAAGACCCCGGCCTCCAAGGGTCGTACGTACATCATTGCGGACGACAAATATTTCCACATCCGCGAAATCGTGCAGAAGATTGCGGATATCGAGGCGGCGGACCGTCCCGGGTTCACGTGCAAAATGATTTATCTGCCCTTTTACCCGATGTACTGGCTTTCCTTCCTCGTGGCGGCGGTGTGGAAGCTGCTTCCGGGGGATCCGCCGCTTTTCCCGCGGCGCGTGGACTGGTATCGCCAGAACCGCGGCTTTGTCATCGACAAGGCCCGCAAGGAACTCGGCTACGAGCCCAAGGTCAAGCTCGATGAGGGCTTGAAGCTCGCCTACGACTGGTACAAAAAGAACGGCTACCTGTAAGCCGTCTCCCCGCCCCGGCGCAGCGGCCTGCCCGCCTGCGCCCCCTCTACAACGCCCTCCGGTTCCGGCGGTCCCCGCCGCCTGCCGGAGGGCTTCTCTTACACACCGGCATCAGGTCCTCGGGCGCCGCCGCCGCGGCACCCAAGAGGCACGGTTGTGCTTTTTGCTGGGGGGGCATGGTTGTGCCTTTTACTGAGGCAACTGGGGCAACTGGGGCAACTGGGGCTACTGGGGCAACTGGGGCTACTGAGGCCACTGGGAGAGTTGTGCTGGCTTCGTGGCGGTGGTAGCGAGCCGTCCTGTTTGTCGTGTTCGTCCTGTTCGTCCTGTCCGTCGTGTTCGTCCTGTTTCGGCTCGCTCCGCTGGCTACGCCCAGGCGGCTCCGCCGCCGGGAAAAAGTCCTTATTTGACACCTTGGTCGGAACGTAGTGGAGACTTCAGAAGGGGGTTCCCCACCCCTCCGTGTGGCTCAAACTGGGGCCATAAGCCGGAGAAGCGGCGAATCTTGTCACGGGAGGCGTAAATGGGTACAATATCCCCGTGTTTCGGACGTTTCCGCACCCCTGATTCCGGGATGTGAATTGGTTTCGGGGCATTCCCGTCGGCGAATGCTCCGCAGTTTGTTTTTTTTACGAGATGAACATGAGCAATTGGACGAAATTTTTCGGTACGGTTCTGGCTTGCGGGATTGCACCCGCACTCCAAGCCGCCACGGCGGAAACGCCTGCGGCGGGCGAATCCGCCCTGCCGGCGGGTGCACAGGTCTCCCGTCCGTTTTCCTGCGGCAAAGAGGTGTGCGATTGCCGGACGCCCGGCAGCTGGTGCGGGCAGGTCGACTGGTCCGCCGAACTGTTCCGCCGGGCTGCGCCGCAGTCGGGCAATGCGCTCGTTTCCCCGTTCAGCGCCGCCGCCGTTCTGAGCCTCGCCGCCACCGGCGCCAACGGCCGCACCGCCGAGGAGATGGCGAAAACGCTCGGGTTCCCCGATATGGTCGGACTCCTCCAGAGCTGGCCCGGCATTTTCCGCGCACTGGACGCGACGGCCAATGAGCAGGTTCAGCTGGAAATCACCCAGTCGCTCTGGCCGCAGCGCCAAACCGCGGACAAGCTCAATCCGCGCTTCGTTTCGTATGCGGCTTCCGCGTTTCAGGCGGGCGTGACGCCCATCGACATGAATGAAGCCGGTCAGCGCGAGATCAATGCGTACGTCAAAAAAGCCACGCACGGACGCATTCCGGAGCTGTTTTCGGCACCGCCGGACCCCGCCACGCAGCTGCTCCTGATCAACACCGTCTGGCTCAAAGCCAAATGGGAACATGCCTTCGAAAAGCATCAGACGCAGCCGCTGGTCTTCCACGCTCCGGAGGGCGACCGGACCGTTCCGTTTCTGCAGACGGTCGAAGTCTTCGATTTCGCCGCCACAAACGGCGTGACGGCACTTCGTCTGCCGTATGCCGGCGGGGCGCTGGAAATGCTCGTCGTGCTGCCGGAAGAAGGGAAGAGCCTGAGCGACGTCGAGCGGGACCTTTCCATCCGCTGGCTGCGCGCGCTGGATGCGGCGCTGACGCCGCGTCCCGTCCAGGTTCAGCTGCCCAAATTCGAATTCGCCTCTTCCGCCGATCTGACGCAGCCGCTCATCGCCATGGGAATGGGCCGCGCCTTTTCCGGCGAAGCCAATTTCTCGGGCATTTCGCGGGAGGTCCCGCTGATGATTTCGCAGGTGTTCCAGCAGGCGAACATTACGGTGGATGAAGAGGGAACCGAAGCGGCCGCCGCCACCGCCGTCATGATGATGAAAGCCGCGCTCGCCCCCCGCCCGGAAGTGACCTTCCGCGCGGACCGTCCGTTCCTTTTCCTCATCCGCGCAAAGGACGCCGGTACGATTCTGTTCCTGGGCCGCGTGGTCTCGCCCACGGCGCCCGCAACCTGAAAACACCCCGGATGGTAACGAAAGGAATTGCATCATGAGTACGGAAGAGATGCCGCGCATCGGTTTTGTCGGGATTCTGATTGAGGACCGGCACAGGAGCGCCGGCGAGGTGAATGCCATTTTGAGCGAATTCGGCGATGTCATCCGGGGGCGTCTGGGCATCCCGTGGCGCGAGCGCGGCGTATCGGTCGTCACGCTCGTCGTGGAAGCGACAACGGACCAGATCGGCGCCCTGGCGGGGCGGCTGGGCCGTCTCCCGGGCATTTCCGTGAAAACGGGGCTCGCGAAGGAGGATTTTGCGCCGCCGCAGGACGGACAGGAGGGCGTGGATGGGTAATGCGCTGACCGGGTCCGCCCTGGACGAAGTTCTCGCGCGGGCGCAGGCCGCGCCGTTCTCGCTGAGCCGCGATGAGCTCGCAGCCCTCCTGCGGCTGCGGCCCGGTCCGGAGCGGGAAGCCTTTCATGCGGCGGCCCGCGCCGTGCGCGACCGCGTCAGTGGCCCCAACGTGTATTTGCGCGGGCTTCTCGAAATCGGCACCCGCTGCCGGAAGGACTGCCTCTACTGCGGGTTGCGCCGGAGCAATTCGCACACGGTACGCTACGAAATGGCACCGCCGGAGATTGTGCGGCTGGCGGTCCGCGTGTACGAATTGCGGCTGGGGTCCGTCGTGCTGCAAAGCGGCGAGGTGCAGAGCGCGAAGCATACCGCCGTGGTGGAAGAAATGGTGCGCCGGATCCGCTCGCTCACATCGCCGGATTTCGCCATTGTGCTGAGTCTGGGCGAGCAGAGCGAGGAGACGTACGCCCGCTGGCGCGCCGCCGGGGCGGACCGCTATCTGCTCCGCATCGAAACCTCTTCGGCCGCTTTCTACCGTACGCTCCATCCCGCAACGCACCGCTGGGAGGTCCGCAAAAACTGCCTGTCCACCCTCAAACGTCTCGGGTACCAGCTCGGCACCGGCGTCATGATGGGGCTGCCGGGGCAGACCGCCGAGATGCTGGCGGACGACATCATTTTCTACCGCCGCATCCATGCCGACATGATCGGCATGGGGCCCTTTTTGCCGCACGATGAAACGCCGATTCGGGAGAGTCCGCTCACGGAGGCAGAACGGCTGGAACTGGGCGTCAACATGGTGGCGGCCACCCGCCTCTATCTGCATACCTGCAACATTGCGGCGACGACCGCCCTGCAGGCGCTTTCGCCGCAGGGACGCGAGCAGGCGCTGCTTGCCGGTGCCAATGTGCTGATGCCCAATTTCACGGACGATGCGCATCGCCGCGCGTATCAGCTTTATCCGGGCAAACCAATCGTCGATGAGGTCTCCGGGGAAGAACCGCTTTCCGCTTTGGAGGCGAGCATCCGTTCCATCGGCATGTCGGTCGCCTGGGGACTGCCCGGCACGCCGCCGCATTATCTGGCGGACAGAGATCCGGCGGAATAATCGTATGGCTTCGGCTTTCCACGTTCCGCCGTCCGAGGACGCGGTGTCCCGCTGGACGCTCGCCGGGGCGGGCTCCGCGCTCTCCGATGCGCATTGCCATGTGCAGGCGCTTTCGGCGGCGGCGTGGGCGCAGCGGCGGCAGGCCCTGCTTGCGGCGGGGGTCTGCCGGATGCTCTGCTGCGGAACGGGACCGGATGATTGGGATGCCGTCGCCCGGCGTGCCGCCGGGGCGGGCCCGCCGTTCGTGGTTCCGGCGTACGGGGTGCACCCCTGGACGGTGCGGGACGGTGCCTGCGGGTGGGAGGAGGCGCTGCGGAACCGCCTGGCGGCGAATCCTTCCGCCTGGATCGGCGAGTGCGGGCTGGATGAAACGGCGCATGCCGAACCCGGTGCTGCGGCTGCTGCGGCGCGGGATGCGGTGCTGGCGCTCCATCTGCGTCTGGCGGCGGAGCTCGGGCGTCCGCTGGTCCTGCATGCGGCGGGACCCGGCGCGGCGGCGCGGCTCCTGCAGACCCTGCGCCCCTGGCGTGCCGCCCACCCCGGCCATCCGGGCGGCATCATCCACGGCCTTGTGACCTCCCCGGAACTCGCCCGCGCCTTCCGCGCGTTGGGCTTTCGCGTCGGCGTCGGCGCGGCCATCCTCGACCCGCGCCGCCGTCCGCGCCTTGCGCGTATGCTCGCCGGTTTCTCCCCCGCCGACCTCTGCCCCGAAAGCGATGCCGCCGGCGAACGTCTCCCCGAAATCTTCGCCGCCCTCCGCTGCCTCGTTCGCTGACAGCCTGCGCGCTCGGGGGACGGCGAAATCTTCTCCCTCGGAGTCTTCAAGCTTATCCCGGATTTTTGAGCCACACGGAGGGGCGAAGGGAGTGGAGCGGCGGAAGGCGAAACCAGCACAACGACTCCTCCAGAGTCGTAGCGGCGTGGCCTCCATGGCGGGCGTATGCACCCTGATTATCTGCGCTTGCTCCATTGCCCTGGAACCACTGAGGCTGCTGGGGCCACTTGGAGTACCGCGCCGGGTTCTGCTGCGTGCTGGCGAGCCGTCCTGTTTGTCGTGTTCGTCGTGTTCGTCCTGTACGTCGTGTCACCGTGCGGCTTCGCCGCCGTCTGGGGCAACTGGGGGGCACGGGTGTGCCTTTTGATGGGGCCACTGAGGCTACTGGGAGGGCACGGTTGTGCCTTTTGCTGGGTCTACTGAGGCCACTGAGGCCACTGGGAGTGCTGTGCTGGCTTCGTGGCGGTAGCTTCGTGGCGGTGGCAGCGAGCCGTCCTGTTCGTCGTGTACGTCGTGTTCGTCCTGGCCGTCCTGTCTGTCGTGTACGCCGTGTTTCGGCTCGCTTTGCTGAGCCGGTCCGGGGCGGGCTATTCCCAGCGGTAAATGCTGCGCTTTTTTGGGGGAGGGGCGGGTTCCGGGTCTGCCGGAGGAGGCGCAGGCTTGTCGGCAAAAGGATCGGAGAGCTGGATGGGACTCTCTTCGGTGCCGCCGTTTTTGGCCGCTTCCGCCTGATTCTTTTTGCGGATGGCATGGCGCCGGTAGGCAATCGTTTTCACAATGGCCGCCACGAGGAAAATGACGCCCAGCGAACCCGCAATGACGGATGTGGTGGAAACGGACGAGATAATCGGTTGCATGCGGAAGCGTTATTCGCGGGCGGAAACCGGAGCCGGGGCGGGCTGTTCCGCGCGTTGAGCCGGGAGCAGATTGGTGTCGCGCGCGGCTTGCATCACGATTTCCGGGGAAATGGCGGATTGGCGGGCGGCATAGCCGAGGACGAGGGCGGTGTCGCAGATGTTGTTGATGCTGCGGGGAATGCCCTGCGAGCATTCGTACACCGCCCGGAGCGCCGGTTCCGTGAAAATCCAGATGTCGCCGCCGGCCGCGCGGATGTGCTGCTGGACGTACTCGACGGTCTGCTGCGCCGTGAGCGGCGTGAGCACCCAGGAAAGCTGGATGCGCAGCCGCAGGGAGTCGTAGCGGTTGACCATCTCGTTGAGATTCGGCGTGCCGGAGAGAATGATCGAGAAAAGGGGCATGTCCCGCCCGTTGGCGCGGATGCGCAGATTGCACAGGAAGTGGACGAGATAGAGCCCCTCGTCCGTGCCGAGGTAGTGCGCTTCGTCGATGATCAGGATGTGGCGGACGAGGCGGCCGGACTGCTGGACGACGGCCTGCTGAAAGAGCATGAGCGCGTCCGGAAGCGAGGTCGGCGCCGCATCCACGCCGATGCTCCGGAGAATGTGCCGCGCCATGGGCAGCGCACCGTTGGGAATGGCGTCGAAACGGATGAGCGGCAGCTTGAGTTGTGCCGTGCGGCGCGCCAGACACCCGAGCAGGAAGGTTTTGCCGATGCCGTAGGGACCCGTGAGCAGTCCGGCAAGGCGTTCCTGATCAATCAGATAGTACAGCCGTGCAACGCCTTCTTCCAACTGCGGGGAGGGGTAGAGCAGTTTTTCGGAGTCGACGCTGAGGAACGGCGAAGATGTCAGGTTCCAGTATTTCGTGTACATGGCGGAGAAAGAAAGCTACCGCGACGGATTCCGGGGAGGCTGGGGCGGGCTCGCATCGTTATGGCCGGTATTCTGCTGCAAGGAGGCGATATCGGAAAAACGGATGCTGCCGGGCGTCGCGGGCGGCGGGGCTGCTTTTTGCGGTTCTTCCGTCGGCGGTCTTGTCCATTCCCTGTGACCGGAAAAGGGGATGTTTGAAAAGGAAATGGAGGCGGGCTGTTGTTCCGGGAGATGGGTAAAGGCCGGTGTGCCTTCCGGGGCGGGAGGCGGTTGCGGCGGAAGAAACGAGGATTGCGGGAGGGCGCAGGGCGGAATCTGCGCGTCCCGCGCATTGGGCATGGCGGGCTGCCGCGGAGCGAAGGTATCCGTCCCCAGCGCCTGATCCATCTCCTGATGGTTCATCGAGAGCACGGCCGCATCTTCGTTGGACAGCAGGACGGAATCTGCGGCGGAAACGGAGCCTTCCGGCGCCTGTGTGATGAAGTCGCCCATGTTCGAGAGATCGGTCGTCCGCTGCAAATCAATGGTCCGGGGCGTTCCCGGGGAGAGCGAAGGGAGCGAATCGGCAATCCGGGAGAGGTTGACCGTCTCGGAGAAGGGGTCTTTGCCCGCCGTGCCCCTCGACGATTTTGTATGCATGGAGCGGCGGACGTACTGCGCTTCCGGATCCTGGCTGGTGGACAGCGGGTGGAAGACCTGCGTCGGCGCGGATGGCATCGCGGGCTCGGCAGGCTCCTTATACGTATCCGCCGTGGCTTGCAGAATATTTTCGTCGGCAATGACGAAACCCTGCCCCGTAACGAACTTCAGCCGCCATTCGACCGGAATCCGGACGCCGGCGGGCGCAACATCGTTTTTGGTGACCCGGAGCGTGAACGTATCCCCGCTGTTCACGGAAAAGTCGAAGCAGACGGCGCTCATCTCGCGGATGAACCGGTCGAGCATATTCGCCTGCCGGGAGACGGGCATGAGCGACGTGAAAATGGGCGTCACTTCCGCCCGCGCGAGGATGTTGAAGAGGGTGGCGATGTGCGAGCGGGCGCGCGTGAAGGGCTCGATGGCAATCCACGGCAGAACCGAATCGAAAATCGCGAGGCAGTGCCGATGCCCGCGCAGCGTGTCGCGCAACTCTTCGAAGGCCTCGGGGAAGGGGAGCGGGTCGATGTCCGTCGGGTCGTTGAGCATCTGCTCGGAGACGCGGTTCAGGGGGATGAGCTGACCGGACGCCACGACCGCATCCAGATCGACGTTGACGGCATTGGCGGAAAAGGTGAGCGTCTCGGAACTGTGGCTGGAAAAGATGATGACGGTGTCGCCGGTCCGGATCGAGTTGGCCGCAATCTGCGCGACGACGAGATTGGTGCCGCTCATGGCTTTTCCGCGGATGAGCACGGGACGGTGCGGCACGATGCCTTCAAACATCGTGTCGAAGAAAGGGAGTCCCAGTTTGATTTTGGTCGAAATGCTCATCGCAACGAACCGGTGCGGAAAAGTTGTTTGAAACAGGGTTTACAAAAGCCCTCAGGATGTCTGGCACGATAACAATCGAACCAACGCATACTAGCGAAATGGAGCAGGACGGTCAAACCGGTACCGGCGTGCGCGCCCTGCGGCGCAGACGCCGGTACCGCAGAGACCCGTCAGGGTTCCATGGCCGCGTCTGCGGGCGTCAGCGCCTCTCTCTGATAGGTGTCGTGGAGCGTCAGGAGGAGGCGCACGCCGCGCCGGCAGCCTTCGCGGTCGTTCGCCTTGGCGGAGGCGTTCAGCGCAACGGCCGCATGGTGCAGGTCTTCCGCGCCGATATTCATCGAAAAGCCGTACAGCGAGTGGGTGATTTCGCGGATTTTCAGGATATCCGGTTCTTCCTCCTGCTGACTGAGCGACTCGGCGAGGGTGTGGAAATCGCGCAGGAAAAGCGCGTAGATTTCGTCCGTTTCCGGGCGGGAGAGCCCGAGATTGGTCTCGAGGTAGCGGTAGATGTCCTGTTTCACAGGGAGAGGTCTTCCGGGAAGGAGAGGGGAAAAGAGCGCGGCGGCGGGCGCCACGCAGAGGGATCAGAAATAATACGAGTTGCTGTAATCGGAGGAAACGGCCGACACCTTGTTCAGGGCGGAGATCTTGGCTTCCAGCGCAAGGCGCCGTTGCACAAACGCCGTCACATCGCGCAGGGAAGCGACGATTTCCGAAATGTTACCCTTCACGTCGAGTAGCGCGTTGAAAACAACCGAATAAATGTTCCCGTTCGGCGCATGATAGAGCCGAACATTCTGTCGGCGCGTGGTAAGAACCTCCTGCACCGCGCCGCTGAAGAGCTCCAGGCCGTTTTGCGAGAGCCCTTCATCGAGCGTGTGCCCGACGGGGTTGCTGATGTTGGGGAAGAACGCCGCACCCTTCGTGTTCACATAGCGGATGGAGCGGGAAACGGCGTCGAAGGAAATAATGGCAACCGAGATGGCGTCCAGAAGCGCCAGCGCATGCATGGCACGCTGCTCCCACTCCGTGTTGTGGCCGGAGGAGCGGCTGTTCTGGCTGTGACGCTCAATGATGGACTGGACGTGGGCCACGAGAAGCCGCTCGTTGAACGGCTTCTCGATGACTTCCGCGCACCCTTCCTCGTAGCAGCGGATCTTTGTTTCCGTGTCGGAAATCGCCGTGATGCAAATCACGGGGAATTTGCCGGCCAGCTGATGGTCTTTGAGGAACTGCAGGACGTTCCATCCGTCCATTTCCGGCATCCGTATGTCGAGAAGCAGTGCCGATAAGGGTCTTTCCGAGGACCGGAGGATTCGAATGACGTCTGCGCCGCTGGAAGCTTCGATGATATCGTAGGTCTTGTTGAACAAGGCACGCAGGAGTGCCCGTGTGATTTCAGAATCGTCCGCAACGCAGATGAGTTTACGGGGCTTGCTCATAGGTTGAAGAATGTGGAATCTCGGGTTGTCAGAAACGGTGCCGGCCTGCATTATTTCAGGTCGGCGGCATCGTTGAGAATCTCCGCACGGAGGCGGAAGAAACGCATGGACCGGCTGTCGTCCACGGGGATGGTGACGGAATTTTCCGGCGGGGTCGCGGGGATATTCGTCAGATCAATGCCGTTGACGTCGGTGCCTTCGCAGGGTGCGAAGGTATCGCCTTCAACGGTTTCAGCCGCACGGATGCTGTACACCTGGCCTTCGTAGCTGTTCCAGCGCAGGGTTACACCGTCCGCGGAAAGGGAGGTGTGCACGGTAATCGGGATGAGCCACGCGAAGACGGGCAGCTGGTTGTTGCCCTCCGAGAGCTCTTCCACGGAGTCCTGGGCATCGATGAGCGCACGCACATGCAGGGCGCCCGCGTCGGCGGGGGCGCGCAGACCGTGGAATTCATAGGTTACGCCTTCGCCGCCCGCAAGGAGCGCTTTGTCCGTTGCGGTGAGGTCAATCCAGGCGTCCGGGAGGTCTGCCGCGGTGACGGGTTCCGGCGCATCGATGTAGATGGCCAGACGTCCCGGAATGGCGGTGACTTCGCCGGAGTTTGCGATGGTCACGGAGACGGAGAAGACGTCGCCCGTAATCGTCGGTTTTTCGATGAACGCGATGGCGGTGACCTCGAAGTCCGGCCGCGGCACGTAGGCGCCGGCGGGGGCGGTGAGGGCTTCGGCGGCGAGGTGCGCCGTCCAGCCCGCTTCATCGTAGGTCACGAAGCGGACGTCGTCCGTGGCGGTGAGCGTCCAGCCCGCATAGGGGTCTTCGCCCTCGACGGCGTCGACGGCGGCGGTGGCCGAGGCGGTCACATTCGTCGAGGTGCCGATGACGCGCGTGACGGTCTGCGTCCATGCGGCACCGGGGGCGAGCGTGTCGGGACCGGCGAAGACCGCGCCCGTGAGGGGATCGGTGAGGCGGATGCCGGAGAGGGTGCGCGTCGAGGGGTTCGCGACGGTCCACCGGATGGTGGCGACCGAACCGGCGGGCAGCCGGACGAGCTCTCCCTCGGCGGCCGGGGAGAAGCCGTCGACGCCTTCGGCGGCGGTAACGGCCGTCGTGAGCGTGAGCGCCGGGCGGAGCGTCACGACGTCGCTTTCCGAGCAGTCGAAGGCCAGGAACGGATAGTCGTGGAACTCAAAGCCCTTGTCCGTGCGGACATCGCCGCCGAAGAAGGCGAAGCCGTCGATCGAGCCGCCGAGGAAGGCGCCGTCGGCATCGGGCGCGAGCACCGAGCCGGGGATGAGGAAACCGGAGGTTTCGATGGTCCTGGTGCCGACGAAGTTGAAGAGCACCTGCGAGGGCGACATGCCTTCCGGCAGCGCGATGCTCGCGTACGTCCAGTTGACCGTATCGGCGAAGATGTTGATGAGCACCTTGGACGCGGGCGGCACGTCGAGGCGGATGCCGTTGCTGGCGAGCGTGAACGTGTTGGTGGTCACGGAGAAGACGTTGCGCCACGTGTTGGTGCCGGTCCAGACGATATCCCACGGATTGGACGCATCGTAGACAACGCCCTCGGAATCGGGGAGCGCGGCGGCCATTTTCGCGAAGCCGACGATGTCGGCCGCGACGTCTTCGAGGGTGCGTCCGGAACCGTCCTCCGGGACGTTCCAGTCGGCGTCGAGCGTCACCGGCGCGACGTGCCGCAGCTCATAGGCGCGGTATGCGGTGGTGCCGGTCAGGTTCGTGTAGGTGCCGCCGTAGACGACGTTGCCGTTGATGTCGGGCACGCTCGATTCCGTGAGGTCGCCGCGCACGACGAGCGCGTCGGTGCCGGGCCGGGCGGCGTCGCGGGTGCGGCCGTAGCCGGGGCCGATGAGTCCCACGCTGTAGCCGTAGCCGAGCATGGCATTGCCGCCCACGAGCAGGTTGCCCTCGGTGTCGCCGGTTCCGGTCGTGAGGTTGCCCATGATCAGGGCATTGTATTTTTCGACGATTTCGAGCCAGTCGCAGACCCCCGGGGGGATGCCGCCGACGAGGCCGCAATCGATGGTAAGAAGGTCCTCGCCCGCAGACAGCGTGATGATTTCCGTTTCGCCGGTTTCCGGATGTGCATCGGAATCGACGGCGGTGTCATCGCCCTGGAGCGGCAGGGTGAACGACCAACTGTCATTGGGCGAGAAGCGCACAAGGTAGTCACCCGCCGACAAACCGGTGAAGCGGTAGACGCCCGCTGCATCCGTTTTTGCCGTGGCAACCGTTTTCAGCCCGTCGGCGGTCACGCGCAGCAGCGTCACCGGGACGCCGCTGACGCCGCGCTCGCCGGCGTCGCGAATGCCGTCGCCGTCGGCGTCGCACCACACGATGGAGCCGAGGCTGGAGGTGGGTTCGGGTTCCGCGTCGGGGACGAGCACGGTGGCGTCATCCTCGGCGGAAACCGTGTAAGAGGGATTGTCAGAGACGTACGGCAGGTCGGAGCCGTCGTCCGCGCAGGGCGTGCCCGTCACCGTGGCGATGTTCACCGTGTCGCGCAGGAGCATCGCCTCCGCGGTGAGGACGACCGATTCGCCGGGCGCGAGCACGAGGTCCGCAAGCCCTGCGATATCGCCGAGCTTGTCATCGGTGAGCGTGAGGTCGCGCAGGGCCACCGACCCCGTGTTGGTGATGGTGTAGCTGTAGACGACGGTGTCGCCGGACGAGACTTCGAGCGGTTCGCCGTCGGGTGCCGAATCGGCCGTCTTGACGAGGGAGACGGCCGCATTCGCATCGGGCGCAATCACGAACCCCGCGTCGTGCGTGAGGTCCACGCGGCCGCCGCGGATGGTGAAGAGCGCGGTGCGGCCCGTCGCCGCGGCGGGATCGGAGTCGATTTCATCATCCGTGCCGCTGTCGGCCGTCGTGAGCGTGTAGGCGGCGGGCGCGGAGAAGGCGACCGCATAGGTGCCGGGGCGCACGCCGCGGAAGAGGTAGGCCCCGTCGGCGCCGGTGACGGCCGTGTAGGGCAGGTCGCGGTCATCCGTCACCGTGTTGCCCTGCGCGTCGACGAGCGTGACCATCACGCCGGGAAGCGGTTTTTCGCCCGCATCCTGCATGCCGTTGCCGTTCGCATCGAGCCACACCCAGTCGCCGATGCGGCAGCGCAGCGCGTCCTGCACCGAGTTGGTAATCGTGCTGTACGGCGTTTCGAGAATCACGCGGTTGAGGAGGCTGTCGGGCTCCTCCCCGGAGAGGGAGAGCAGCTCCACGTCAAAGGAGAACGTCCACGTTTCGCCGGGATTGAGCGTACCGTCGCTGTAGAGCGGGATGAAATTTTCGTCGAGCGCCGTGACCTCGAGACCGCTTTCGGAGGCGAGGGCGGTAAAGGCGGCGTCCGGCAGCGCGCGCTTCGTGCCCCACGGATTCGTGTAGGCAAAGGTGCCCTCCACGTAGGCGATGCCCGCTTCGGGGAGGACTTCGCGCAGCGTGATGTCCGTGACGGGCTGACGGCCCACATTGAGCACCTGCAGGCGGTAGGTGAGGGTGTCGCCCGGCGTGAGCCAGCCGTCGCCGTCGTTGTCCTGCGTCAGTTCCGATTCCTTCTGGACGAAGCACTCGGGCATCGGGGGAATGCCCGTGCCCAGATCGAGCCCGGGCGAGCCGCTCGAGGCTTTCGAGGGGTCGGAGCCCCAGGCAGCGCAGATGCGCGTGCCGTCGAGCGTGTAGACGAGCATGCCCGTCTGGTCGCCCGAGGGATTGTAGAGGCGCGTGCTGTCGAGCCGGTCCAGCGAAACAATCTGGTCGCAACGGTTGCCGTTGGGGTCGACGCGCGAACCGGTGGAGAGATTGCCGTCGTAATCCACGTAGACGACCGTGTCCCTGATGGGCGAAGTCACCCACACGGGCGTGCTGTTTTCCGTCTGGCGCTCCGTCGGGTCCTGCCCGAGGCCGATGCCCGTCACAATCTGCGTCGAGAGCGCATTGTCCGGCACCAGGGTGAGCCCCCAGTCATACGTGCGGTTGTCGCCGCCGCTGCGCCTGGTCGAGGTGCCCCTGCCCACGCAGTCAATCGCCTGGCATGCGTAGAACGGCGCGTCCGCCGTCACGCGGATGCCGGAATTCGCATCCGTTACAGCCACATACCCGGATGCGCGCGCGGGAAGCGTCGTCTTTCCGGACCGCGACCGCGTCTCCCATGTCACCTGCAGCGCCGTGTCGCCCGGATTGTACATCCACACGCGCGAGCCGCCCTTCCTGGAGGAGGTGCCGACCGGCGAGGTGTACGCCGTCGACCACATGCGCATCGGCAGCAGCTTGTAGAAGCGCGATTCATAGCCGTCGTACACATCGCCGGTGACGATGTCCACCTGCACGGAACCGGCGCTCGCCGTTACCGTGGCGCCTTCGTGCACGCCGCCGTCGACGAAGACCGTTTCGCCTTCCGCCAGTTCGTACGTGTATTCCGTCTTGCCGTCGGCATCGGTGTCGAGCGCAATCGAGGCGCCGTCCGGCCCCGCCATGATCATCAGTCCGGTGTATTCGAAAATCTCATTCTGTTTGGGCGTGTCTTCGCCGAACGGGCAGACGAACCCGTCGCCGAAGTACGAGGTGTCATACATTTCGTTGCCGCCCGCAAAGAGCGTCTTCGATTCCGACGCCCACACAATGCGCGAAGCCGAGACGGGCTTCGTCGAGGCGAATTTGTCGCCGCCGTCCCAGTACGCATTCCTGCCGATGCGGTCGACCGGAATCTTGTCGCTCAGGATGATGACTTCACCCGCGTTGAGCACATCGCCGGGCATGTCCGGCGGATACCCGTTGGACGGATCGCCGTCGCCCCAGATCTGCGTGCCCGTCGGATTGGACGGCGACCAGAGGTGGTTCGGGTTGGCGATGTCGCGCTCGTAGCCGTCTTCCCAGTGGTCATAGTAGATGACGGTGCCGTCCACAAATACGGAGATGGAGGTGTACGAGTAGAGCGGGGAAGAAGGCCGGCTCCAGTTCGCACCGCCATGGATGGACTGCAAAGCCTGCAGCACGCTGGTCTCCGGAAGCGGTGCATAGAAGGTCTGGACCGGCGGGCGGTTCGCCGACTGCAGGATTTCTCCGTCGGCAGCGCGCGCCGTCATCTGGGGCGTCAGCAGGAGCGCAAGCCCCGAAGCAAGAAAGAGCGTTGTTTTCATCCGGGAAGATGTCGTCGTCATGGCTCTTGACCAAGATTATAAACTCCGTAAAAAAAAAAATGCGGTTTTTACAGACTTGTTAATTCTGCCTGAACGGGCGGAATCGAACGGTTGCAGGGCAAGTATTATTGTGGTGCGCAGGGGGCGTGTCAACCGGAAAGAGGCGTAAAATGAAAAATTTCATCAGAAGTTTCGATGCGATAAAAAGCGGCTGTCAAAGCGGAAAATGGTTGAGTCGTCTTTTGGAATTTCAAAAATAATACCTGCAAATTAGACAGTATTTCTCGCAAAATGGGCGGCAAGGCTGCAGGATTTTTTTGCAGGAACATCCGTACAAAACGGTTTCCGCTTTCAGAACGAAACAGGAAAATTTCATGAAAATTGTTGCGGATATCGGTTCTCTGTCATCGGGCGGATATTTCCCGGAATACTTATCAAACTCGTCAATGGTGCGAAGGCGTCGGGTATGGTAGGATGGAGACGATGCAAACGCTTTCCTTTCTGATTACGCCGGAAGATGCCGCCTTGCGGCGTCTGGACAAGGTTTTATTGGCCCGTCTGGGAGCGCGCACCACGCGTGCGCTCCTTTCGGACGCCTTTTCCGCGGGGCGCATTTTGCAGGATGGACGGCGCGCGCGCAAAGCGGACGCGCCGCGTGCGGGCGCGCGCGTGGAGGCGCGCGACATCGCG
>CASFKR010000024.1 GCA_949295265.1 uncultured Verrucomicrobiota bacterium | reverse complement strand
CCCGCGCGGTGCGGCGGCGCTCGCCCTGGCGGCACACCGCATCGTGCCGCCCCCGGGCGCCTCACCCATTCTGGAATTCGCGATGGAACGCGCCGCCCTCGAATGCGCTGAAAGCCACCCGGCCCAACTGCGCGACCCCGCCGCCATCCGTGCCCTCGCCGCCGACATCCGGACGCTCGCCGAACTGGCCGCCGAAGAGGCGCATGCGCTTCTGAACGCGCTCGCCGACTCCCCGACGCTCGCTGCGGAAACGGTCGCCGATATCGCCGAGCAAATCGGCTGGCTCACCCCGGAGCGGTTCCCCGCCACCATCCCGTCCGCCCGCCTCGCCGAATATCCGCGCTACCTCGAAGCCATCCGGAAACGCCTCGAACGCGCCCGGCTCCGCCCCGCCGATGATGTGCGGCTCCTGCGTCCCGTGCGCACCGCATGGCAGCGGTATACCGACCTGATCACCGACCCGCTTGGACACCCGCCCTACCAGCCGGAAGCCGCCGAGCGCTACCGCTGGCTGGTCGAGGAATTCCGCGTGGCCGTCTTCGCGCAGATTCTCGGGACGGCGGTCCCCGCCTCCGTGCAGCGGCTGGACCGCCTCTGGCAGGAGGTCACCCAGCCGCAGCCGACCCCGTAAGCGTTTCAGACCCGGCCGCTTCTGTGCATCGGCGCTTTACTTCCGGGTGCCTTCCCGTTACCCTTACCTGTATCGCGCGCACCCCGGCGCTTTCCCCCTCCCCCGCCCGCCTGTCCGCCCATCCGCGTGCGGATTGTTTTCTCCCTCCTTCCTCCTCTTGCGCGCTCCCGGCGCCCCCGTTCATCGTGTCCATTCTTTCCCGCATCCACCAGCCCGAAGACGTGCAAGCGCTCGCCCCCGGGGATCTTAGCACCCTCGCCGGAGAATTGCGGGAAGAAGTGATTACGACCGTTGCCCGCAACGGCGGACACCTCGCCTCCAACCTGGGCGTTGTCGAACTCACCATCGCCCTGCTCCGCGTCTTCTCCCCGCCGACGGACAAGATTCTCTTCGACGTCTCCCACCAGAGCTACGCGTACAAACTCCTGACCGGACGCGCCGACCGCTTTCACACCCTCCGGCAGACGGATGGTCTTGCGGGCTTCCAGAAACGCGCCGAATCGCCCTGCGACGCCTTCGGGTCCGGGCATGCCGGCAACGCCCTCTCCGCCGCGCTCGGACTCGCCGTCGCGCGCGACCGCGCCGGGCGCCATGAAAACGTCATCGCCGTCATCGGTGACGCCGCCTTCAGCAACGGCATCTCGCTCGAGGCACTCAACAACGTGCGCGAAACGACGGGCCGCCTCATCATCATCCTCAACGACAACCGGATGTCCATCGGCCGCCCCACGGGCGCCCTTTCGCGCTCCTTCAGCCGTCTGCTCGCATCCCGCCGCTACAACCGCTGGAAGCGCGTCATTGAATCTTACGGTCTGCGCGGCGTGCAACGGCTGCGCATGGCGTGGCTGCGCGACCATTACCACCTGCTTGAAAGCCGCATCAAATCGATTTTCGTCCGGCGGCGCAACACGGTTTTCGAAGAGCTCGGCATTCGCTACATCGGACCCTACGACGGGCATAACATCGACGAGCTCGAGCGGGCGTTCACGACGGCCGCCGAATCGGAACTGCCCGTGGTGGTTCACGTCTCCACGCGCAAGGGCCGCGGTTATGCTCCGGCGGAAACGAGCCCCGAAGAATGGCATTCGACGGGCCCGTTCGACCCGCAGACCGGCAAGCGCCGTCCGCTCCCAGAAGGCCGCATCGGCTGGTCCGACGTCTTTGGCGGACATCTTTGCGCGCTGGCGGAAACGAATCCGGACATCTATGCGCTCACGGCGGGCATGACGGATGGTACCGGGCTGGCGGACTTTGCGCGGCGCCATCCTGCGCGCTTCCGCGACGTCGGCATCTGCGAAGAGCACCAGCTCACGTTTGCGGCGGGGCTGGCGGCGGGCGGGCTGCGCCCCGTGGCCGCCGTTTATTCGACCTTCCTGCAACGTGCCGTGGACAGCGTCCTGCACGATGCGGCGCTCCAGGGGCTGGGCATTGTGCTGGCGCTGGACCGCGCCGGCGCCGTCCCGGGCGACGGCGCCACGCACCACGGCATTTTCGATATCGCGCTGTTGCGTCCCATTCCGGGCATCGCCATCTGTGCGCCGCGCACACCGGCGGATTTGCGCGCCATGCTCGAGTTGGCGATTGCCGAGCCAGCGCGCACCACAGCGATCCGCTACCCGCGCGGCTCCACGCCAGGCGCACCGGCGGCGGTCGACCCGCCGGTCGTCTTCGGGCGCGCGGCCGAGCTGTCGCGGACGCTGCCGCCGGACGCGCAGCGGCCCGTGGTGGCACTCTGGATGCTCGGTCCCGAAGATGCGTATGCGGCGCAGCTTCAGGCGCTCCTGCTCGCGCGCGGCATCGGCTCCATCCACGTGGACGCCCGGTTTGCGAAACCGGTCGACGAGACCTTGCTGCGCGCACAGGCGGACGAAGGCGTACGCATCTTTTTCACGTGGGAAGACGCCATCCTGGCGGGCGGCTTTGGAGAAGCCGTCGAAGACTGTCTTACCAACCACCCGGCGCACCCGTCCGTGGTGCGTTTCGGCTGGCCCGACTGCTTCGTGCAGCACGCCACCACGCGCGTGGACCTGCTCCGGCGTCATCACCTGACCCCGGAAGACGCGCTCGAAGCCATCCTCCGCGCCCTGCCGTAATCTGCCGGCGCAGCGAAACCTCCGCAGCGGCGAAACCGACGAAACGTCCTGTTTGCCGGTTTCGCCGTGTTCGTCGTGTCCGCACGCACACAAGCTCCGCCCCCGGAGTGGGCGTTCGACTCATGAAGCTGCGGCTAATGCCGGTCGGTTTGCCGCCCGACCGGCACCACAGGCGGCAGTTTGCCGCACGGGAAGATGACCAAATGGCAATGTATTGGCAAGGAAATGACAATCCTTTCGTAATGTTTCCGTGATATTCAATCGGTATTCTCTGGTTCTGTCAGCCCCGCAACGGGAGCCGAAACCGTACCGGAAGCCGATATGAATGCTTTCCTTGAATACCCGCGCATTTCCATCATTCTCCCTGTTTACAACGAAGCGGAATGCCTGCCGGCCGTGCTGGATGAAGTCCGCGACGTAAGCCGCATCTTCCCCGAATGCGAAATCATTGTTTCCGACGACGGCTCGACGGATGAAACCCCGGGCATCGTCAAAGAAAAGGCGGTACACGACCCTCGCGTCCGGCTGCTGCGCAATCCCGTCAACTGCGGTCAGTCCGCCGCCCTGTATCTCGCCTTTCAGGAGGCGACAGGCGAAATCATCGTGACACTCGACGGAGACGGACAAAATGATCCGCGTGATATTCCCCTGCTCGTGGCGCCGCTGCTGAAAACAGAGGACGGACTCATTGAACCCGCCGATTTGTGTTGCGGATACCGCACGGTGCGACGGGATACGCGCGCCAGGCGCATCGCCTCGCGCATAGCCAATTCGCTCCGGCGGTTCCTTCTGCACGACGGCATCAACGACACGGGCTGCTCGCTCAAGGCCTTTCGTGCGCGGTTTGTCCGGCGCCTCTCCTACTGGCACGGCATGCACCGCTTCCTGCCGATGCTCTGCGCCGCACAGGGAGCCGTCATTGTGCAGATTCCGGTCCGCCACCATGCCCGCCTGGCCGGCACGAGCAAATACACCAACCTCGGACGCCTCAAGACAACCTGGGCGGATCTGCTGGGCGTGCGCTGGATGCTCGCCCGCACCCGCGCGTGGCCAGCCGTTGCCGCCTGTCTCGACGCCCCCGAACGCCACCGGTAACCCATCCGCCCGCCTCCGTGAAAAAGTTTGTTTTTGCTCTGCTGCTCGTTCTCGCCGTCTGGGGCGTCCAGTATGCAGCCCGCGGCTACTGGGAACCCGATGAGCCGCGCTTCGTGCTGATTGCCCGGGAAATGAGCGTCTCCGGACACCGGTTTCTGCCGCTGCGCAACGGAGAAATCTATGCGCACAAGCCGCCGCTCATGATGTGGCTCATCCAACTGGGCGAGACCCTCCTTCCCGAGCCGTTCGGCTCCCGGCTGCCTTCGCTCCTCGGCGCCCTGCTGGCTGTGCTCGCCGTGCAGACGCTGGGACAGCGCCACGCCTCTGCCACGGCGGGATGGATTGCGGCGGTCATCTTCGCAACCGGATGGGCATGTGCGCAGACCTTCGGGCGCGGACAGATCGACGGACTGCTCACCGGGCTCGAACTCATGGCGGTCAACCTGCTGGATCTCAACCGGTTCCGCAGACCGCGGAAAAGCGCAGGGCGCGCAACCGTCAGCCTCCCCGCCTCCCCGCATCTGACGCTCGTCGTTCCCGCCTTCCTGCTGATGGGGCTGGGCATCCTCGCCAAAGGTCCGGTCGGACTCCTCATTCCACTGGGCTCCTTCCTCTCCTTTTCGTACTTTCTTCCGGTCCGCCATCTTCCCGAAGGGGACCGGAACCGGCGGTTCTTCGTGCGGACGGGGCTGACGGGACCCGTCCTCCTCGGCGGCATCCTGCTGGCGGCTCTCCCGCCCGCCGGGTGGCTCTGCGCCACGATGCTCGAAAATGCGTCCGCCGCCTATTTCAACGAAATCATTTTTTCGCAGAACCTCTCCCGCGCCGGGGGTGCTTATGGTCATCTCCGGCCTTTTTACTACCTGTTCCTGCAGTTTCTGGTCGGATTCCTGCCGTGGACGCTGTTTCTGCCCGTGGCCGTCCGCGGCTGGGGGCAGGACAAGCATCTGCTCAAGGCGCTGACGGCGTGGGCGCTCTTTGTTGTGCTCTTCTTCACAATCCCGCAATCCAAGCGCTCGGTCTACATTCTTTCCGCCTACGCACCGGCGGCGCTGTGTCTGGGCGTGGCATGGGACCGGCTTCAGGCGTCGAAATTCTACCGCGTCGTGCGTGCCATTCTGCTGATGACGCCGCCCCTTTTGCTGCTGCTGGCGGGACTCTTCTTCTCCGTGGGATGCCGGTATCTGCCGGAGCGCTGGGTTGAACCCGGCTATCTGGCCCCGGTGCATGCGTGGCCGTTCTTCCTCGGTGCCGTGCTCACGCTCCTCCCCGCCGTCAGATGCGGCCGCACCGCATGCCCGCTGCCCCGGCGGGCGCCGGGCTTCCTCGCGGGCATGGTCATCCTGCAGGCGGTCATCGGCGGGCTCGTCTATCCCGCCATCGGACCGCTCAAGGAGCCCCGCATCATGGCCGCTCTGGCGCAGAAATACGTGCCGCCGACCGGACGCCTCCAGCTCTACGACATGAATGGCGAAAACCTCACGCTCTACGCCCGGCGGCTGGGAACACGCCGCCGCTCCGATGCGGACCTGCTGCAGGGCATGCGGGAGGAAACGCGCGGTCTGGCACTCTTCCTCGAACGCAACGGGCAGGACCTTGAAAGCCGTTTCCCCGGCTTCATTGTGGAAACCGGCGTTTTTCCGATGGGCAAAAAACGGTACCGCTGGGCAGCCTTTCAGGCTCCGCAGGTTCCCCGCTAAGTGACCATGTCCGCGCTTCTGCTCGCCACGTTTCTCAATGCCGTCGGCATTCCGCGTCTGTGGATTGCCGCCACGCTGGGTCTCATCTGCAGCCCGGTCGCGGCGTTCACGTGGGCGACGCTGGGCGGTCTCATCGGCAACGCCCTGCTCTTCATCGCCGCCCGCCACCTGCTGGCGGACTGCATCCGGAGGCGGCTTGCCCGGAGCCGCGCCGCCTTCCTGCTGCGCACATCGCCCGGCTTCCTGGAAACGGTCCTCATCCGGCAGCTGCCGCTGCCCGGACTGCTCACAACGCTGGCGCTTGCCGTGTCGAAGACGCGACTTTCGGCGATGCTGCTGGGTTCCTTCGTCGGCTGGCTACCCAGCACCTGGATTGTCACGATGCTCTCCAGATCCGCCGCTCAGGCGCAGATTCCCGGCCCTTGGATTGCCGCATCCATGGCGGGTGCCTGTCTGCTTCTCATCCTGCTCAAACGCGCAGCCCGCCGCCACGGCGTCGGAATACCCGGCACCCCGCAAACTCACCGTGCCAGGCGCGATGCATGATTCCGCCTCGTCGGCGTGCCCGCCCGGTCCCGCGACACAATCGCCCGCGAGCTCCCGCCACCGGGGATTCCGCCCCCTGCAAAAAGAACAAAAAAAGCGCACAGCAGGCTCCGTTTACCTGGAAACGGCGTCTCAGAGCGGAATTTACAGGAATTCATGGCGCGGATTTCAGCGGGAACCGCTGGACGGCGGAAGGTGTTCTTTGGTAGAATTGGTTGCACTTTAATTTCTTTCTCATACAAATCTAATCCAAATCAAAAGAAATTATGGCAGACAGCCCTTCCGTCATGATGATGGTCCAGCTTGTTTTGGGTGGACTTGGTCTTTTCTTGATGGGCATGACGTTCATGTCGGACGGCATTCAAGCCATCGCCGGCAAACGCCTCAACAAGATTATCAGTGCTGTAACGGATAACCGGATTCTGGCCATTCTGGTCGGCGTAGGCGTTACAGGCGTCATTCAGTCGAGCTCGGCAACGACCGTGATGGTCATCGGCTTCGTGAACAGCGGCATCATGACGCTGTTGCAGGCCATCGGCGTCATCTTCGGCGCCAACATCGGCACGACCGTTTCGATGTGGATTCTGACGCTGAACCTGGCGGCGTACGGTCCCCTGATCATCGGTCTCTCCTCGATTCCGTTCCTGTTCTCGAAAAAGGACCGCGTCCACTACAGCGGCATGGCCATTTTGGGTCTGGGTCTGCTGTTCTACGGGCTGGACGTCATGTCGAGCGGTTTTGCACCGATCCGGGACATGCCGGAACTCAATGCGTGGCTGTCGCGGTTTGAAGCCAGTTCGCTTTCCGGCTTCATCAAGGCGGTTCTCGTCGGCACGATTGTCACGGCCATTATACAGTCCTCCACCGCCGTCATCGGCATCGTGATGGGCATGGCGGCCAACGGGATTCTCAATTTCGAGACCTCCGTCGCCATCATCATGGGCTCGAACATCGGTACGACGGCTACGGCGGCGCTCGCCTGCATCGGCACCACGCGCAACGCCCAGCGTGCTGCGCTTGCCCACTTCCTGTTCAACTTCATCGGCGTCTTCTTTGTCGTCATCTTCTACTCGCAGGTGCTGAGCCTCTCGGAGCGCTTCATCGTCTGGGCGACCTCGCACGAGCCCGAGCACAACATGAAGCTGACGATTGCCATCATCCACACCGGCTTCAACGTTCTCTGCACAATCATCATGCTTCCGTTCATGCGGACGTTTGAACGCTTCGTCACGTGGTGCATTCCCAAGCGCGCCGATGAAGAGCCGCCCAAGCGCTATACACCCCGGTTCCTCGACAAGCGCCTGCTCGTTCAGCCGACCGTTGCCGTGGCGCAGGCCCAGCGCGAAATCGCACTCATGGGCTCCACCTGCCTGGGCATGCTCGACCGCTTCCACACCGTGGTCGAAAAGGAAGACAACCGCGATATCGAACTGGAAGATACCGTTTTCCATGACGAAGAGGACATGGATATCGCCCAGAAGGAAATCTCCGAATACGTCAGCATGCTGCTGCGCGACAACATTTCGCACGAAGACCTGCTGGCCGTCCGCCGCGAAATCAAGCAGGCCGACGAATTTGAGTCTCTTTCCGATTACATTGTCAAGGCGCTCAAAGCGTATCTGAAGATCATTACCGCCGGTGAAAAGCTCTCCCCCGATGCCATCAAGGAAGTGCTGATGCTGGCGGGGCGCGTCAAGGAGCGCTGCATCGCCGTCATGGAAATGGTGGCCACCAACAAGGTCGAAGAAGTCGCCGCCTTCGAAGAAAGCGGCCACGAATTCGACAATCAGGTGCGCGCCTTCCGCAATGCACACCTCCAGCGGCTTTCAACCGACTGCAAGGGCCCGGTCAAGAGCATCATCTACACGGACTTGCTCAGTTCCTTCCGCCGCATGAACGACCACCTCATCAACATCTGCCAGTCGTTGCGCGACTGAGGCGGCGTCTCCCGTTTTCCCTTCCACCCGGCCGATTCGCGTCGTGCCGGGTTTTCTTTTCTTTCCGGCCCGTCTTCCGTCCTCCCGCGAAATCCTCTCCGGACGCGCAATCCCGGACATGCGGGCAACGGCACCCGCGTTCTCCGATTCTTCACTTTTTTTCTTGAGTCGACCCCGCTCTTCTGCTATCATGAATAGAAACAGGAAAGATAGTGCCCAAGACAGCCTCTTTCCGCCCCCGGGACGCCGATTCCCCGAGCTATTCCCAAACCATGAAAAATAGCGCACTTGTTTCTATTCTTTCCGCATCGGTTCTCGCTGCCGCATCCAGTGCCTCTGCCGGCACGCTGACGACGTCGACTGACTGGTTCAACGTTTCCTTCGATGACTACACCATCGGCTCCGCAGCTACGGCTCAAACGGAAACCAATGGTGTCTGGAGTGCGACAACGGATGTCTCCGAAGTCGTAGACGCCACCTCCCTCGGCTCCACGGGCAATGCCCTTTCTCTGTCCGGTACCGATGAGGAGTTGGTCTTTACGCCGACCGCCTTCACGCCTGCGAGCGATATGACGGTCACCGGCATGGGCATTTCCGTGAACGTTTATCTGAACGGCTCGGAAACCGATCCGGTTGCCCCGGAATCGTGCCAGACGCAATTTTACCTGAACACAGCTGGCACCACGCCGGTGCTCAAGGCGTATCAGCCGTCCGATCAGACGTGGGTTGACCTCTCCTGCAACGTTACCGACCAGTCCTGGGTCAATATCGCGGTCGAAACCAGCGAAGAGAACGGCTCCTATATCGGCAAGGTTACCGTTGACGATGTGTATGCGGGGCAGGTCATCCTCGGCAAGGCAACAACGACGATTGAATCGGTTTCCTTCCTCGGCACGGGCTACGTCAACAAGCTCTCGGGCGTTGCACTGAGCTCCGTCACCATTCCGGACGTCTCCGTTTCCGAAGGTGCCGACCCCAGCAGCGGCGGTTCCGTCACGTTGCTCGACAGCGGCGAAATCTCCGTGGCCTTCAACAATCAGCTGGACAATGGCAACATGCTCCGTTTCGTGAGCGTCACGCAGGATGGCAAGACGGTCAACTACCGCGTCAACGCCACCACCGCCGGTGAATGGTCGGAAATTTTCGACCGTCTCGGCACGGGCACCATCACCGCTTACTATGGTCCGGACGTTTCCGCCATTCCTGCCGGATACGAAGTTGAAATCGCCTCGAACGAGTCGACGCCGGCCGCGAGCGTTGCAGAAGACGGCACCGTCACCTTCAACATGATCAACCGTGTCTCCGGCCTCTACTACTCGATGGGCATCGTAAACAACGATGGCACGCTGACGGTCGTTCAGGATTCCACGCTTGTCGATGCGGCCGACCACGGCACTGCGGGCACCTACTCGGTCAACGCCTCTGCCGAAGACTGGGGCGTCGTGCGCATCAAGTTCCTCGCCTCCGATGATCCGATGGCAAAGGATGATGTGGTAACTACGACGGCCGCCGCGGCTGAATAACCCTTTATCCATCCCATCCCTCCTGATGCGCCGGTTCTTTGTGACCGGCGCATCTTTTTTTTTTTTATTTCCCACCTCACCTGCCCTTCCCCGCTGCGGTCATCTGTGCCAGCGCACCCGCCTCCCTGGCGCACCGCCGCGCACCAGCCTCCGATGATTCCGATGATTGCGTCAGGATTGCACCTAACCGGAACCGCTCGCGAAACGGGTGAATCCGCTTGAGATTGAACAGTGGTTTTGTTACCATTCGTTGCGATATGACAGCCCTGTCCACACCATCCAAATTGCGCGGGAAACGCGTGCTTCTCACCGGTGCCGCCGGATTCGTCGGGCGGCACATGATTCAGGAGCTTCTGCGCCATGGATACGAAGTCATTTCTCTGGATGCCGTTCCGGCTGACGCGCCGGGGGCCGCCGGACTTCCCGCCTATCATCAGGTGGATTTGCGGGAACGCGATGCCGTTCACGCATTGATGGCGGATGTCAAGCCGGATGCCGTCATTCACCTCGCCGCCATTTCCTTTGTTCCCGACGGCAATCGGGATCCGCAGCTTCTGCTGGGTGTCAACATCGGCGGCACGATTCATCTGACCAATGCAGTTCGCGCGGAATGCCCGGAGGCGCGCATTCTCTTCGTCTCCTCTGCGCAGGTCTACGGCACCGCAACGGCGGCCACGGCGGAATTTCCTCTGCGGGAAGATTCACCGCTCCTGCCGCTGTCCCCGTATGCAGTCTCCAAAGTGGCCGGTGAGCGCTTTCTTCAGGCGTGTGCCGCCACGTATGGCCTGCAGGTCGTCATCGCGCGACCCGGCAACCATATCGGTCCCGGTCAGGCGACCAAATTTGTCGCCACCTCCTTTGCCAAACAGGTGCTGGACGCCAAATACGGGCGCATCACCGAAATGAAGGTCGGCAATCTCGATTCCATCCGCGATTTTTCCGACGTGCGCGACATCGTCCGCGCCTATCGTCTGCTGCTCGAACGCGGCCGTTCCGGCTTCGCCTACAACATCACCACCGACAACCATGTCCGGATTGGAGATCTGCTCCAACTCCTCAAGAAGATTATCGGTGTCGAAATCAAAACGACCGTCGATCCCGCGCTCTACCGGCCGACCGATGTGCTCCAAAGCATAGACACCTCGCGCCTCTATTCCGATACGGGCTGGATTCCGGTCTATTCCCTCGAACAGACCCTGCACGACATCGTCGCCTCCCTCGAAGAGACCGCCGCCACCTGATGGGGTCCGTCTCTTTCCGCTGAAAACGATTCCGTTGCGCTCCCTGCCCCTGTTCCAAGGTGCCGGGAGCCGTTTTGCTGTTAATCCAGTCCCCTTTTTTTTCCCCTGTTCCTCCTCATATGAAGGCTTCTGTCTATTTTGTCACCGGCATTGACACCGGCATCGGCAAGTCAATTGCCACGGGACTCCTCCTGCGGGCGCTCCTCCAGGCGGGCCGACCCGCCATTTCCCTCAAAATGGTGCAAACCGGCAATGACGGCTTTTCCGAAGACATCCAGCTGCACCGCAGGCTGACGGGCACCGGCGAATTGCCGGAAGACCGCACCCGCACAACGGCGCCCCAGATTTTCCGGTTCCCCTCCTCGCCTAAACTGGCTGCGGAACTGGAACACCGCCAGGTTGACCTCTCCGCCATTTCCGAAGCCGTTCAGACGCTCCGGAAAACCCACGACCCCATCCTCGTGGAAGGCGCGGGCGGGCTGATGGTACCGCTGACGGCGGATGCGCTGACCATTGACGTTGTCCGCGAGCAGGGCTGGAGCGTCCTGCTCGTCACCTGCGGACGCCTGGGCTCGCTGAACCACACGCTGCTCTCGCTGGAGGCGCTCCAGACGCGGAAGATGCCGGTTGCGGGCATCCTCTACGTCGACCAACCGGATGCCGATCCGCTGATTGACCGCGATTCCCCGGCGGAAATCCGGCGCTGGTGCCGACGCAACCTCCCCGCCCCCGCTCCGCTGATCCATGTGCCCTGGATTGACCTCTCCGCCCCCGCCGCAACCCTTCCTGTTCCCGACTGCGCAGCCCTCTTTTCCTGAGCCCGCCCCTGCCCCGCCCATATCCCATGACCGACGCCGAAGTCCTCGCCTTTGACCGCGCTCACCTCTGGCATCCCTATGCCTCGCCCGTCAACCCGCCGCCTGTTTTTCTGGCAGAGCGCTCCGCCGGTACGCAAATCGTACTGCCGGACGGCACGGAGCTGACGGACGCCGTTTCCTCGTGGTGGTGCGCAGCGCACGGACACAACCACCCGCACATCGTTGAAGCCATTCACCGCCAGTCGCGGACGCTCTCGCACGTCATGTTCGGCGGCTTCACGCACCGCCCCGCCGTGGAACTCACGCAGCGGCTGATTGCGATGACTCCGGAAGGCCTCGATTCCGTATTTCTGGCGGACTCCGGCTCCATTTCGGTCGAAGTCGCCACCAAAATGGCGGTCCAGTACCAGCGCGCAACGGGTCACCCCGGCCGTTGCCGCATGCTGGCGCTGCGCGGCGGCTACCACGGCGACACGGTGGGCGCGATGGCGCTGAGCGACCCCGAAGGCATGCATACGCTTTTTGCGGGCCTCATTCCGCACCATTTCTTCGCGGATCAGCCGTCCATCGCAGTCGACGGCACCTGGAACGAAGCGGCCTTCGACAGTATCCGCACGCTGGTGGAAGCGCATACGGACGAAATCGCCGCCATGATCTGCGAGCCCGTTTTCCAGGCGGCCAATGCGATGTGGTTTTACCACCCCATGTTCCTGCGCCGCATGCGCGAACTCTGCGATGAACACGGACTCCTGCTCATTTTCGATGAAATCGCTTCGGGGTTTTACCGCACGGGTCCGCGCTGGGCGCACACGCGCGCGGGCGTCGCGCCGGACATCCTCTGCATCGGCAAAGCCCTGACGGGCGGACACCTCACGCTGGCGGCGACCGTCACGACCTCGCGCGTAGCGCACGGCATTGCGGGCGGCACACCCGGCGCCTTCATGCATGGTCCCACCTACATGGGCAACCCGCTCGCCTGCGCCGCCGGCATTGCCTCGCTGGACCTCTTTGCCGCCTCCGATTACGAAGAAAAGGCGCGCGGCATCGAGACGCAGCTGCGCGCAGGGCTTGCGCCCCTCGCCGCGCGGGAAAACGTCGCCGCCGTACGGGTGCTGGGAGCGGTGGGCATCCTGGAACTGCGCCGCCCGCCGCGCGCGGAAGATGTGCGCGCCGTCATTCTCGAACACGGCGTGTGGCTGCGCCCCTTCAGCAACATCGCCTACACGATGCCGCCGCTCATCACGCCGCCCGAAACGGTGCAAAAGATCATCGGCGCCCTCGACGCCGTCAGCGCGCTGCCGCCGGGACCGCCCCTGCCGACCGACGGCTTCCACGAGTAACCCCGCCGCGGGCACCCGCTCAAACCCCGGCTCCGCGCCGCGCCCAAACGCGTTTCCCGCCTTGATTTAAGCCCCTCTCTGTGGCATACTTACCCCCCATTATGAACGCCAACGCTTCTGCCAGCGACATCGATGTGGCACGCATCTGCGAACTGGCCCATTTCTGCCTCTCCGAGGAAGAACGGGACCGCTTCCAGAAAGAGCTTGAGCCCATCGTCGCCTACGTCCGCAAACTCACCGAACTCGACCTTGACGGAGTCGAGCCCACCAAATTCGGTCAGCCTGTGTCCAACGTTCTCCGCGAAGACATTGTCGAGCCCTCACTGGCGCACGACACCGTTCTTGCCAACGCGCCCGATGCGGATGAGAACGAATTCCGCATGCCGAAAATCGTGGAGTAAACGCCATGTCTCTTCCCAGCGATCTCGCGACTCTGACGGTTGCCGCCGCGCAGGATGCACTCCGCGCGGGCGAACTCTCCTCCGTGGAACTGACGCAGGGCATTCTCGACGCCATCCGCGCCAAGAATGACGCGCTCGGCGCGTATCTGACGGTCGATGCCGAAGGCGCGCTCCGCGTGGCCGCCGATGCCGACCGGCGCCGCAAAAACGGCGAGGACCACGACCTGCTCGGCATCCCGATTGCCATCAAGGACCTGATCAACGTGACCGGGCAGCCATGCACGTGCGCCTCGAAAATCCTGCAGGGCTACGTGGCGCCGTACGATGCCACGGTCATTGCGCACCTGCGGGAAGCGGGTGCGGTGCCCTGCGGACGCGTCAACATGGACGAATTTGCGATGGGCGCCTCCACGGAGCACAGCGCATACCAGATTACGCGCAACCCGGCGGCACCGGACCGCGTGCCCGGCGGCTCCTCCGGCGGCTCGGCCTGCGCCGTTGCGGGCGAGCTTGCGCTGGCATCGCTCGGCACGGATACCGGCGGCTCCATCCGCCAGCCGGCCTCGTTCTGCGGCTGCGTCGGCCTCAAGCCCTCGTACGGGCGCGTCTCCCGCTATGGCGTCACCGCCTTCGCCTCGTCGCTCGACCAGGTGGGTCCCCTCACGAAGACCGTGGAAGACGCGGCGATTCTGCTGCGCACCATTGCCGGAGCCGACCCGCATGACCAGACGTGCCTCGACCGCCCGGTGCCGGATTACCGCGCCGCCGCGCGCGCAGGCTCGCTGCGCGGCGTCAAAATCGGCGTCCCGCGCGAATACTTCGTGGAAGGCACCGACCCCGAAGTGATGGCGCAAGTCCGCCACGGCATTGCGCTCGCCGAGAAGGCGGGCGCGGAAATTCACGAAATCTCGCTGCCGCACACCGAATACGCCATCGCGGTTTACTACATCTGCGCGACGGCGGAAGCCTCGGCGAATCTGGCGCGCTTCGACGGCATCCGCTACGGATACCGCGAAGTGGGCCCGGAGCCCTCCATCCAGTCGCTGTACGACCTCTCTCGCACACACGGGTTCGGTCCGGAAGTCAAGCGCCGCATTCTGCTCGGCACGTACGTGCTCTCCTCGGGCTACTACGATGCGTACTACAACCGCGCGCTCAAAGCCCGCACGCTGGTGCGCCGCGACTTCCTGGAGGCGTTCCGGCATGTGGACGCCATTTTCTGCCCGGCTTCACCGACGCCCGCCTTCCCGCTCAACTCCACCGTCAACAATCCCCTTCAGGCGTACCTCTGCGACGCCTTCACGATTCCCGCCAACCTCGCCGGGATTTGCGGCATCTCCATCCCGTGCGGACGGACCGCCACCCTCAACCTGCCCGTCGGTCTTCAGATTCTCGCGCCCGCTTTCGCGGAAGAACGCCTGCTCTCGATTGCCGCCGCCTGTGAACGGGAGCTCGCATCATGAAATATCTCGTCTCCATCGGTCTGGAAACACACGTCCAGCTGAAAACCGATACCAAGATGTTCTGCGGCTGCCGCCTCTCCACGGAGGACGAGCCGAACACCAACGTCTGCCCCGTCTGCCTCGGGCTGCCGGGCGCTCTGCCCCGCATGAATGCCAAGGCGGTCCGCTACACCGTCATGTCGGGTCTGATGCTCGGCTGCGAAATCAGCCGCTATGCGGAATTTGACCGCAAGAATTACTTCTACCCGGACATGTCGAAAAACTACCAGATTTCGCAGAACGGGCATCCGCTGTGCATCGGCGGCGGCGTGGACATCCCGGAGGACGGCCGCGAGGGCGCGCCGATGCGGCACATCCGCATCAACCACATCCACCTCGAAGAGGATGCCGCCAAAATCAACCACTATGCGCGGCACTCGGGCGTCGATTACAACCGCTGCGGCACCCCGCTCATGGAAATCGTCTCCGAGCCCGATTTGAGCTCGCCCGATGAAGCCATGGCGTACCTGCTCAAACTGCGCCAGATCCTCGTCTATGCGGGTGTCTCCGATTGCAATCTGGAAGACGGCAACATGCGCTCCGACGTCAACATTTCCATCCGCCCCGTCGGACAGGAAAAGCTCGGAACGAAGGTTGAAATCAAGAACATGAATACCTTCAAGGGCATTCATGCCGCGCTGGAATACGAGATTGCGCGCCAGACGGAGATTCTGAACCAGGGCGGCGTCATCATCCAGGAAACGCGCCGCTGGGATGGCGATTTGGGCGAAACCTTCTCCATGCGCTCGAAGGAAAACGCACACGACTACCGCTACTTCCCGGAGCCGGACATGCTGCCCATCGAGCTCAGCGAGGAGCAGATCGCACAGTGGCGCGCCCTGCTGCCGGAACTGCCGGAGCAGAAACGCGTCCGCTTCTGCGAGCAGTACGGCATCCCCGCCTACGATGCGGGCGTTCTCTCCGCGCAGCTGCCGCTCGCCAACTACTTCGAAGCCGTCATTGCCGCCGGAGCCCCCGCCAAATCCGCCTCCAACTGGATCATGGGCGATTTCCTGCGTCTCCTCGGAGCCGCGGGCATCGAGGTGACCGACTGCAAACTCAAGCCGGAAACGCTGGCCGCCCTGATTCTGCTTGTGGAAAAGCGTACGATCAACATGCCCACCGCCAAGGCGCTGCTCGAGGAGGTCTTCCCCGAAGGCGGCGACCCCGAAGCGCTCGTCCGCGAGCGCGGGCTTGCGCAGGTTTCCGACACGGGCGCGGTCGAGACGTTTGCACGCCAGGCCATCGAAGCCAATCCCAAGCCGGTTGCCGAATACAAGGCGGGCAAAGCCGCCAGCCTCCAGTATCTGGTCGGCCAGGTCATGAAACTCTCGCGCGGCAAGGCCAACCCGAAGCTCGCCGGGGAAATCCTCGCCCGCCTGCTCGCCGAATAATCCGCCACCCCCACCCTGCCTTTTCTTCGTACGATGAGTGATTACCGGATCCGGCTCAAAACCCCGGAACAATTGGTGCAATGCCGTGCGGCCGGACAAAAAGCGGCCGAGGTTCTCATGGCCATGTGCGAAAATGCGCATGCGGGCATGTCGACCAAGGCGCTGGATGACCTCGCCCTGCAAACCATGCACGGCCTGGGTTGCGAAAGTGCCGATTTCGGCTACTACGGCTATCCCGCGCAGACCTGCATTTCCGTGAATGACGCCGTCATCCACGGGGTTCCCTCCGATTCGATTGTCCTCAAGAACGGCGACGTCCTCTCCATCGACATCACCATTTCCTACAACGGGTTCATCGGGGACAATGCCCGGACTGTCATCGTCGGCGGCGATGAATATGCACCGCCC
The DNA here is from genome assembly GCA_949295265.1 of uncultured Verrucomicrobiota bacterium. Lineage (GTDB taxonomy): Bacteria > Verrucomicrobiota > Kiritimatiellia > RFP12 > UBA3636 > JAEDLN01. The sequence continues at coordinate 8,737 of CASFKR010000024.1, read as the reverse complement.
GAAGTGCTCGCGCTCGTGCGCAACACCGAAGCGGGACTCGAAGCGGGCATTGCGAAAGCGCTTGCCGGAAACAGGGTCGGCGATATTTCGCACGCCGTTGAGCTCGTCGCCAACGCGCACCACTACGGCATCGTGAAGGAATACGTCGGACACGGCTGCGGCGTCAGCATGCACGAAGCGCCCGAAATACCCAATTACGGTCCCGCCCATCGCGGCCCCGTTCTCCAGGAAGGCATGGTACTGTGCATCGAGCCGATGTTCACGCTAGGCTCGCGCCGCATCAAGGTGTTGCCCGACGGATGGACCGTTGTGACCGCCGACCACTCTCCCGCCGCTCATGCGGAAAAGATGATTGCCATCACCGCAAACGGCCCTGAAGTTCTCACCGACTGGCATTGAGCCGCAACGCGCGTTTGCGTGTAAACCGCCTCTCCTGCCTTCCGCCCGCTGTCCCGAACCGCTTCCGGGTTCCCGCCGACAGCGGGCGGTTGCTTTTTCGTACGGACCTTTTCAGGCTCTTTTCCGGTTCTACACAACCGCGGCAGCCTTCGCACCGCTATCCAAGCACTTCGCGCCAGTCGCAGAGGGTGCGGGTTTTCGTGGAGAAGACGGCACCGATTTTGTGAATCGTGCGGGAATCGGCGGCGTAGGGGGTTGCGTACCCGTTGCGCTCAATCTGCTCGAGGGCCTCTTCCACAGGCTTGTCGACTTTGAACTCGAAGATATAGACGTGTTCGGGCGTTTCGACCACGCTGTCGATGCGTCCCTGAGACGTGTGTTTCTCCGTGTGAACCATCTGACCCGTCAGCAGGAAAATGCTGGCGACCACATTGCGGAAAACGCTCTCCGCCTTCATCGCCGCATCCGGGCCCTCCTGATACGAAAGGTTGGAGAGATGCCCCTGCAAAAGCTTCATGACGGATGCCGTGTTCCCGGCTTCGAAGTCGTTGGACAACTCATCAATCTTGAGTGCATCGCAAGTGGAGAACTTTTTATACGTGACGTAGGGAATCAGGGCGTTCAGAAAGCCGTACCGCACCTCGTCATTCGGAAAATCAAGCGTATACCGGAATCGCCTGAAGTCGTAGCTTTTAATCGTAAGATACCCGGACTGGTAAAGGTATGTCAGCGGATCATTGTTGTCCTCGTACGCGCTGGTCAGTGCTGCATCGCTGACGACAATCTTGTCCTGCGCGGGAAGTTCGCGGAGTTTGCCGACGTTTTTCTTAAGGAAGTTTATGAGCGAGGAGGGCGTCCCGGACTCAAACCAGTATTTGCCGAACCGCTCTTCACCGAATGCTTTAATAAGGCTGAAGGGGTTGTAAACGCCCGGGATTTCCTCCTCTTCACAAAAACGATAGCCATCATACATCTTGCGGAGGGTACCCAGACATGCCTCGCGGGTAAGCCTCTGAGCCTCGGCTAACGTATCGATTTCCGGACCAAAATTATCCTCCATTTCCGCTTGCGTGATACCACAAAGGGTGGCGTACGCCTTGTTCATCGAAATGACATCGAGCTGGTTGAGGTCGCTGAAGACCGAAACCTTCGCAAATTTCGTGATGCCGGTAAGCCATGCAAAACGGAAATATTCTCCAAGCCCCTTCAGGTTCCCGAAAATTTTCTTATACAGGGAACGGATGCGCTCGCGTTCCGCGCCCTTCGTTCCGAGAAGCGGCTTGTCATACTCGTCGACGAGGAAAACAATCGGTCCATATTTTTGGGAGACCCTTTTAACGAGTGCGCCGAACCGTTCAGAAAGATTCGGATACCCGGACGTTCTGCATTTGAACTGTTTGTCCAGTTCACCCATCCAAACGGTGAAGCGGTCTTGCACGTCTGCATACGAATCGCCGGCGCGCGAGAAATCCAGATAGAAAACAGGATATTTCTTCCACTCCGTCTCCAGTTTCTCGATGGCGAGGCCCTGGAAGAAGTCTTTCTGACCCTCGAAGTAGGCGCGGAACGTCGTGGTCAGCAGACTCTTGCCGAAGCGCCGCGGGCGCGACAGGAAGTACTGTTTTCCTTCCGTTGCCAGTTTGTAAACCAAATCCGTTTTGTCCACATAGAGGTACCCCTCTCTGCGGAGTTCTTCGAAGGATTGAATCCCGATTGGCAGCTTGCGGTTTCCGTTCATGCCTTCAGTATAGCAATTTTCCGCCCCTCTTTCCACAAATACCGGGTTAGGCATGTCCCAAATCCACCTATTCCTGTATCGTACGCAGGGATGGTTCCTTATCGAGGCGTAACCGTCCGCCTTCGCCGTCAGCAGGAACTGGCGTCAAACGATGCCCGGTCGGATGCGCTCGCACGCGAAGCGAAAAATCGGTACAATGGCGGGGCGGCAATCGCCCGGTTCCCGAAAAGAGGAGGAGACAGAGATGAAAGACTTTTCACTTCGCAGCACATTTGCACGCGTCCTGGGGACGCGCCCGCGCATCGGCGTCGCCTTTGGCAGCGGCGGCGCCCGCGGATGGGCGCATGTCGGCGTCGTTGTCGCGCTGCAGGAATACGGGGTGCACCCCGCCTGTCTCGCCGGGTCGAGCATTGGCGCCATCGTTGCCGCTCTGTGGTCGCAGGACCGGATGGACGAAGCCCTGAACATGGCACGCGACATGAATCCCGGAAAATCGCTCGCCATGTTCCTGGAATTCAAGATGAACCGGGGCGGACTCTTTTCCGGCGAAAAAGCCATGCGCACTCTCAGCAGGCTCCTGCTGGCCGAGAATTTCTCCGAACTGCCGATTCCCGTCGCCGCCGTTGCGACGGATCTGGACAACGGCGAAGCCGTGGTCCTGAAAACCGGCTCCCTGCTCAGCGCGCTGCGCGCCTCCTTTGCGATTCCGGGCATCTTCGTGCCGGCGGTCACGCAGGAAGGCCGTGTCCTCATCGATGGTGCCTATTCCGACCCGGTACCCGTCGATGCAGCCCGTCGCCTGGGCGCGGATTTTGTCATCGCCGTCAATGTCGCCGGCAATGAACCGTGTCCGTACACGGAAAACGAAGAAACCGGAGAGTCGCATCACGGCATCGGCAATGCGGGCGAACGGATCCGCTCCTTCCTGCGCGAAAACGGCTGGTTTGAATCCGCGCGCAAAGACGATGAAGCCGAAAAATGGCGGGGCGGCGAACCGGGAAGCGCAACCGTGCCCGAATCCAAATCAGCCTCCATCGGCTTTTTCGACGTCATGCTCAAGTCGCTGCGCATTGCCGAAAACCGGCTTTCCCAGATGCACTTCCTGCTCAATCCGCCGGATCTGCTCATTCAGCCGCCGGTGGCGGATATTGCCACGATGGACTTCAACCGCGCGCGTGATGCGATTCGCGCGGGTTACGATGCCGCCGTTCAGGCGCTGGAAAAATGCGCCGCTTTGCGCCCCTTTCTCCAGAAACAAAAGGCGCAACGGCCCGACCTGGCATGGCTTTTCGAGCCGACCCGCCACCCGTAAGCGTTGCGCCCGGCCGGGCGCGCGTTACGGATACTCGGCAAACAGCGTTCGCAAGGTAGGGATAAACACCTGCTCAATCACCGAAGGTTCCATCGGGACCTGCCCGAGTTTGCGCCGGAAGCTCAACCCGTGGCAGACGCCCTCAAACGCATCAAACAGCGTGTCCGGCGGCAGATTCTTGAAATACTTCAGGTCAAGACCCGTCCGGAAAAATTCGATGCACATCACGCGAAACCCCTCAATACAGCGGATGAAGGTTTCCGGCGGCGGCTCCTTGTGCGGCATCTCCATCATCATGTGGAGAAAGGCGGCATGCCGGATGTGATGGGTGAACCACTCGCGGATGAACGCGCAAAACGCATCATCAAAGGATGCGTACGGCTCCTCGAGAATCGCCTTCATCTCATCCGTGCGCTCCTGCGCAATCCGGTCCATGACCGCATGGCAGATATCCATCTTGCACGGGAAGAAATTGTAGATGGAGCCGACGGAAAACTCGGCAGCGCGGGCGATTTCCGAAATTTTGGTTCCCTGAAAGCCCTTTTCAACAAAAATCCGCTCCGCCGCCAGAAGAATCGCCTTCTTGTGCTCGAGAAATTCCCGTTCGCGGCGCGTCCGGGAAGGTGATTTTTCGCTGACCGGTTCGTCTTTCATGGCAAATCCAATCCCCCGTCGACAGGTTTGTGCGATCCTGCGATGACACTTTCTGAATACCGGTTCAATTATTGATTCTTTCCGCACCCGTGTCAAGGTTTACCGCGCGCGACGCTTTTGGTACGCTGAAATCGTGGTACGATACTTTCTTAAACGCTTATTGCTGATGATCCCGACGTTTTTCGGGATTACGCTGGTTTGTTTTCTGCTGACGCAGTTCGTGCCCGGCGGACCGGTGGAGCAGAGCCTGCTGGCGATGCGCGGGCTCACGGGCGGCGGCCCCGCCACGGCGCAAACCGCCGACGGTCCGGTCGATCTCACCGAGCAGTACCGGCAGCAGCTCAATGCGCACTACGGCTTCGACAAACCGATTCTCACCCGCTACGGCAACTGGCTGATCCGGGACTGTTGCGGACTCAAGACGCATTCGTACCAGTACACCGACAAAACGGCGTGGGACCTCATCCGGCAGCGCATTCCCGTCTCGCTCTGGTTCGGCATTCCCGGCTTTTTCCTCACCTATCTGGTGTGCATCCCGCTGGGCATCGCCAAAGCGGTACGCCGGGGCACGCCTTTCGATCTGGTTTCCTCCGTTTTCGTCTTCATCGGCTACGCCATTCCCGCCTTTGCCTTCGGCATGCTCCTCAAGATGCTCTTCTGCGGAACGGTCGACGGTCTCTGGGATGTGCTGCCGCTCGGCGGTCTGGAATCGGAGAACTACCTCGCGCTTTCGCCGTGGGGTCGTTTTGTCGACCGCTTCCGGCACATGTTCCTCCCGGTGCTCTGCTACATGATCGGCTCCTTTGCGATGCTCACGCTGCTCGTGAAAAACTCGCTTCTCGACCAGCTCGGCTCCGACTATGTCCGCACCGTCCTGGCGAAAGGCGCCACAATGCGCCGCGCCGTGTGGGCGCATGCGCTCCGCAATGCCCTCATCCCCGTCGCCACCGGGTTCGGCTCCATCCTGACGCTCCTGTTCGCCGGTTCGGTGATTATTGAAAATGTGTTCGACATCCCCGGGATGGGCCTGCTGTCGCTGGAAGCGCTGACCACCCGCGATTATCCCGTTTTTCTCGGGCTGATGTCCGTCACCTCCGGGCTGGGTCTGCTCGGGCAGATGCTCTCCGACTTCTGTTACGTGTGGATTGACCCCCGCATCCGCCTGGACCGCTAGCCGCCATGAATGCTCCGTTTCGACGCTTTCGGTCCAACCGCCGCGGCTGGTACTCCTTCTGGGCGCTCTGCGGCCTCTTCCTGCTCTCGGCCTGTGCACCGCTCATCTGCAACGACAAGCCGCTGCTCTACCGCACCCCGGAAGGACGCTGGCTCGCCCCCGTTTTCGCCACCTGCTCACAGGATGACGTCTACGGCAACGGCTCCCCGCTGCCGGTTGCGGACTGGACACAGGCCGCAGCCCGCGAAGGCGCGCGCACCCTCTTCCCGCTCTTCCGCTCCGGCGCGCAGACCGTCTTTTCCTCCGAAGTGCTCGACCCCTGGCTGCGCCCAGAGCCCTCCTCCGGCGCCACCTACCCTGCGGCCGCCGTCTGGCTCGCCCCTGCGGACGGCGGCACCTTCCGGCTGAGCCGCTCCCTCGGCGATGAAACGCTGCTCAGCACGTTGCAGACCGCCGCTGACACCGCCCCGTGGGAAGCGCTGCGCCCCGCGCTGGGGGCCCGCCTCGCGAACCGCGCGTCCCCCGCCGCCGAGCACACCGCAGGTACCCTCTCCCTGCGCCTCCCCGCCTACACGCCCCGCGAAACCGCGCCCGCCGCGCTCCGCATCGACGTCCGCCCGGCCGACTGGCGCACCGCGCCCCCGCTCCGCGCCGAAACCGCCGATGACGCGCCCATTCTCGAACAGGCCGTCTTCCCCTTCCGCCCCGTGCCCGGTCACCCCTTCGGCTTTGACGCCGCCGGGCACGACGTGCTGGCGCGCGTACTCTACGCCACCTTCACCTCGCTCGCCTTCGGACTGCTCCTGACGCTCGCCTCGCTCCTGCTGGGCATCGCCGCCGGTGCCGTGCAGGGCTACTTCGCCGGATGGGTCGACATCACCGGACAGCGCCTGACCGAAATCTGGTCCGCCATCCCGTTCCTCTACGTGATGATCTTCCTCGGCAACACGCTGGGCCGCGGCTTCGGGCTTCTCCTGACCTGCTACGCCATCTTCAACTGGATTGGCGTAGCGGCTTATGTCCGTGCGGAATTTCTGCGTCTGCGGCAGCGGCCCTTCATCGACGCGGCCCGTTGCCAGGGGCTGAGCCATGCGCGCGTGATGTTCGCGCACATCCTGCCCAATGCGCTCACGCCCGTTATCACGCTCTTCCCGTTCATGCTGGTGGGGGCGATCAGCTCGCTGGCCGCGCTCGACTATCTGGGCTTCGGGCTCCCGGACGGCGAACCTTCGTGGGGCGAGCTGCTCAGTCAGGCGCAATCCTTCCGGCATGCCTGGTGGCTCGTGCTCTACCCTTCGCTCGCCCTGTTCCTCGTCATTCTGCTGGGCGTCTTCATCGGAGAAGCCCTTCGCGATGCGTTCGACCTGCGCCCGCTCTCCCTGCTGGATGCCGAAACGCCTGACCGCAACCGGAGCCACGCCCCTGCCACGCCGGAAACGGAAGCGGCGGAGGCATCGCCGCCGCCGCGGCTGAGCATCCGCAATCTGGCGGTCGAATTCCAGACGGAGGCGGGCACCCTTCGGGCGGTCAACGGCGTCTCCCTCAACCTCGCACCCGGCGAAACGCTGGCGCTCGTCGGAGAATCCGGCTGCGGAAAATCGGTCACCGCGCACAGCGTGCTGCGTCTCGTTCCCTCGCCGCCTTCGCGCCGCGTTTCAGGCGACATCACCTTCGACGGAACTTCGCTGAACGAACTTCCGCTGGCGGAGCTGCGCAAACTGCGCGGTGCCGCCGTCGGAATGGTCTTTCAAGACCCGATGACCGCGCTCTCGCCCCTGCGCCGCATCGGCGACCAGCTGCTCGAAGCGCTCCGGCTCCACTGCACCGTCAGCCGCGCGGAAGGGTTGCGCATCGCCCGCACCTGGCTCGAACGCTGCGGCATACCGGACCCCGACCGTTGCCTGCAGTCGTATCCGTTCCGGCTCTCGGGCGGCATGCAGCAGCGCGTCATGATTGCCTCGGTGCTGATGACCGATCCCGGGCTCATCATCGCCGATGAGCCGACGACGGCGCTGGACGTCACGATTCAGGCGCAGGTGCTCAACCTCATGGCGAACGTGCGCCCGGCGGACACCTCGCTGCTGCTCATCACGCACAACATGGCGGTGGTGCGCTCCGTCTGCACGCGCGTGGCGGTAATGTACGCCGGACGCATCGTCGAAACGGGCACGGTGGACGAAGTTTTCTCGCACCCGTTGCATCCCTACACGGCGGCGTTGCTCGATGCGATGCCCTCGCGCCACAAGCCGGGCGAACGGCTCCCCGCCATTCCGGGGTCGGTACCCTCCCCGCTGGCTCTCCCTCCGGGCTGCCCCTTCGCACCGCGCTGTCCGTATGCGGAAGCACGGTGCCGCGAAACGCTGCCCGCGCCCGTCACAGGCGGCGGCACGGCGCACTGCGCCTCTTGCTTCCGCGCCGGCATCGCCGCCGAAACGGCAGCCGCCGCCCGCGTATCCCCGGTGCCGACGAAGCCCGCCGCGCCCTCCGCCGCAACTGCGGAACCGGTTCTCGAGGCGCGCGGACTCTCCCGCTTCTTCCCGCGCGTCCGCGCCGTGGATGACGTTTCGCTCAGCCTCTACCCCGGCGAAATTCTCGCCGTCGTGGGTGAATCCGGCTCCGGCAAAACGACCTTTGCGCGCATGCTGGCGGGTCTGGAACAGCCCGATGCGGGCGACATTCTCCTGCACGGCAAACCGCTCCCGCGCCGACGCTCCGCCGAAGCGCGCCGCGCCCTGCAGATGGTCTTTCAGGATCCGTACTCCTCGCTCAATCCGCGGCGCCGCGTCGCCTGCCAGCTCACGGAAGGCGCGCTGGCGCACGGGCTGCTCAAACGCGGCGGCCGCACGGAAGCGGCGCGCTCGCTGCTCGCCGCCGTCGGCTTGCCGCCGGAAGCGGCGCTGCGTGCGCCGCACGAATTCTCGGGCGGCCAGCTTCAGCGCCTCTCGATTGCACGCGCGCTGTCGCTGAATCCGGAGATTCTCCTGTGCGACGAGCCGGTCTCGGCGCTCGATGTCTCCGTGCAGGCGCAGGTGCTCAATCTGCTCGATGATCTGCGGCGGAGCCGCGGACTGGCGTGTCTCTTCATCACGCACGACCTCGGCGTGGTGCGCTCGATTGCCGACCGCATCGCCGTCCTCCACAAAGGCCGTCTCGTCGAGCTGGGTCCGGCCCGCCAGGTGCTGGATGACCCGCAGGACCCCTATACGCGCGAACTGCTCGCCGCCGAGCCACGCCTCTGACGCTCCCGCTCCCCCGCTTGCGCCACGCGGAGACGCGAGAAGCCGTCCGCCGGAGAAAAGGCTTATCCCGGATTTTTGAGCCACACGGAGGGGCGGAGCCCCCTTCTGAAGTCTCCACTAACCCGAAGTTCCAGAGGCTTTTAGCTGGAAAATATGACATAACATATTATTAATTTGTGATTTATACCTAATATACAAACTGAATTTCACTCCACTTGTTC
>CASFKR010000023.1 GCA_949295265.1 uncultured Verrucomicrobiota bacterium | reverse complement strand
AGCCTTCCCCGCCTCGATTGCAGCACCCGAACCCCGACCCGTCCAGGATTGCAAAAGTAAACGCATCGAATCAGGTGCGTTTACTTCGGCAATCAAGGTAAAAAAAATGGGGAATGTCCAGCCGGGGAAAGCGGTTGCGGGATGAATGCAAGAACGCTATCATGGCGTTTCAAAGTTCACAAATGGCCGGTAGCGCCCTTCCTGTTCCCGGCCATAACCATAAACAAAGAAGTCTCTATTTGTTATGACAAATCCTTTTGCTCCGGGGCGGGTGATTCGTGTCGGTGTTCTCGGTCTGGGCGGCCGCGGAATGGGGCATGCCTATCTGCTCTCCGCGATGCCGGATGTGCGGGTGACCGCTGTCTGCGACAATTACGGAACGCGCGCAGTCGATGCGGCTCAACATCTGCAGGAGAAATTCGGGACGCGGCCCGAACCCTACACGGATGCCGATGAGATGCTGAAGGCCGGCGGTTTTGACGCTGTGGCCATCATCACGTCGTGGCAGACGCATATGCGCCTCGCCATCAAGGCATTGCGCGCCGGATATCCCGTGGGTATGGAAATCGGCGCCGGGCAGTCGCTTCTGGAATGTCAGGACCTCGTGCGGACCAGCGAGGAGACGGGTCTGCCCGTCATGCCGTTTGAAAACTGCTGCTACGGCGAGGTGGAAACCGCCATCCTCCACATGATTCAGAAGGGGATGTTCGGGACGATTCTGCACTGCGGCGGCGGCTACGAACATGAACTGTTCGATGAAATCGGCAATGGCGACGTCACCCACCACTACCGCCAGCCGCACTTCTTCCACCGGAATGCGGAGCTCTATCCGACGCACGAGATGGGGCCCATTGCCAAGTATATCGGAATCAACCGCGGCAACCGCATTCTCACCGTCAGTTCCATCGCTTCGAAAGCCGTCGGCCTCAGTGAATGGCTCCACAAGAACCGTCCCGAACTGGGCGATGTCAATGTGCGCGAGGGCGATGTGGTCACCTCCATGCTGACCTGCGCGAACGGTGAAACCATTACCCTCATGCACAAATGCACGCTTCCGTGCTGCTATTCCCGCCAGGGCCGCGTCGATGGCACCAAGGGGCTCTGGATGGAGAACGGCAATCTGATTTATCTGGCGGGCATTACGCCGATACCGGAAGGTGTCTGGGATCACCCGCCGGAGCCGGCGGCGCCGTACTACGAGCGCTATCGGCACCCGCTCTGGAAAGCCTACGAAGAATACAGGAATTCGGTGACCGCCGGTGCGCACGGCGGCATGGATTATCTGGTGGATCGCGCTTGGATTCACAGCCTGCAAAACCGGATTGCACCGCCGCTGGATGTGTACGACGCCGTCACATGGATGGCCATCACCGTGCTCTCCGAGCAGTCCGTCGCGATGGGCGGCATGCCGCAGGCGATGCCGGACTTCACGAATGGCGCCTGGCTCACGCGCGGCCCTGCCGAGGGACCGTTCGCGCTGGATACACTGCCCGAATAATCTCTGCGCCTTTCTCTTCTCCGCGCAGCCCGCAGGCGAGCTCCGTCTGCGGGCTGCGTGCATCCTGCGCGGCGTGCGCATCCGCGCAACGTGCGGGGCATGACGCTGCAGGCGGTTCTGTGGTATGGTTGGAGGCGGAAATTGCTTTTGCAGACATGAACAGGGCTCACTCACGGACAATGCTTTTGCGCGGAGCGTGCGCGATGGTCGCGGCGTTTTCCGCGTCATGGGCGTATGGTCAGTCTGCGGCGTCACCGGCGGCGGCCACCGTGCGCGGCTGGGTGACCACCGATGACGGCACCCGCTCCCTGGAGCCGTTCACACTCACGGTATCCGAAGACGCCGTCGGCGGGCGTGCACGCCGTCAGGTGGAGCTGATGCCGACGGAGCGGTATCAGGCGGTGCACGGCTTCGGGGCGGCGCTTACCACCGCCAGTGCCTGGTGCCTTCTGAAAATGCCGGCGGCGGCGCGCGCGGCCTTTCTCCGGGAAACCTTTTCGCCGACCGACGGCTTCGGGGTCAGCCTGCTGCGCGTCCCCATCGGGTGCAGCGATTTTTCCTTCGGCGAATATACGCTCTGCGATACGCCGGGGCTGGAGCATTTTGCGCTGACGTACGAGGAGACGGATTACCTGATTCCCGTCCTGCGGGAAATCCTCGCCATCCATCCGGGCGTGAAAATCATGGCGACGCCCTGGACGTGCCCGCTCTGGATGAAGGATTACAGCGCCGTGCCGCCCCGCGCGGGGTTTCCGTTCACGGGCGGCCAGCTCCGGCGCGATTGCTACGAAGTCTATGCCCGGTACCTGGTCCGGTGGGTGGAGGCGTTCGAGCAGGCGGGCATTCCGATTGCCTTTCTCACGATGCAGAATGAGCCGCTCAATGCGCAAAATTCCGCATCGATGTTCATGGGCTGGGAGGAACAGCGCGATTTTGTGAAGGTGCTGGGTCCCGCCCTCCGCGAAGCAGGGCTCTCCGTGCGCATTTATGCGTACGACCACAATTACGATTATTCGAACCGCTCCGACCAGCGCGGGTACCCGCTCCGCATCTACGCCGATGCGGAGGCGTCCCGCTGGCTCGCGGGCGCCGCGTTCCACGATTACGGCGGACACAGCGCAGAGATGGCGCAGGTGCGCGCCTGCGCGCCGGACAAGGAGGTTTTTCTCACCGAAACCTCCATCGGCCGCTGGAACATGGGGCACAACCTGCAGCGCACGCTTCTCGGCAACCTTGAAGCCATCGCCTTCGCGCCGCTCCGCCATGGCTGCTCCGCCATCTGGGTGTGGAACCTGATGCTCTCCATCCCCTTTGAAAAGGGCCGCCCCGTCGATAAAGGCGGCGAGCCGAACCGTCCGGGCGGATGTCAGTCCTGCTTTGGTGCGGTGGATCTGGATGCCGTCACGCAGACGGCGCTCCACCGCAATTCGCATTACTACCTGATGTGCCACTTTTCGGCGGCAGCCTCTCCGGGCGCCGTCCGCATCGGCACCGGGGACGAGGGCGGCTGGTTTGTCCGGGCCTGCGGATTCGAAAATCCCGACGGCACATACGGGCTGGTACTCCTCAACAAAAACAGCGGTGCCCGCACGCTGAGCGTCGGTTTCCCGACGGCAGCGCCCGCGCGGAAACACATCACGGTAACGCTTCCGGCGCGCTCGGTCACCACACTGCGCTGGCCAGCGGATAAGTGACCGGTCCGGCACCGGGGAACAACGCAGTACCCATCAGGAAGAAAACGATGAATCGAACGGAAACAAAGGCTACGCTGCTGATCGGCGCCGCACTGGCGCTTTCTCTGTGCGCCATGTTCTGGTCGCCCAAGGGACGCGTCCCGGCGGTCGAGAACGGGCTGCGCGTCGCCATCTGGAACATGGAATGGTTCCCGGCCGGCGGACCGGAGCCGCAGAATGCAGCCGTCGAAGGGGAGAAAATTCTCGCGGCGGGCCGGGTTCTGCGCCGGGCGGGGGTGCCGGATGTCTTTGTGGCGGTGGAAATCCGCGATGAGGAAACCTGTCAGGCGCTGGCGGGGACGTTGCGGGACCCGGCATTCCGTCCGGTGGTCTGCTCCGATTTCCTGTACGACCCCACGAACCGCGCGTTGCAGCAGATTGCGATTTTCAGCCGGTATCCGGCGGTGCGTTCGGGTGCCGAGCCATACCATGCGTCCGGTTTCATCAATCCGCCGCGCGGGTTCAGCTGGGCGGTTCTCGACGTGGATGGCGCCTTTGTCGCCGTCTACGGGGTTCACCTGAAGAGCAATTACATCCCCGAAGAGGCGGAGCATCCGGACAAACTGGCGGTGCTGAACCGGCTCAAGCGCGAGGCGTCCGCCCGGCAGGTGCTGGCGCATGCCGAAGCGCTCTGCGAGCAGGGCGTCGATGGGACGAACGTCGTGGCGGTCGTCATCTGCGGCGACTTCAATACCTCGCCGGAGGACGGGCGTTTCGCGAAGGAAAAGACGTGTTCCTACCTGACGGAGGCGGGTTTCCAGGATGCCTTTGCGGAGGTGCCGCTGGCGGAGCGCACAACGCTTCCCGGCAACGAAATCTACCCGGATGCGGTGTTCGACCGGCTCTATTCGCGGGGGCTGGAGGCGCCTGCGGCGCGGCTCATTGTGCCGCAGACGCCGGTGTCCGACCACTGTCCGGTCTACGTCGTGTGGCCCAAGCCTGCGGCATCCGCCGTGGAGGCGCAGCCCGGCGCGGGCGGCGGCGGGCGCGAACTGCCGGAGGAGGAGCGCTTCGAAGGGCTTCCGCCGGACGCGCTCAAGAAGCTCGAGCAGCTCCGGGAAGCGGCGTAGCCGCGCCCCTGGGAAGACGGGAATACGGCGCCATGGCGGCAAAGCGCGGAAACCGGGGACGGCATGCGGCGGCGGGCGAGGCAGCGCTTCGCGCCGCGCTGGAGCCGCTGGCGGAGGAGATTCTCTCCGCCCTGCTGGAGCGGCTGCCGCCGACCATCACGGAGGCGCTCGGCGAGGTAACCGTCTACTTCGAGGGGCGCGTCCCGGCGTGGCTCCTCGCGGAGGGTACGGAGCCCGATACGCTCGGGCTCTTCCTCGGCCCTTCGATGCGCGATCCGGATGCGCGGCTGGCGGATGAGCCGCCAGTCGTTTATCTCTTCCTGCTCAACCTCTGGGAATACAGCGAAGAAAATGAAGAAGTGTTCGCCGGGGAAATCGAGCGGACACTTCTTCATGAATTCGGGCATTTCCTCGGTCTGGAAGAGGAGGAAATGCCCGGGCGCGACCTGGATTAGGCGTTGTGCCGGTGCTTTCGGACGACCGGATACTCGTAGCGCCTGCCCTTCCAGACGATGGGCAGCACGATGAGCAGAACCGTCAGCAGCCCGAACGTGATGGCCCAGGAGATGCCGGTGACGCTCCAGTAGGGGAGCCCGCTTTCGTGGAGCCCGCCGGCGATGGCATAGCCGATCACGCAGACCGCGCCCGTGGTCAGCGCGTACGGAATCTGCGTCTCCACGTGGTTGATGTGGAAGCAGCCCGCCCCCGTCGAGGAGAGAATCGTCGTGTCCGAGATGGGCGAGCAGTGGTCGCCCAGCACCGAGCCCGCGAGAATGGCGGAGAGCACGAGGTTGTTGATGGTGGGGTCGATGGCGCCGGAAATGGCCAGCCCGATCGGAATCAGGATGCCGAAGGTGCCCCACGAGGTGCCCGTGGAGAACGAGAGCGCGCCGGCGACCACAAAGAGCAGCACCGGGACAAACCCGATGGAGAGCTTGGACATCTTTACCCAGTGGGAGACGACTTCGCCGGTGTTGAGCATGTCGCGGCAGACGCCGGAGATGGTCCACGCCAGCGTGAGGATGATCAGCGCCGGAACCATCGTCTTGACGCCGCGCGTCAACGCGTCAAAGAAGTCGTGGAAGGAGAGCACCCGGCGCGGCACAAACTGCAGGAATGCGACGAAAATCGAGCACATGCCCGCCAGCGCGAGGGCGGGTCCCGCCGAGGTGTTGCCGAAGGCATCCGAAAGCTGCCGGAAGAATGAGCGCGTTTCGCCGCCTTCCGGGACCTCCCAGAAGCCGCCGTAGTACAGCATCGAGAGGATGGAAAAGGCGAAAAGGAACAGGATGGGCAGGACGAGGTCGAGCACATGCCCCTTTTCGCTGACGTCGGCCATCGCATTTTCATCCAGCTCCACGTCTTCGAGGTCGCCCGGACTGTCCGCCGCTGCCGCCGCGCGTTCCGCGGCCGCCATCGGACCGTAATCGCCCTTCTGGCGGAAAGCGATCCAGAACACCATGAAGATGGTGAGTAGCGCATACAGGTTCATCGGGATGGCTTTGATGAACAGGAAGAGCCCGTCTTCCCCCTCGATGAAGCCGGAAACCGCCGCCGCCCAGGAGGAAATGGGCGCAATGATGCAGACGGGCGCCGCGGTGGAGTCGATGAAGTACGAAAGCTTTTCGCGCGAAATTTTGAACTTGTCCGTCACGGGCCGCATCACGGTGCCGATGGTCAGCGCATTGAAGTAGTCATCGATGAAGATGATGATACCCAGCAGCGCTGTCATCAGCGAGGCGTAGCGTTTGCCTTTGAGCTTGCGGAATGCCCATTCGCCGTAGGCTTTGGAGCCGCCTGCGGAGGTGATGACGGATACCAGCGCTCCAAGCAGGGCCATGAAGAGAACCATGGACGCATTTTCGCCGATTTTGACGGCCATGAGTCCCACCGTGTTCTGCAGCACCATGATGACGGGCTGGTGCATGAAACACGTGTAAATCGCGGTACCGGCGAGAATGCCGATAATCAGGGAGGAGATAACTTCCTTGGTCGCCAGTGCCAGAATAATGGCGACCAGCGGCGGAATGACGGACCAGAAGCCGGAAACGCTCGGGTCCAGTACAGTGAATTCCATAAATACCTTTTGGTGGCGGTTGAAAAAGGGTGGCGTGTGTCTGCCGACAAGTATTGTAGAAAATGGCCGCTCTTCTTTCAAATGCCTGTTTCCGCCGGGAATCGAGGCCGCCGTCCGGCGGAAGGGGATTGCCTGGGAGACCGCCTTGGGTTTGCTCCGTCAGGTGTTTCTGCAGAAGCCCTTTAGCCGCGATTTTCGTTTCCTGATCTGTGCGCAGACTTATCCCAGTTTTTTTTCGGGATCAATGATTCAGAAATCTTGAAAAACGGCTTCTGGAGCCGCTTTTCAAGCTAGATACCCCTGAAAAAAAGTCCGCAAATACTTTTCACCCGAAAGTTCAATAAAACAGCTTTACCATCGCTCCAATAGTTGCGCTGACTTCATTCAGGCGGCTATGCCGCCGAGAAAAGTCCTTATTTAACACCTTGGTCGGAACGTTAGTGGAGACTTTACAAGGGGGCTTCGCCCCTCCGTGTGGCTCAAATTTCTAAATTCTTCGCGAAGCTGAGTTTTACGGCCTTTCTCCGTGTGGCTTGAAAATCCGGGATAAACCTGATGCATGGCCTTGTAGAAACCGGGAGCGGAAATTGCTATACTGAAACCATGAACGCACTCCGCAAACTGCCCATCGGCGTCCAGTCCTTCGAAGAACTCCGCACAGAGGGATACCTCTATGTGGATAAGACGGATTTGATTTATAAGCTGGTTACGGAAGGCAAACAGTACTTTCTTTCGCGCCCGCGCCGTTTCGGAAAGAGTTTGCTGACCACGACGTTGCAAGCGTACTTCGGAGGCAAGAAAGATTTCTTCAAAGGGCTTGCCATCGAGAAACTGGAGACCGAATGGCAAGAATATCCGGTACTCTATCTGGATTTCGCGGGTTTTAACTTCAATTATCCGGGCATGTTCGATTTTGCGATGGATGAGCATCTCCAGTTGTGGGAGGAAGCGTTTGGCATCGCAAAGAAAAGTGATTTGCCCGCATTACGTTTCCGGAATCTCGTCCGTGAGATTCGGGAGAAGACGGGTAAACAGGTTGTTCTGCTTGTGGATGAGTACGACAAGCCGCTTCTGGAGACCGAAGGCGAGGAGCGCGAACGGATTCGCTCCACGCTCAAGGGGTTTTACGGCAACCTGAAAAGCATGGGGCATTGTTTCCGCTTTGCGTGGCTTACCGGCATCACGAAGTTCGCAAAGGTTTCCATCTTCAGCGACCTCAACCAGCTCAAGAATCTTTCGATGAAACGGGAATACGCCACGCTCTGCGGCATCACGCAGGCGGAGTTGGAGGCGACGTTCGGCCCGGAAATCGATGTGATGTCGGATGAGAAGGGATTGACCCGCGAGGCATGTCTGGACAAACTCCGCAAGATGTATGACGGCTATCGCTTTCACCCGGATGGCGAGCGCGTCTACAATCCGTTCAGTCTCATCAATGCCTTGGACGACAAGGATTTCGGCACCTACTGGTTTGATTCCGCAACCCCCTCTTCCCTGATTACCGCGCTCCAGAAAAACGCCGAGCAACTGCGCGAACTTCCCGCACAGGACGAGATTATCGTCAGTGCCGCCGCGCTCACCAGTTCGTACGAGGACAACAATAATCCGCTGACATACCTTTTTCAGGCTGGCTACATCACGATTAAAAGCTACGATTCAGAGAGCCTTGAGTACACGCTCGATTACCCGAACGATGAGGTGCGTTATGCTTTCCTGGAAACGCTGATTCCTTATGTTACGAGCAGCGTGTGCGCCGATCGCGATGAACTTGAGATTTCTCCGATGTTTCGCGATTTCAAAGCTGGTCGCACGGAATCTGTCATGAATCGTTTGCAGCGTCATCTCGCCAAACTTCCATACCACGAGGGACCGGATGCAGCGATAAAAGCGGAGAGCGTTTTCCGCAATGTGGTCGCCAGCATTTTCCTGCTGACGGGGCAGCTTGTCCATACGGAGAAGCACACGTCCCAGGGGCGCATCGACAGCGTGGTTGAAACGCCCGAGCACGTCTACCTCTTCGAATTCAAGGTCGACAAACCTGTGGAGGAGGCGCTCGATCAGATTGAGCGCAACGGCTATGCCAAGCCCTACGCCGGCGCTGCCCGCACGCTCCACAAAATCGGTGCCGTCTTCTCCACCAAAACCCGCACCCTCTCCGACTGGCGCGAAGTGCTGAGCTGATCTTCCCGGGTTTGACGGCGGCTTCGATGCGTCCTTCCTCCATGTGGCTCACAAATCCGGGATAAACCTGCGGGGGCGGCGGTTTGACACGGCAGGGGCGAATGCTTACCATACCGTCACATCACGGTTTCTGCATTCCGGCTTTGCCGGATGCGTTTTTTTCTTACGCGCGCGAGCGCCTGCGGATGTGCCGGTTTTTGACACGTCCAGCATCGGGATTTTCCGTTGCCGGGTGCCCGCTTTGTCCTGCACAGCCCGGCAGCCCGGCAGCACAAGGGCGCGGGGCGCACCACCTTTCCCTTTTTCGCAACTATGTCCGCACCCATTGACCATCTTTCTCCAGACGCCAAAAAGGCGATTCAGATTGCGAATCGCGAGGCGCACGGCTTCGGTCAGTCCGCCGTCAGCACCGAACATCTGCTCCTGGGGCTGGCCAGCCTGACGGAAGGCCGCACGCATGACGTTTTTCAGCGCCTGAACATCTCCGCGGAGGACATCCGCTGGGGCATCGAAAAACTGGTTTCGCAGGGCGGGGGAACCACCGACGAAATCGGGATGCTCCCGTTCACCCCGCGGACCAAAAAGGTGCTGCAATTTGCCTTCGGCGAAGCTTTTGCGATGCATTCCCGACTCGTCTGTTCGGAGCACATTCTGCTGGCGATTCTGCGCGAGGGCGAGGGCGTCGCCTGCAAAGTGCTCTCCGACCTGAAGGTCGACCTCGCGAAGGTGCAGGATGCGCTTTCCGCCGTCATGAGCGGCGAAGAGGCTCCGCCCGATGATGAGGGCGGGGAGTTTTCCGGGGAAGGTCCCGACGAGGGTGCTGAAGAGGGGAGCGAGGAACCGGGCGAGGGCCCGGGAGATACGCCGCCGCTCCTGCCGCCGGAGTTCCCGGGGGATGCGCCCGAGGGCCCGGGCGATGAAGCCGGGCCGCCTCCGCCGCCGCGTCCGCCGTCCGGCTCCGCTCCGCGGCGTACGCCTGCGCTTTCCGCGTTCGGACGCGATTTGACGGAACTGGCCGCCAAAGGGCAGCTCGATCCCGTGGTCGGGCGCGTGCCCGAGCTGGAGCGCGTCGTGCAGATTCTCTGCCGCCGCACCAAAAACAATGCGGCGCTCGTCGGCGAAGCGGGCGTCGGCAAGACGGCCGTCGTCGAAGGGCTGGCACTGGCCATCACCGCCGGACGCGTTCCGGCCGCCATGCTCAATAAACGGATTTTCTCGTTGGACCTGACGCTGCTCGTGGCGGGCACGAAGTATCGCGGCCAGTTCGAGGAGCGCATCAAGCGCGTCATCGACGAATGCCGCCGCGCCGGGAACATCATTCTGTTCATCGACGAAATCCACACGCTCGTCGGCGCCGGCAGCGCCGAGGGCTCGATGGATGCCGCCAACATTTTCAAGCCCGCGCTGGCACGCGGCGAATTGCAGTGCATCGGCGCGACGACGCTCGATGAATACCGCAAGTCCATCGAAAAGGATCCCGCGCTGGAACGCCGCTTCCAGATGGTGCGCATCGATGAGCCGACCGTCGGGGAAACCATCAAAATCCTCGAGGGCATTGCGCCGCGCTATGCGGCGTTCCACAACGTCATTTACGAGCCCGAAGCCCTGGAGGCCGCCGCCCGGCTTTCCGCCCGCTACGTTTCCGGACGCTATCTGCCGGATAAGGCAATCGACCTCATCGACGAGGCGGGCGCCCGCGCCCGGATCGCCGCCTCCACACGCCCGGAGGAAATCAGCCGGGGCGAGGCCCAGGTCGTGGAACTCCAGAAGGCGAAAGACCTCGCCGTCAAGGAAATGCGCTTCGAAGCCGCCGCGCGCTACCGCGACAAGTTGCTGGCGTTGCGCAAGACCCTCGCGCAGGAGTCCGAAGCGTGGGAGAAGAACCTTTCCAGCCGCCCGGTCTACATCACCGAAGACGACATCACGCTCACGCTCTCCCGCAATACGGGCATCCCCGTTCAGCGGATGGGGCGCGATGAGATGAAGCGCCTGCTCAACCTCGAGAAGGAACTGAGCGCCGCCGTGGTGGGGCAGCCCGAGGCCATCGAGACGGTTGCGCGCGCCCTGCGCCGCTCCCGTACGGGGCTGCGCGACCCGCGCCGCCCCATCGGCTCCTTCCTCTTCCTGGGTCCCACCGGCGTCGGCAAGACGCTGCTGGCGCGCACGCTCGCCGAGCAGATTTTCGGCGACGAAAAGGCGCTCATTCAGGTGGATATGAGCGAGTATGCCGAGCGGCATGAGGTTTCGCGCCTCGTGGGTGCGCCGCCCGGGTACGTCGGCTACGAGCAGGGCGGACAGCTCACGGAGCGCGTGCGCCGCCGTCCCTACAGCGTGGTGCTTTTCGATGAGGTGGAAAAGGCGCATCCCGATGTGCTGCAGACCTTCCTGCAGATTCTCGATGAGGGGCACCTCACGGACGGGCAGGGGCGCAAGGTCGATTTTCGCAATACGGTCGTCATCCTCACCTCGAACCTCGGTGTGGATGCCGCACGGAGTTCGCGCCCCTTCGGCTTTGTGGCATCGGAGGAGCAGGCCGGTCAGGAGCAGCTCAAGAGCGTGGTGCTCGAAGCGGCCCGCCGCGCATTCCGGCCCGAACTGCTCAACCGTTTCGACGCGATGCTCGTCTTCCGCCGTCTCGAAAAAGCGGATGTCGAGCAGATCATCGAAATCGAGCTGCGCTCGCTGCGCGCCCGCCTGACGGAGCGGGGGCTCGATCTCAACCTCACGCCAGCCGCCGTGGATGCGCTGGCGCAGGCGGGGCTCGATCCCGCGTACGGCGCGCGCCCGTTGCGCCGCGCCATCGAGAGCCGCCTCGAAGACCCGCTCGCGGACGCGCTTCTGCGCGACCGCTTCACGCCGCCGTGCCGCATCCGCGTCTCCCCCGATCCGGACAAGCCGGATGCCTTCCTCTTCGAAGAGGAGGCGCGTTCCGAAGCCCTGCCCGCCGCCGCCCCGGAGGCTCCGGCGGCATTGCCCGCGCCGGATCCGGCGCCTGCGGCGGGGGCTGACGCATGAGTCCCGCCGTCGAAATCGCCGTCCGCAACAGTGCCGGGCTTCCGGGCGCCTTTTGGGCCTGGATGGCCGTCTTCAGCGTTCTTCTCGGTGCCTGCATCGGCTCGTTTCTCAACGTGTGCATCTACCGCATTCCGCTGGGGCAGTCGGTCGTGCGTCCGCGCTCGCACTGCATGTCGTGCGGCTCCCTGATTCCGTGGTACCACAACATTCCGGTGCTGAGCTACTTCGCGCTGCGCGGCAAATGCACGAAGTGCGGCGCCCCGTTCAGCTTCCGCTATGCGGGCATTGAGCTGCTGACGGCGTTTCTCTTCCTCGCGGTCTTCTGTCTGTATCCGCCCGCCGGTGCGCATGCGCCGCTGGGTTTAACGCCGCTGTTCGGTCCCGATGCAAGCGTGGAGGAAGTTGTGCGCTCCTTCCGCATTGTGCCCGTGTATTGGCTCTTCGTGTCGGGGCTGCTGGTGGGCACGTTTATCGATTTCGACCATTTCATCCTGCCGGACAGCGTGACCATCGGCGGGATGGTGGCGGGGCCCGTTCTTTCGATGCTGGTGCCGGCGCTGCAACTGTCGGTCTTTCCGGTGTATGACCCCGGTTCGGATTCGTGGTTTATCGAGGTGGTGCGGGCGCAGACCGTCTGGCAGGGGCTGTGCGGCTCGCTGCTGGGGCTCTGTGCCGGGTTTGTTCCGCTCCAGTTCATCCGGCTGGCGGGTACCTGGATTTTCCGCAAACGCGGGCGGATCGGTCCCGATGAATATGCGATGGGCTTCGGCGATATCAAGCTCATCGGCGCCATCGGCGCCTTTCTGGGGTGGCAGGCCGCGCTCTTCACGATTCTGGGCGGCGCCTTTTTCGGCACGCTCATTGCCATTCCGCTTCTGCTGTCGCGGCGGCGTTCGCTGCTGGACCGCATTCCCTTCGGACCGTATCTGTCGCTGGCAGCCCTGACGTGGCTCTTCTGGGGACCCCGGCTGGCGCTGAGCTATGTCCGGCTGATGTTCCACTGAACCCCAACCGATGGCGGGTGACGGCATGGCGGTTCCTTTTCGCAGCAGTGAGGCCCTCAAACAGCGGCTGGAGCAATACCGGGCGTGTCTGCACCGGCGGCGGATTTTCCTGACGCTGCTGACGCTCGTATTCCTGCTGGCGGCGGGGATTTTCACGCGGCTGGCGGCGGTCGGGCTGCCGCAGCCGTGGGTCGACCGCATCTGCGAATTCGCCTCCACGGATGCGCTTTCGGTTGAACTGGACCGGGTGTCGTTTTCGGTGGCGACGCTCCGGTTGCGCATCGGCGGCGTCCGCATCTACCCCAAGGGCGTCGTTTCCACGCCGATTGCGGAAAGCCATGGGGTGAACATTGCCTTCCGGCCGCGGTTGAGCGCGCCGTCCGGGGCGTGGATTCGGAGCATCTTCGTGGATCAGCTTTCCATCGTCAGTCTTTCGGTGCCCACTGCGCCGGCGGCGCCGGAGGCCCCCACCACGCCCTCGACCTCTCCGGAAAGCGGCACGGGCGACACCGGCCCGTCCTCATCGTTCACCGGGACGCTCCTGAAGGATTTTTCTCCGGTTGACTTTGCGTGCCGCTCGCTCGACGTTTTCGGGTTTCGCGCGCGGGATATGCGGGGTACCCTGCTGTGCGAACAGGGCGTCCTCAAGGTCAAGGGCGCCAGCCTGCGCGTCGATGCGCCGCGTGAACCGTTTCAGCAGTTTCTTATTTCGTCCTTCGCCTTCAATCCGGCGCGGTATTCGTACGAGGCTACGGGCGCGGGAACGCTCGACCCCAATAAGCTCTGCCCGCTCCTGGAGGCTCTCGACGAGGAGGATATTTCCGCCGAAATTGCGCGGTTTTCCTTCCCGCGGACCGCCCCCCACGTGCGCGTCTCCTACCGCTACGATCCGGACGCAAATGTCCGCCACCTCGCCATCGGTCTGAACGGCCAGAATCTCAAGTATTCGGGCGTGCCGCTCACCGTTTGCCGCGGGCTGATTACCGTCTCCGGCGATGGCGCCTGGCAGCATGTCCGCATCAATCCCATCCATATCGAGCGGCCGGAAGGGTCGGCAGACGGACAGTTAGATATCGATACCGTCAACAGGCGGATTACCTTCAAAGGCGACTCCACCATCGACCCTTCGCACCTGTTCCGGCTGATCCGCCTCGTCGAAAAGGAGGAGGACGCGCCGCCGCTCTCTTTCGACAATCCGTCCATTGTCACCGCATCCGGCGTGTATGCGTACGGCGCGGAGGACGGCTGGTCCGGCACCGATCTCTCGGTCTCCGTCCTTTCGCCCGGCTGCAACATCACCGGAGAAAAACCGGCGCGCTTTGAGCGGTTGCGCGGCTCTTTCCGGCTGCAGGACAATGTGCTGGAGACCTCCAGAATCGACGCCGATCTGTTCGGAGGCGCTTTTTCCGGGACGGCAAAGCTCATTTTCCCGCTGCGCGAAGAAGCGGGATCGATGCAAAATCCCTGGCTTCAGTTTCAGGCGGAAGGGGAGCGCGTCAGCTGGTCGCGTCTCGCAAAGCTGTTCGCGAATCTGGAGGTGGAAACGGAGGGGCGCACATTTTTCACCTTCCGGTCCGAGGGCCCCTTTCAGGATCTGATCAGCGGGGAACTGGCCGAGACGGAAGGGGAGTATAAACTCAAAATCCGTGCCGGTCACATTTTCCGGCTGCCTCTGTTCATGGGGCTCACGGACCATCTGGCCAACGTCATTCCGGGCGTCAACTTCCTCGTCAATCTCGACGACCTGCAGACGGAGGGCAGGATTTACCGCCGGCGCATCAATCTCGACCAGTTCCGGATCAGCGGCAGTTCGTTCGGCCTTACCGGACAGGGCGCCATCTGGACGGATGACGAGGTGGATTTGCGTGTCAAACTCCATCTGCTGAACAAGAAAACGCTGATCGGGCGCGCCTTCTACTACCTGCAGTGGCCCATTTCGAGTGCGCTGGGCGTGCGGGCTACGGGTCCGCTTTCCAGCCCCGTCTGGTCCAGTTCCGTCCTGTGGGGAAAGCCCTCCCGCCGCGACCTCGAAGAGGCCGCCGAAGAAAAAGCCGCCGCCGACCGGGCCAATCCGTAATCATCGGCATCGCCGGGGAGGGGCAAAATCAGCGGCCCGGGAGCGTCCCGGCCGCCCGATTTTCTGCATCGGCTGCGCCCGTCGAATCCATTGATTTCAGGCTTATCCAGGATTTTTGAGCCACACGGAGGAAGGTTGTGAAACTCAGCCTCGCGATGCGTTAAGATAATTGAGCCACACGGAGGGGCGAAGCCCCCTTCAGAAGTCTCCACTAACGTTCCGACCAAGGTGTCAAATAAGAACTTTTTCTCGGCGGCAGAGCCGCCTGAACGAAGTCAGCGCAACGGAGCCTGAAACAGGACGGACAGGACGAACACGACGGACACGACGAACAGGACGAACACGACGGACACGACGGCTCGCCAGCACGCAGCAGAATCCGGCGCGGTACTCCCAGTAGCCCCACAGCAGTGGTCCCAGGGCAATGGAGCCAGCGCAGATAATCAGGGTGCATGCGCCCGCCATGGAGGCCACGCCGCCACGACTCTGGGGGAGTCGAAGGATGCTTAACCTCGGGATGAGCGCGAGCGAATCCCGAGGCAGGTAACTCCCTATTTTCCGACCCTGAAGGGGTCGAACGGTACTGCGAAGGATGAGCGAAGCGAATCCTGATGCGTGTGTGTAAAAGAAGCTCTCCGGGTTCCGCAGTAGTCCCGGTGTCCCACTCCCGGTGGTCCCGGCGGGGCAGAAGCGGGGGGGCGCTTGCTCCGCGCATCGGCTCCGATTCATCCCGTCCTTTCTGCGCGGATGCAGCGGCGCATCCGTGAAAAGCGGCTTCCGGTGAGCGGTTTAAAGAAAGTGTGATTCTTTTTGAGAAAACCGGATAACTTCGTGAAAATTAGTAGTTTGCAGAAAAAATGTGCTATGGTAAGCGGCGGTAGGGAGAGACAGAGGAAAAAATCGGGAGTCAAAGACTCTCTTTTTCTGTCTCTTTTCTGAAACCTTGAAACGGAGATTTTATGGTGAAACGGAGCGGTTCCTTTTTGGTCGGCTTGATGGCGGGCTTTATTCTTGTACAGCCGGCAACGGCTGCATGGACCTACGATTCGGGCGCAGGAACCATTTCCGACGGCAACTGGACGCTGCGCGTCAACCGATTGTCCGATGGCAATTACTCGCTTGGATTGAGCAGATCAGCGGGGCAGCGTGCGTATATTTCCGGGACGGGCGATCTGGATTTGCGCGGGCTCGAAACCGATACCGGGTTGACGCTTTCGGAGTTTACCGAATATGCCCTGTGGCAGTGCACGGTTCTTACCTCCATTCTGATGCCGGATACCGTGCTGGCTCTCCATAATAATGTTTTGGATGGATGCACGGCGCTGACCAATGCGGTGCTGAGCGCGAATCTGCAGAAGATTGGATCGGGCGCCTTTAACGGGTGCAGAGCACTGGCGTCTGTGACGCCGCTTTTGCCGGATACCTTGACCTCTCTGGGAGACCGTGCATTCGTCAATTGCAGGCTGGAAGGCGCGCTGACGCTCCGCAATCCGGAAATTCAGTCGATTGAGATGAATACCTTTTACCAGTGCTCCGGTATTCCTTCGGCGGAATTGCCGTATGTCACGGCCATCGGTAGAAATGCTTTCCAGAACTGCACTTCCCTGACGAATGTGGTCTTGAATGCGCAGGTTCACACCATTGAATCCAATGGTTTCGGCGGCTGTGGCGCACTGGCGACCTTTTCGCCGACAAACCTGGAGGCGCTGACCGACCTCGGTGACCGCGTATTTTCCACCTGTCGCTCTCTGGGCGGAGATTTTTCCATGCCTCTGGTCACAGAAGTCAAGGAAAATGCCTTTTACAACTGTTCGTACATCACTTCGGTGGAGATGCCGAATGTCGTGTCGCTGGGGCCCTCGGTGTTCAAGAATTGCGGCAATCTGAAGCGCGTGGTGTTGGGAAATCAGCTGCAGAGCATCGGTAAAGAGTGCTTTTCCTCAACATCCATTTCTTCCATTACACCGTTTTTGCCGTCCTCGCTTACCGAGATCGGACAGAGCGCTTTTTACAACTGCTCTTCCATCACGTGCGACCTAGAGCTCCTGAATCCGGCACTGACAAACTTTCCGGGACAGTGCTTTTACCGGGTCAAATCGCCTAAAATTACGTTGCCGCGCTATGCCTCGGTATTTGGCAAAGACAGTTTCACGCAGATGACGCCCGGCGTGGAAATCTACTTCCTCGGCGAGGCGCCCGTCTCGTATGCGACGCAGTCCTTCAGCACGACAGACAGCAAAAACCCCTGCGTCATCTACGCCTGCCGTCCGATGGACCGCGACTGGTGGGATGCCGTAACCACGGAGCTGACCGAAAGCGATTTGGCTTCCGACGCTTATCCCGGACCCGCAACCTTCGGCCTGATGGTCGACGGCAGTGCGCGCAACTGGCTCGTCTACTGGAAGTCGCCCTTTGCCTCGGGGCCTTTTGTCATCCGCATCCTCTGACATCCGTCAGGTTTGATCGCCCGATCCGTTTGCCGCCTTGCTCCTCCGGGGCATGGCGGCTTTTTTGCGCCGGCATTTCCCGATGATTCCGATTTCGCGTCGGCCGTGACACCTTGGCCGGAATGTCCGTGGGGACACGAAGCGGAGCAACCGCGCTCCGTGCAATCCATCCGGGCGTCATTTGCAGGCGTGGTGAATTGAGCGGGGGTAGCGATTTTGGTACCATTTTTTGTCAATCTTCGACATACAAAGAAAATCGTCCAAATGAATCTCCCGGAACAATCATGGATGCGCCTGGCGCTGGAGGAGGCCCGTCTCGGAGAAGGCGGCACCCGCCCGAATCCGCCGGTCGGAGCCGTTATTGTCCGGGATGGACGCGTCCTTGCGCGCGGACACCACAGCCGCGCCGGCGGGCTCCATGCGGAAACCGATGCGCTGAGCCGTCTGCCGCCGGGCGGCGCACAGGGCGCGACGATGTACGTGACGCTCGAGCCCTGCTCGACGGCGGGGCGGGTCGGCCCCTGCACCGAAGCCATTCTGGCGGCGGGAATCACCCGCGTGGTGGTCGCCACGATCGACCGCAATCCGCGTCATCAGGGGCGCGGGCTGGATGTCCTGCGTGGCAGGGGCGTGGCCGTGGAACTGCTGCCGGAAACATCGCCGGAGCGTCAGGCCGCAGAGGCCATCCTGGCACCTTTTTTCAAGCACAACCGGACGGGGCTCCCGTATGTGACGCTCAAAATGGCGCAGACGCTCGACGGCGCCATCGCCGACCACGCCGGGGTTTCCCGCTGGATTACGTCGCCGGAAGCCCGTGCGGAAGTGGACCGGATGCGGCAGCGCGCCGACGTGGTCCTGGTCGGCAGCGGCACGGCACTGGCGGACGATCCCTCGCTACTGCGCAAAACGGAGCGTCCGGGCTATGCCGGCTTGCCGGGGCTGCGCTGCATTCTGGATGCGCGCGGGCGGGTCCCCGCCACGGCACAGGTCCTGACCGACGGGCATGCGGAGCAGACCATCCTGGTGACCTCGCCGCTGTGCCCGGCGGAGGTTCGTGCGGCGTGGTCCGCCGCGGGTGCGCAGGTGTGGGAACTGCCGCTGCGCTTCCCCGCGGGTACGCAGGGCGCCGTGCAGCCGCCGGAGCTTGATCTGGAGGCCCTCCTGCACGCATTCGGCAAGGCGGACATTCTCCATGTGCTCTGCGAAGGCGGTGCCGCCCTGGCGACGTCGCTCATCGCGCAGGGGCTCATCGATGAGCTGGCGCTCTTTGTCGCGCCGAAAATCTTCGGCGCCGGCGCGCGGCGCACCTTCGGAGGACAGCCCTTCGATCTGCCGACCGCGCCCCGCTTCCACCTCCTTGCCACGCAGACCTTCGGTCCGGACCTGCTCCTCCGGTATCGCCCAGAACCCCTTTCATCCTGCTGATCGCCATGTTTACAGGACTCGTTCAAACCGTCGGCAAACTCACCGGCGTGCGCCTGTCCGGCCGCGGGCGCGAATGCATCATCGAGGCGGCCCCTTGGGGCGGCGATGCGCTCGAACTGGGCGAAAGCATCGCCGTGCAGGGCTGCTGCCTGACGGTGACCGCCGTGCGCGAAAACGGCTTTGACGCCGATTTGCTCGAGGAAACCTGGAACCAGACCGCCTTCGCCGAACTGGCGCCGGGCGCGCGCGTCAACCTCGAGCGCTCGGTGCGCCCCACGGACCGCATGGGCGGTCACTTCGTGCAGGGGCATATCGATGCGGCGGCGCGCTTTGTCTCCATCGTGCCGCAGGGGCGCGACTGGCGTCTGCGCCTTTCCTGCTCCGAAGAAGCCGCGCGCTACATCGTGCGCAAAGGCTCCGTGGCGCTCGACGGCGTAAGCCTCACCGTTTCCGGCGTGCCTTCGCCCGGGCTCTTCGAGGTGGACGTCATCCCGACGACCTGGCGCGAAACTTCGCTGTCCGACCGCAAACCGGGCGACCGGCTCAACCTCGAAACCGATATTCTGGGCCGCTACGTGGAGCATTTCCTTTCCGCGGGCTTCCGCGAAGCGCACGGCGTGACGGAGGACCTGCTCCGCAAAGCGGGTTTTGTACCATGAGCGACGTTCCTTCTTCTTCCGCAATTCCTTCGCCGCGCCCGCAGGTCCTGCGGCTCCGCGTCACCTGCGTGGACGGTCCGCGCCTCGATGCTCCCTGCATCCGCATGGTCGAGGTGATGCCCGGCATGAACCTCTACGATTTGCACGACGTCATTCAGGACGCCGTGCAGTTCGACGGGGAATATCCGTTTTATTACTTCCTCGCACAGGACCGCACCGGCGCGCGCGACTGCATTCCCGCCATCCTGGATGCAGACCCGCTCAAGGAGACGGTCGACGTCGACGTGTACGAAGACATCGACATCGCGGGGCACCTGCCCGCGCCCGGCGACGCGCGCATCCTCCACTACGTGAATTTCGGGGCGGACGGCGACTGGATGTTCACCGTCGAGCGCGTCGAAGAGCGTCCGCAATGGCTTCCTCCGGAATATTATCCGGCTGTCATCGGCGAGCTCTCGGAAGGCCCCGACCCCCTGCAGTACGACCCCGATTTGTACCGATACAACATCGCCCCGGATGCAGCCGGGGACGATGGCGCAGACGGAGCAGGGGAGGCGGGCGAAGCCGCGGAAGGCGATGCCGACGGCGCATCCGGCGAGGACGCGGATGATGACTGGAGCCTGGAGGCTTTTCTCCGGGACAATGATTGAGTTCGAACCCATTTGCCATGAACGAACAACGCGTAGAAGCACTGGCCCTGGAACTGCTCAAGGAAATCGGCGAGGACCCGTCCCGGGACGGACTCCTGCGCACGCCCCAGCGCTTCGCAAAAGCTCTTCAGTATCTGACGCGCGGCTACCGCGAGCGCGTCCATGACGTCGTCAACAACGCCATCTTCGAGTCGGGCTCCGACAACATGGTCGTGCTGCACGACATCGATATTTTCAGCCTCTGCGAGCACCATCTGCTGCCCTTTTTCGGGCATTGCCACGTGGGCTACATCTCGCGCGGACGCGTGCTGGGCGTGAGCAAAATCGCCCGCATTGCCGACTGCCTGGCGGCGCGGCTCCAGATTCAGGAGCGCCTCACCAACGAAATCGCCCGCGCCGTGCGCGATGAGACGAATGCCGAGGGCGTGGGCGTCGTCATGGAGTGCCAGCACCTGTGCATGATGATGCGCGGCGTGGAAAAGCAGAATGCCGTGATGACCACCTCCGCCGTGCTGGGCAGCTTCCACGATGACCCGGCGACGCGCGCCGAATTTCTCTCCATCGTTTCCAGCAGCCACCACCGCTAGACGGCGTTTCTCTCCCTTTTCCGCCTCTTCTGTTGCCATGTCACAGGAACCCGCACCCGCTGCCGCCACCCCCGTTCCCTTTCCGCGCACGTTCCGAGAAGCCGTTGCGCAATTTTTCGGCGACGGCCGCTCCGCACACCCGCTCATTCAGTTCGTCAAGTACGGCTTTGCCGGCGGGTTGGCCACGCTCGTCAATATCATTGCCTTCACACTGGCGGCCTGGTTCCTCTTCCCGTGCTTCACGGCGGATGACCCCATCCTGACGCTGCTGCACGTGACGCCGCCGCCCGTCGACGAATCCTCCCGCGCCCTCTACGCGAGCTATGCGAACTTCACCGGGTTCATCGTGTCGGACGTCTTCTGCTATCTGGTGAACCGGCGTTTCGTCTTCGTTCCGGGGCGGATGAAGATCTGGGCCGAATTCCTGAGTTTCACGGCCGTGGCCGGGCTGGCGATTCTCGTCGGCACCGGGCTGATGTATGCGCTGGTACGCTGGCTGGGGATTGCCACGAGCTACGGCTTCCTCGCCAACATGATTGCCTCCGCGCTGTTCAATTACGTCTTCCGCAAGTTCGTGATTTTCCGCGGCTGAGTGCCGAAAGCCCGCCTTTCGGAAGTCGCCGGTTTCTGGTACGCTGTTCTCATGAAAGATTCCTCTCCAAACACACCGGAGCGTCCGGTTGTCCTGCTCATCAACGGACCGAATCTGGACATGCTCGGCAAGCGTGATCCCACGCAATATGGCACCTTCACGCTTGCGGACGTCGAAAAGACCTTCGCCGAAAAGGCCGCTGAACTGGGCGTGGAGCCGCGGTTTTTCCAGTCGAATGGCGAAGGCGAGCTCTGCCACGCGATTCATCAGGCGATGGATTACGCGGCGGGCATCGTCATCAATGCCGGCGCCTACACGCATTACAGCTACGCGCTGCTGGACGCGCTTCTGCTCACGAAGCTGCCCGTCATGGAGGTGCACATTTCCGACATCCATACGCGCGAGCCGTTCCGCCGCGTCTCCGTCATTCAGGGCGCCTGCGTGGGCCAGGTCTGCGGGCTCGGCATCCGCAGCTACACGGAAGGGCTCGAGCGGCTCGTGCGCCAGTACATCCGCCCCACGGAGGATGACGCGCGCAAGCACCTGACCGCCAGGAGCGAACTCTCCTCCCTGCGCGAGGAAATCAACCGCGTCGACGCCCAGATGGTCGCGCTGCTGCGCCGCCGCATGGATGCCGCCGGGCGCGTCATTGCCGCCAAGGCGGAGACCGGAAAAGCCGTCTACGACGAAGCGCGCGAAGCCGTCGTCATCGACAACGTCCGCGCGCTGGCGACCCCCGCCTATGCCGATGCCGCCGCCAGCATGCTCCAGACGCTCATGCGCCTCTCGCGCGAGCGCCAGTACGATTATCTGCGCGACACCCGCGCGGAAGCCTTCCGCCAGGCTGCGGGCTTTCCCATTCACGCCGACGGCTCCCTCGAAAATGTGCGCCGCGTCGCCTTTGCGGGCAATGCCGGTTCGTTCTCCGCCGCCGCCTCCAAGGCGCTCTTCCCGAATTGCGAGCAGCTCCCCAGCGAATCGTTCGCCGCCGCCTGCGAGCATGTCGTTTCCGGCAATACCGATCTGGCGGTTCTGCCGCTCGCCAATACGACGGGCGGCCCCGTCGGCACGGTCTACCGTCTCCTCCGCCACAACCTGCACATCGTGCGCGCCATCGATATGCCCGTCACGCACTGTCTGGCGGTCGTTCCGGGGACGCGCCTCTCCGACATCCGCCGCGTCGTCAGCCACCCGCAGGCGCTCGCCCAGTGCTCAAATGCCATCCGGGAACACGGCTGGGGCACCGAGACCTCCGAGAACACCTCCTTTGCCGCCGCCGCCGTCGCTTCCGCCGGTGACCGCGCTCAGGCCGCACTCTGCTCCGCGGAAGCCGCGCACGACAATCAGCTCGAGATTCTCGCCGGGAATCTTTGCGATACCGACTGCAATACGACGCGCTTCGTCGCCGTCTCGCGCGACCTGATCCTCACGCCCGACGCCTCCCGCCTCGGGCTACTCCTGCAGCTGCCCGACCGAGCCGGTGCGCTGGCTTCCGTGCTGAACATCTTCGTGGACCGTTCCCTGAACCTCTCTTCGATCTGTTCGCAGCCCGTGCCGGACCGTCCCTGGGAATATGCCTTCTTTGTGGATGTGAATGCGCCCGCGCTCGATCCGGAAGCCATCGCGGCCGTCTACCAGCTTTCGCATGAGCTGCCGCTCCTGCGCATCCTCGGCTGGTACGGCACGTCCGCGCCGCGCTGAGTTCTTTCTCCTCCCGCCAACCCGCCCGCCTCCGCCATGTACACGATTCTCGAGCATCCGCTTCTGCAGCACCGCGTCACGCTGTTGCGCGACATCTCCACGCCGCCCAAACTCTTCCGCGAGCTGGCCGGAGAAATCTCCGCCTTTCTGGCATACGAGGCTTTCCGGGATCTGGAAACCGGTCCGCGCCGGGTCTGCACCCCGTTCCGCGAAATGGAGGGCGGCACCATCGCCACGCGCATCGTGCTCGTGCCCATCCTGCGCGCCGGCATGGGCATGCTTGACGCCGTGCTGAACCTCGTTCCGTACGCTTCCGTGGGCGTTCTCGGCATGCAGCGCAATGAGGAAACCGCCGAGCCTATCCCGTACTACGCGAAACTCCCCAAGCCCGATGGGAATACGCTGGCCGTTCTGCTCGATCCCATGCTCGCAACCGGCGGCTCCGCCTGCGATGCTGTCACTACGCTCAAAAAGCAGGGCTATCACCGCATCATTTTCCTCAACCTGATCTGCTGCCCGGAGGGTCTCGCCCGCCTCGAACGCGAGCATCCCGATGTGCATGTGTGGTCCGCCGTCGAGGATGAATGCCTCAACGAGCGCAAATACATCGTGCCCGGTCTCGGCGATGCCGGCGACCGGCTGTTCGGCACGCTCTGACACGCCCCTGCCACGCTCTTTTCTTCCGGTGCCCCGTGCAAAACCGGCTCCGTACCACAACTTCAAGAGGATTCCGTCACATGGCTTCTGTCCTGGTCACAGGTGGTACCCGCGGCATTGGCGCGGGCATTGTCGATACACTGGTTGCGCACGGCTTCAACGTCGGGTTCTGCGGGCGCTCGCTGCGTCCCGAGACGGAGGCGCGCGCACAGGCGCTTTCCGGGACGTACGGCGTCAAAGTCCGCGCCTATGCCTGCGACATTTCCGACGCGGCTTCGCGCGAGGCCCTGCTCGACGCCTTTACGGCGGATTTCGGCTCGCTCGAGGTGCTCGTCAACAATGCGGGCATCGCTCCGAAGGTGCGCTGCGACCTGCTCGACATGAGCGAGGAGAGTTTTGAGGAACTGCTGCGCACCAATCTGCAGGGGCCCTTCTTCCTGACCCAGTCCGCCGCGCGCCGCATGATCGCCGACGCCAAAACAACGGAGTTCCGCTGCATCATCAATATCGGCTCCGTTTCCGCGGACTATGTGAGCGTGAACCGCGGCGAGTACTGCCTCTCCAAGGCCGGCGTCGCCATGGCTACGAAGCTCTGGGCGGTTCGCCTCGCCGATGCGCAGATCCCCGTGTATGAACTGCGCCCCGGCGTCATCCGCAGCGATATGACGGCGGGCGTCGCCGAAAAGTACGACAAAATGATTGCCGACGGTCTGACGCTCCAGAAGCGCTGGGGCACCCCCGCCGACGTCGGGCGCGCCGTGGCCGCCCTCGCCACAGGCTCGCTGGCGTACTCGACGGGCGAAGTCATCAATATCGACGGCGGGCTCACGGTTCTTCGCTTCTGAACCCCGGGCTTTCCGCAGCCGGAGCAAGGCGGCGCGCAATGGAAAAACTGACGGCACTGGTCATTGGCAGCGGTGCGGCGGGACTGGCCGCCGCCGTTCGTCTGCATGCGCTGGGGGTGACCTCCCTCGCCGTGTACACCGAGGGGCTCCGCATGGGTACGTCCCTCAATACGGGGAGCGACAAGCAGACTTACTACAAACTCGGCATGTATGGCGCCGAGGCGGATTCCCCGGCCGCCATGGCGCGCGATCTGGCGGCCAGCGGCGCCATGCACGGCGATCTTGCGCTCGCCGAGGCCGCCGGGAGCGTCCGCGCCTTCGCGCATCTGTGCAATCTGGGCGTTCCGTTCCCGCACGATGTGTTCGGGCAGTACATCGGGTACAAGACGGATCATGATCCCCGCCGCCGCGCGACGAGCTGCGGCCCCTACACGTCGCGCGACATGTGCCGCTGTCTCACGGCGGAGGTGCGGCGCCGCAACATCCGCGTCGTGGAGCGCCAGGTCTGCGTGCGTCTCCTCACCGACCCCGCGCACACGCGCTGCGTCGGCGCCATTTTCATCGATTCGCTCTCCGGTGAACTCACCGCCGTCCAGGCTGACCACATCGTCTTCGCGACGGGCGGGCCCGGCGGGCTCTACGAGCGCAGCGTCTATCCCGCCGTGCACACGGGCGGCATCGGGCTGGCCCTCGCCGCCGGCGCCACCGCCGCCAATCTCGCCGAGTCGCAGTTCGGGCTGGCATCCGTCGGTTTCCGCTGGAATGTGAGCGGCAGCTACATGCAGGTGCTGCCGCGCTTCCTTTCCGTCGACGCCGACGGCGTGAAGCGCGAGTTTCTGCGCGAGTATTTCCCGTCCCTCGGCGCGCTGCAGGATGCGGTCTTCCTCAAGGGCTATCAGTGGCCGTTTGCCGTGGGGAATGTGCCGGGCTCTTCGCTCATCGACATCTTCACGCACATCGAAACGGCCGTCCGCGGGCGCCGCGTCTACCTCGATTACCGCACCGACCCTGCCGATTTCTCCTTCGATGCGCTGGGCACTGAAACGCGCGACTACCTCGCGCGCTCCGGCTGCCTCCTTGCCACGCCCGTGGCACGCCTCTGCCACCTCAACGAGCCGGCTCTCGCACTCTACCGCGAGCATGGCATCGACCTGGCGCGCGTTCCGCTGGAAATCGCCGTCTGCGCCCAGCACAACAACGGCGGGCTGGCGGCCGACCTCTGGTGGGAATCGGTCAACCTGCGCCGCCTCTACCCCGTGGGCGAGGTCAACGGCACGCACGGCGTGACGCGTCCCGGCGGCTCCGCGCTCAATGCCGGGCAGGTGGGTGCCTTCCGCGCCGCCGAGCGCATCGCCGCCCGCGGGACGGTGGACGCCTTTCCGGAAGCGGCATTCGCGCCGCTCGCCGCCGCCGCGCTTTCCGCGCTGGAGGCGGAGGCGG
>CASFKR010000022.1 GCA_949295265.1 uncultured Verrucomicrobiota bacterium | reverse complement strand
AAGTCCCTTGAAAAGCGTTTTTCTGCCCTCGAAGTAGGCCTGCAAGGTCCTGGTCAGCAGGCTCTTGCCGAAACGGCGCGGACGCGACAGAAAGTACTGCGAGCCTTCTGCTGCCAGTTTGTAAACCAAATCAGTCTTATCCACATAGAGGTATCCCCCTGTGCGGAGTTTTTCAAAGGACTGGACGTCGATCGGCAGTTTACGGATTCCGTTCATACTTTGCAGTATAGCAATTTCCGCTTCCGGTTTCTACAACCAC
Organism: uncultured Verrucomicrobiota bacterium; assembly: GCA_949295265.1. Lineage (GTDB taxonomy): Bacteria > Verrucomicrobiota > Kiritimatiellia > RFP12 > UBA3636 > JAEDLN01. The sequence continues at coordinate 25,809 of CASFKR010000022.1, read as the reverse complement.
GCACCGCCGCCGTTGCGTTTCGTGATGACCGCAGAAGAAAAATCCGGACCGGACAGAAAACAAACGACCGGGGCGAAAACCCCGGCCGTTTCGGATCCGGCTTTTGCCGGAGATAAGGCATGGTGCGAATCAGAGCGTCAGTCCGGATTCACGTAGTTGACCTTGCCGGGATTCGTGCCGTTGATGTAGACCTCGACGCGGCGGTTGTCAGGATTGCCGTTCTTCGGGTCGTTGGCCGCCTTCGGATGCTCGAAGCCGTAGCCGATGGCCTTCATGCGCGCGGCATCCACACCCTTGCCCGCGAGGTAAGCCGCAACCGACTTGGCGCGGCGCTCCGAGAGCGTGATGTTGTAGTTGCGCTTCGAGGTGGAACGCTGGTCGGCGTGACCTTCGATGACGGCCGTCGCTTTGGGCGCTTCGAGAAGCACCTTGGCGACCTTGTCGAGCTGCGCGTAGAATTCGGGCTTGATAACGTCGGAATCCGTGTCGAAGTTGATCTTCAGCTCGAAGAAGAGCAGATCATCATCGCCGATGAGCGGATCGGTCTTGTCGATCAGGACTTCGTGACCGTCGCGCACACCGCCCTTGTCCGTGTCGGGATCGAGCGGATTGGTGTGAAACTGGTTGACCTCGGCGCCATCGCTGAGCATGTCGTAATCGGAATCCGGGTTGAGCGGATCGGTCTTGTGCGTCTTGACCTCGGCGCCGTCCGAAAGCCCGTCGCCATCCGTGTCGGGATTGAGCGGATTGGTCTTGTAGGTGAGCACTTCCTCGCCGTCCTTGAGCCCGTCGCCATCCGTATCGGGGTTCAGCGGATCGGTCTTGTGCACCTTGACCTCATCGCCGTCGATCAGCCCGTCGCCGTCCGTGTCGGGATTACGGGAATCGGTCTTGTAGGTGAGCACTTCCTCGCCGTCCTTGAGCCCGTCGCCATCCGTATCGGGGTTCAGCGGATCGGTCTTGTAGCGGATGACTTCATCGCCGTCCGAAAGCCCGTCGCCATCCGTGTCGGGATTGCGGGGTTCGGTGCCGTACTTGTTGATTTCGTCATCATCCGTGAGCCCGTCGCCATCGGTATCAATCGGGGCGACGGCCGTCGGATCGTCCTGAATGCGGTCCGCCGAGAACCGGTAGATGAAGCCGATATCAATCGTGTGGTTGAACTCGCAGTTGTACCCGGCGATGTCGATGCGCGTATCCAGACGGAGCGTCCAGGAATCGTTGAGGTGGTACATCAGACCGCCGCCCGCGCGGAGCGCCAGGCAGAAGGCCGCGTCCATCACGTCCTCACCGTACGTGCTGACACCGGCGCCGAAAATCAGATACGGGTCGATGCGGTCGAACGACGAGAAGTGGAACATCGCGTCGCCGTAAATCTGCAGACCCCACGTATCGCCGAAATTCTTGTCGCCCTTCGAATAGGACTGACGCTCGGTGGTTTCCACCCACACGCCGTTTTCCTTCTTCAGATACCCGCCCATGTTCTCGTCGAGCTTCGGGGCAATCAGAAGCGAGGCTTCGAAGGACCACCATTCCGAGTAGTCATAGCCGAGGCGCAGCGTCACATAAGCGCCGTCCTCCAGCCCTTCATCGCCTTCAAAGTTCAACCAGCCGATACCGGGGCTGATGTACCAGCGCCCGAAATCCGAATCTTCGAGCGGCTCAGGACCGGGTGCCGCCTGGTCTTGCGCCTGCGCCATCGGCACGGCACCGATGCCCACCGTTGCGGCGGCCATCGCCAAATACTTGATAAACGTACGTTTCACGGGAGATGTTCCCTGTCGAAGAGGTTAGGTATAAGATGCGGGCTTGCAGTTTGTCCCGCCGTCATGTTTTAACCGTACCATTTTTCAGCAGACAAGAAAAGCAAAAACCGGATTTTTGTCGCGTGGATTTCAAAACCGGAATATTTGCGGCGGGCGAAACCGGCGCGGCAAAGCCGGCGCAGCGAGCCGAAACAGGACGTACAGGACGAACAGGATGACTCGCAATTGCGCACAACGAAGCCAGCGCATCGAAGCCCCAGCAGCCCCACTCCCAGTGGCCCCAGTGGCCCCAGTGGCCCCAGTAGCGGCTGAGCCCACGCATACCCGCCCCGCCCTCGGAGTGGGCGGGCCGACTCATGAGCCGCACACCAAGGCCGGTCGGTTAACGCCGACCGGCACCACCAGCGGGGGTTCCCCGCCCGCCCGCCTCTTCACAATCGGGGCTGAAACAGATAGAATCAATGCGGAAAAGCGACCCCTTCCGGGGCAGTTGCCCCGCTGCCGGAGCGAACGTCCCCTTCCCGGCTTCTCTGCGTCGCCCCCTTTCTTTTCCGGATTCATGGCCTCCCCCAGCATCATCGTCTACCCCGGCACCTTCGACCCCCTGACGCTCGGACATCTCGACCTGCTCGAGCGCGTCAGCGGACTCTTCGATCAGGTCGTGCTCGCCATTGCCGCCAACTCATGGAAGCCCGGCGCCCTGTTCACCTGCGCCGAACGCATCGAAATGGCGCGCGAAGTGGTGCGCGAACTGCCCAACGTCAAGGTGGAAGCCATGAAGGGCATGCTCGTCGACTTCTGCCACGAGCGCGGCGTCCGCGTCGTGCTGCGCGGGCTGCGCGCCTACAGCGATTTCGAATACGAGTTCCAGATGGCGCTCACCAACCGCAAACTCGCGCCCGATATTGAAACGCTCTTCCTGATGCCGCGCGAAGATCACAGCTACGTCTCCTCCTCCACGGTGCGGGAGATTGCTTCCTACGCGGGCGACACCTCGCTGTTTGTCCCCCCCGCCGTGCAGCGCCACATCGAGCGCCGCATCGTCCTCTCACGGCTCGAAAAGCCGCACCAGCCCGGGCTCTTCCCCGCACCCTGAGCGGCACCCGATACCCCCGCCCTTTCCCATGATTCTGCCTGTCTCCCGCCTCTCCGAATCGGGCATGACGCTCGAGGGGGAAGAACCGCCCGAGGTGTTCGAATGGACCGATTCGCCGCGCGAAGTCATCCATCCGGTCTCCCCGCTCGGCTACCGCCTGACCGCCCGCCGCTTCGGCAATGAACTGCTCGTGACCGGGCGCGTCCAGGCCCGCTTTCAGGGCATCTGCTGCCGCTGCGGCGGACCCCTCGACCGCGTCTACGAGGGCGAAGTCGCGTACACCCAGACGCTTTCCGCAGAAATTACAGAAGTTGACTTGACTTCCGAACTTCGGGAAGTTATCCTTCTTGCCCTACCCAATAACCCGGTTTGCTCGGACACCTGTCCCGGTCTGTGCCCGCACTGCGGAAAACGTCTGGCCGATGGGCCATGCAACTGCGCAGCGTCTGTTACGGAAGGTCCCTGGAGCGCACTCGACTCCCTGCTCTGAGCCGGACCGGGTTTTGTTTCGCACCTTTCACACCCAACATCACCGAGGTCTCAAATGGCCGTCCCTAAACGCAAAAAATCCAAGATGCGCATTCGGATGCGCAAAGCCCAGAAGAAAGCGGCGATTCCTTCTTCCACGACCTGCCCCGCCTGCGGAGCACCCGTTCAGACCCACCGCGCCTGCCCGTCTTGCGGCATGTATCGCGGCCGCAAGGTCCTGAACATCGATACGGACAAGGCCTGATTCCCCGCCTCGTGACATGAGCGACATTCGCATTGCCATCGATGCAATGGGGGGCGACAAGGCCCCGGGAGAAATCGTCAAGGGTGTCGTTGAGGCGTCTCGCGCCTGGCCGGATTTGAAATTGGTCCTGGTCGGCGATCAGGAAGTCATCAAGGCGGAGCTTGCGAAGAACAGCGCGGCTCCGTCTGATTCGCTTTCCATTTTCCACGCCTCCGAGGCCATTGCCATGTGTGAGCCGCCCGCTCAGGCGGTTCGCACCAAGCGCGATTCTTCCATCAACCGCGGCATGGAACTGCTGCGCGACAAGAAGGTCGACGCCTTCCTGTCCGCCGGCTCCACCGGCGCCATGGTCGCCGCCGCCATCCTCATCGCGCGCCGCTCTCCCGCGGTGAAGCGCCCGGCCATCGGCACGGTCTTCCCCACCATAGGGCGCCCCGTCCTTCTGCTCGATGCCGGCGCCAACACCGACTGCGGCCCCGTCGAGCTCGAACAGTTCGCCATCATGGGCTCCATCTACTCCCGCGCCGTTCTCGGTCAGGAAAATCCCGAGGTGGGTCTGCTTTCCATCGGCGGCGAGGACCTCAAGGGCAACGACATCACCAAGGAAACCCTGACGCAGCTGCGCGAGAATAAATTCCTCAATTTCCGCGGCAACGTCGAGGGGCACGATCTTTTCCAGGGCGAAACCGATGTCATCGTCTGCGATGGCTTCGTCGGCAATGTCGTGCTCAAGACCATCGAGAGCGAAGCGCGCGCCGTCGCCCATATGCTCAAGAACGCCTTCAAGCAGAACATCTTCACGATGCTGGCGGCCCTGCTGATGCGCGGCGCCCTCAAGAAACTCAAGAAGACGATGGATCCCGAGACCTACGGCGGGGCTCCCCTGCTCGGCGTCAACGGAACCGTCATCATCACCCATGGCGCTTCTTCGCACAAGGCCATCTACCACGCCGTCCGCGTGGCCGCCGAGTGCGTGCGCAAAGATGTTGCCGCCAAAATCACCGGCAACCTCGCCGCCCTCAAAAAGCGCCACACCGAAGGACTCTTTTAGTCCGTCGTTTTACCCGTTGTATCTTTCTCCTTCGCCATGAACGCTGAATCGGCTCTTCCCCTTCGCGCTGTGCTGACCGGCACCGGGTCCTACCTCCCGGAAAAGACGCTCACGAATGACGATCTCTCCAAAATGGTCGAAACGTCCGACGAGTGGATTTATCCGCGCACCGGTATTCGTTCCCGCCGTATCGCCGCAGAGGGAGAAAGCGTCTCCGACATGGCCGCCGCCGCCGGGCGCCGCGCCCTCGAAGCCGCCGGCGTTCAACCGGAGGAGATCGATCTGCTCATCGTCGCCACGGTGACGCCCGATGCGCCGATGCCGGCGACGGCCTGCTACGTGCAGCCGAAACTCGGCGTCGTCAATGCCACGTGCTTCGATATCGCGGCCGCCTGCTCCGGGTTCATCTACGCGCTCGATCTGGCCCGCCAGTTCGTGCGCACCGGCGCCAAAAAGAAGGTGCTCGTCATCGGCGCGGAAAAGATGAGCTCCATCATCGACTGGACCGACCGCACCACGTGCATCCTCTTCGGCGACGGCGCCGGCGCCGTCGTCGTCGAAGCCCGCGAAAGCGAATCCGGCATCCTCGCCACCGAAACGGGTTCCGATGGCAATCTCGCTCCCCTTCTCTACATCGAGGCGGGCGGTTCCAACCTGCCCAACACGCCGGAAACCCTTCTCGAGCATCGCCAGTTCCTGAAGATGGAAGGGCACACCATCTTCAAACACGCCGTCCGCCACATGGCCAATATTTCGCTCAAGGCCATCGCAGACGCAGGGCTCACGCCGGAGCAGATCGACTGGATTGTGCCGCATCAGGCCAATCTGCGCATCATGCAGGCCGTTTCCAAATTCCTCAACGCGCCGCAGGAAAAGACCGTTTCGACCATCGAGTTCACCGGCAACACGACCGCCGCTTCCATCCCGATTGCACTCGATATCGCTGTCCGGGACGGACGCATCAAGCCGGGGCAGACCGTTCTCTTCGTCGCTTTCGGCGCAGGGCTCACCTGGGGCGCGACCGTCCTCCGGATGTAACCGCGCCTCTCCCCGCCCCCACTCATACAAAAAAACCTTTTTGCCGGACGGAGCCCTGCTCCGCCCGGCTTTTCTTTTACGCTGCGCGGAATCCGCCGCCTCGCCGCCGCCTCGCCGCCTTTGCTCAGCGTGCGGCCGGCGCCGGCAGCGGAACGGGCTTTCCGATGTGCCGTCCGCGTGCGTCCAGCACCTGCAGCAGGAACGAGACCTCTTTTCCGTGCAGATTGGTGTTCTCGTCCGGCAACGTACAGGGAATCGTCAACGTATAGACGGCATCCGGCGGCGGCAGTTCCATGAGCTGCTCCTCGATGTGCCGCCCCACCGGCTCGGGAGGCGTCCGGTATATCACGGATCCGTCTTGCGCCGCGCAAACCTGCAGACTCAGCAGCGGCTGAATCGGACGCATCCCCGGAAATTGCAACGCAAGGCGGAGGGGACGCGTCTCGCCGGACTGCACAGGCACCCCTTCCGGAAATTGCACGCCGCAAAGCCGCACCTGTCTGCCCGGCATGGCTTCGAGCGGCTGCAGGTCCGGCGGCAGGCTGCGCGTCCAGCCGCCCGCAAGCGGTGGCGGCGCTCCGTCATCCGGTGCGGGCTTGTCGCAATTTTCATCCGGCGGAACCAGATCAAACCGGGAAAGCACCGCCTGCCCCCGACCGGTCTGGAACCGGACCTTGTTCGGGGCATACCGTACGCGAAAAGCGGCAGGAAGCAGAACCCGATGCGTTTCCCCATCCACCGGGTAGCGCCCGAGGACGCGGCCGTTGAAGTCGACTTCCACGAAATCCGGCGCCGCATCGGCATCCGGCGCAGGCTTGAAAGCGAATTCGCAAACCGGACGGGAGACGCAGAAATCGTGCCGGAAAAGCTTGATGAACTGTTCGCGGGGCGGTTGCGGACGCAGCCGCAGGAGCGCAAAGCGTTCATCTTCCGCCACGAGGTCCACCTGCCCGGAGAGAATCTGCGTGAAATCTTTCCGGAAAACCGTGCGCGTATACGCCTTGTCTTCCAGCACCAGGCACTCCGGCCAGAGCATCGACAGAAGCCGTGCGCTTTCTTCCGCGTCGGGTTCGCCTTTGCGCGGATGCAGCGCATTGCGCACCGCCAGCGTGTAGCGCGGGTAGGTGCCGCCCCAGGCCCACACAAACAGGCGGTCGTGCCCGCCCACGCTGAGCATTTCCCGGGAATCGTAGGACCGGTCGCCCATCGGGACAACCGCCAGTACGTGCCCGCCGGGCAGGGCGTCGAATGCGTCCAGCACGTCCGAACGGATCGGAGCGTCGATGCGGATGGGCGGTGTGCGCCGCGGGAAATACGGCACCCCCAGCAGGAAAGAACAGGCCAGAAGCGCCGTCAGACCCGTCAGCGCGCGGCGTCCGCCCCGGGAACGCATCCGGGTGATCTGATCCCATCCGCAGGCCGCCGCCAGCACGAGCCACAACAGCACGAAGAAGGCATAGCGCGAAACCACGCGGAAGCCGCTGAGCGCTTCCAGATGCTCGTAAAGCGTCAGAAACAGCGGGTTGCAGATATCCGTCTTCGGCCAATTCAAATAGGGGCCCAGACTCAGGAAGAAGGCCAGCGTCGCCATCGCCCCCAGCCCTTCCAGAAGCGCAACCGCGGGCGTCTCCCGGCGGCCGCCCAGCAGCAGAAGCAGCGTCGCAAAACAAATCAGCACCGGCAGCCACGCAACGGATGTTCCCCACACCAGGGAGCGCATGCCGAAATTGAGAAACGCCGCCTGAACCCAGAAGAGCCCCCACAGCGCAAGGCGTCCCCAGCGGAGCCAGCCGAACAGGCGCGGCGGAAGCGCCGTCCCGGTGCCACGCCCGTGCCACGCCCCTGCCACCGACACCGTCGCCAGCATGAGCACGAGGAGCGTCGGGTAAACGCTCATTTCATCATAACGGGCTTCGAACAGGAATTTCGGGAGCGCGGCAATCCACGAATACGGCCGCAGGTAGGAAAAGGGCTCCAGCACGTGGGTCGTAATTTCCGCGAGCCCGCGGTTGAGCGTCTGCCCGTGCAGGATTTTCGCGTAGGGCAGGAGCCAGACGAGCGTCAGCACGCCGCAGAGCGCCACCGCCGCCAGACCGTGGAGCCAGACGCGCCGCGAACCGAAAAAGGTCCGCCAGCGGCCACGGAAAAGCGCCAGCGCCAGCAGCGGGAACAGCAGAACCGCGAAAAACGCCTGATAGAGCTCGCTCGTCGCCTGCATCCACCAGGCAAGCGCCACGCCCAGCGCAACCGGGAGGCGCGGCCGCTGAACATACCGCAGGAGGCAGAAATAGAAGAGGACGATGGCAAAATTCAACTGCATGTTGAATTCGACCACGTAGCTCATCCGGTAGGGCATCACCGTGAAGACGACCGCCCCGCCCAGCGCCGCCGCGGCGGAGGTCCCCAGCGCCCGCAGCAGCGCCCAGAAGACGGCGCCGCTCAGCGCCCAGAAAAAGACGAGCGTGACGTGATACGTCAGGACGGGGCCCGCCCCGGTCACCCACCGGAACAGCGCCGCAAAGGCGGCTTGCGGCCAGTGGAGCGCTTCGTAATAAAACGCGCCGCTGTACGGGTAATACATGTTGGTATTACCCTCCGCCGGAAGCAGATTGCCGTTCAGAATCTCCTGCGCCGCAAAATTGAGTTTCCAGGTGTGGAAGGGCGGATCCCAGTGCGAAAAGAGCGATGAGGCGAAGCCTGTCGCCCACGGCCACGTCGCTGCCACAATCGCACAGAAGAGGCCCAGGAGAATCAGCGGGAACCAGCGCCAGGGCACGCGCGGAACGGCATCGTCCGAAAGGGGTTGTTGCAGTTTCAAAGCAGCTCGTTCTCGTTCGGGTTTTCGCACACGTAGATGTTCTGATAGCCAAACAGACCCTTGAACAGCTTCGTCAGCGCACGCCCCGTCCAGAGCAGCGGACGGAACAGCGGGCGGCTCAGGAACGGAAAGATCAGAAAGACGGGCAGCCCGGAGACCGCGTGGTCGCGCACCAGCCAGCTGGTCCGCTTGAGCAGGATGCGGAATTCCGCATTGGACCAGTAGTGGAGCGCCTGTGCATCGAGAATGCCGCGCGAGCCCATGGGCATGTGCCCGAACAGGATGGCCAGCCGTGTCGTGAAGTTGACGAAATTCGGCACGGAAATGATGAGGATGCCGCCCTTCACAAGGTGCTTTTTGAGGAAGGAAAGCACGTCGGTCGGCGATACGAGATACTGGATGGTGTCCGCCAGGAGGATGATATCGTACTCCCCTTCGAGCCCGATTTCATCCGGCTTGTTGAGGTCCTTGCGATACACCCGCCGGAAAATGGCGCCGTTTTCCTCGCACGCCTCTTCGCTGATTTCGATGCCGTCCACGACGGCGCCGGCCGGAGCGAGCCGGGAGGCGATGGCGGCGCAGCCGAACCCTACATCCAGCACCCGTTTGCCCTCAAGCGGCATGTTTTTGAGGCGGTTGAAAATTAGGGTGTGCGAAGAATAGGGGTCGTTGAACTTGCGCCGGTCGATGGTGCGCTCCGGCATCAGGTCGTACCGCGCCAGATGAACGACGCCCATGCGGTGCAGCCGGTACAGGAAGACGCTCCACAGGCAGTTGAGCCCGTAGGCGATGCCGTTGACGTGGCAGACCTCATCGCCGTAATGCGTCGGAATGGGGATTTCCACCAGTTTGGCCTTCGCCTGTTTGGCGAGGAAGAGGATTTGCGAGTCGAAATGCCATTCATCGCTGCAGCGCCAGAGCGGTATGCGGCGGAGAAAGCGCGTGGAATAGCCGCGGTATCCGGAGTGGAATTCGCTCAGGTGCATGCCGGCAATCAGGTTTTCCGCCGCGGTCAGCCCCACATTCGCCACAATCTTGTATTTCGGCATCCCGCCGCGCAGTGCGCCCAGGTGCGTCATCATACGCGAGCCGATGACCACATCGGCATGCTCCTCCACGAGAATGCGGAACAGGTTCGGCAGGAGCTCCGGCTCGTACTGTCCGTCCCCGTGGAGCATCACCACGGCGTCCAGCCCCCGGTCGATTGCATACTGGTAGCCGAATTTCTGATTGCCGCCATAGCGCCGGTTCACGCGGTTGCGGATGATTTCCAGCTTCCCGTGCGTCTCCGGATATTGCGTCACCGCGCGCGTCGTATCGTCCGTTGAACAGTCATCGACGACATACACGACCTCGACTTCGCGCCAGACGCATTCGGGGATCCGGGAGAGCGTTGAAGCAATCAGTTTTTCAGCATTGTACGCAAGAACAAAGACACCCAACCGCATTCCGTTCGCGGAAAAATCCGTTATCGCCGCTGTCGATTCCTGCTTGTTCATCGGTAATCAATCATTTTGCTTTTTAAGGAGGTGTTCCCGGGGCGGTGGAAGAAACGGATACCGCCGGGGACCGGAGATCTGAGCCGGTTGCTCTACGCCGGTTCTGCAGAGCAGAAGGTTGCCTGACAATCAACCGGTCATATCTGGAAAATGTTCTTTGGAAGCATAAAATCACGAAAGGGAGCCCGCCGTCCGGACCTGGTGAATCAAGTCATGTTACAATACCAAAATTCATGGCTTCTGTCCATTCTGCTCAATCTTCCGATTCCTGTGGCGGTTGCCCCGTTTTGCCCCGCACGGGCGGCAATGTGCCGCTTCAAGTGCGGGCGGCGTTAACCGCCCGCTGCGAAGGAAGCGCAGCGAACCGATACAGGATGGCTCGCCACCGCCGCGCCGTTGCCCCACTCTCAGCAGCCCCAGTGGCCTCAGCAGTCCCAGTAGCCCCATCAAAAGGCACAACCGTGCCCCCAGTAGCCTCAGTGGCGACGGGGGGAACGCGCTGCCGAGTCAGCGAAAACGGAGCCGCCGCCCCGACCCTGAAGGGCGCTATCCGTCTGCGAGCGAAGCGGCGGGAGCCTTTCGCCGTCAGACGAGCCCCATATCGAGCAGGAATTCGGAAGGATTGCCGCCCGCGGTGACGAGGAGGCGGTCGCGCGCCCGGGTACAGGCCACGTAGAGGAGGTTGCGCTCCGTCTCGTTGATTTCGTCGATGCCGACGATGAACCCGCCCTCCAGAACCCGTTCCGGGGAGGGAATGACGTCGTCGTCGCAAGCGATGACGGCAACGCACTGGTATTCGAGCCCCTTGGCGTCGAGCATGGTGCCGAGCCGGATTTCCGTGGTGCCGTTCCGGAGCGTGTCGCGGTAGGCGGAGGCGCGGATGGCGTTGAGGGCGCGCTCGCGCTGGCGCTCATCGCGGAAGAAGATGGCGATGTTTCGGGCACAGACGCCCTCGGCTTTAAGCCCATCGAGCCAGGCGGCAACACCCGCACACTCATCCTCGGGCGTATCGTAGGCATGGAATTCCGGGGCCGCGCCGCGCAGCACGGAAATGGTGCCGCCGTGTTCCTCGTTTTCCCCATCAGGCCCGGGAATGGACTCATCCATCAGCCGGTCGGCCAACTGGCGGATTTCGCGCGTGGTCCGGTAGTTGGTTTTGAGCACGCGGCTGCGCCCCTGAATGAAGATGCCCGCATCCTTCCACGGGAACGGATAGCGTTTAATCCGCTGTCCGGCGTCCCCGGCGAAAAAGAGCGTATCCGGGTGCTTCGCATAGGCCGCGAGGAAGGCAAGCTCAATCTCCCCGAGGTCCTGCGACTCGTCGACGATGACATGGTCAAAAAACCTCATTTTTCCGGGGTTTTCCCGAAGCCAGTCCGTCAGCGCGCCATAGAGCATCCCGGGGGAGAGGAGCCCTGCGCCCTCCAGATCGGCACGGATTTCAGCGAAGACCTTCCAGAGTGCGCGGCGGCGCGTCTCGGAAAGGTGGCGGTTGACGTTGCGCCGCTTCGCGTCGCGGTACGCCTCCCAGGTGCGCAGGTCGCGCACGTCCACAATACGTTCCCACTCGGAAAAGATGAACTCCGGCGGGAGGTCCTTGGGCAGGTTCTCGCGGTTGCGCTCGATAACGGCCCGCGCGCGCGTCTCGATTTCGTCGGAATCGAGATAAGACGGCGCATGCCCGAAAATGCGCTCGTAGAGCTCCATCGCAAAATCAGGCAGATCGCGCACGGTGGCGCGCTCAAGCGTCCGCGGGTCGCGGACGAGCAGCGGGAGCCGGTGATTCAGGTCGTCCGCCAGATTCTCCGAGTAGGTGGTGAGGAGCACAAACCGGTCCGGATGCCGCTCAAGGAGCCACTTGAGGTGATGGAGCGCCACAACCGTTTTGCCCGTCCCGGCACTCCCGTAGACGCGCGCCGGGCCACTGTAGTCGCGGTAGGCCACCTTGCGCTGGTCGGGATGGAGGAAAACCGTCCAGTCCTCCCACGTACCCGTGAGAGCAGCCCGGAGCGATTCGTCGTCGGAGAACGTCACAAACGAGCGCCGGGCGTCCGCCGTCTCGTAGGCGGAGACGCCGGGCTCCGCCGGCGCGGACGGTTCCGGGACGACGCCCTCGACAATTTTAAGGATGACCTCCCCGGCCTCGGCGGGGAGCCGGTCGAAGAGGTTCTCCAGTTCATCGGCATCCGCCGCGAGCACGCGCGCCGTCCACTCGGCAGGGACGCCGCACGCGAGGAGCTTCTCCTCGTCGAGCCCCAACGCTTCCGCCGGGCTGCCGGCCCGCGGTTTTCCCGGTACGGACGGCGGCGTCTGCACCGGAGCCGTCTCCTCGGGAATTTCAACAATCTGCATGGAGCCCGTGACGGGATGCCGCGAGAGCCGATGGCTGCGCGCCCAGAGGTATGCCTTGTCGTGGTGGTTCACATGGAGGAATACCAGCTCGCCGTTATCCTCCTTCTTGAGGATGATGCGCAGGTCGTTCGTCACCTTCGCCGACCAGAAGTCGCTGGCGTTCACGCGGTGAAGCGCGAACGCGGGCGCGTCCGGTGCATTCATCATGCGCAACACCGTGTCCGCCACCCGGCTCCTCTCCGACCCGGAGAGTTTATCGCGGCTGGTCTCAAACTGCTTCGCGAGAATGACCTTTCCCGGCATGGCGGCGCCCTCAGCGGTTCGTGAGGTCGAAGATTTTCACGACCTCGTCCCCGAAACGGTTGATGACTTTCACGGCAATGCGGCCGGAAGCCGGGCGCGGGAACGGGTGCGAAACCATGCCCGCCGCCGCAGACCATTCCTCCGGGTCGATTTCGTGGTTGAGGAACGTCTTCCAGGCCTTGTAGACGTCCTCGTTGTCGGGGAAAAAGACCTGCCGGGCGAAGAAGACCTGCGAGTTGTAGTCGTCGTCCACCATCCAGCATTCGATGTCCGCCTCGTCGCCGTTCCGCACGGCATCCCTGGCGGGGTCGTAGACGTCCACACCCCTGAGCCGCACGCGGAAGCCGTCGTCCGGCCCGCGGATGAACTCCACATCCGGTTCGCCGTAAATGACGAACGAGTTGCCGCCGTGTCCCTTGGACTCGCTGAGTTCCTCCATGTGCAGGTCGTTGTTCATCTGCGCAAGCAGGAGCTCCTTACCGCGGACGAGGCCGCCGATGAGGTCGTCGCTTGCGTACGGCTCGAACCCGAAGGCGCAGACGAGCAGCACGTCGAAGCACCCGGCCTCGCGGAATTCGCGCGCCGCCGCCAGGATATCGGCGCGCGTCGCCGTGCCGAACTCCGGTCCGAACATGATGGCCACGTGGCGCTGCCGCGCGCCGTCCGCCTCCCGCGTCCAGGCTTCCGCATGCAGATACCGTCCGCCCGGCCATGCCGTGACGGTGGAAAAATACAGGTGGTCCGCCTTGCGGGTCTGCCGGACGCCCTCGCGGGCGAGGAGCTTGATCATGCGCTGAACGGTCGCCTCGGAACCGAGGCCCGGGGTGGCGCGCAAAGCCTCATCGAACGGGGCGTTGGAGCCGTCCGGTTTTTCGAGTGCGGCGATGGCGCGCACGGGGCTCTGGCTCTCCACCGTGAACGGGCCCGCCACGCGGGCGCGCGCCTTGTCCTCGTAAGGCCGGTCGTAGAGGTACTCGGTCTCGGCATTGCGGGCGATGGATTCGTCAATCGCCTTCTGCCGTGCGAGACGCAGCGTCTGGAACTCGGCCTGAAGGGCGCGCGCCGCCCCGGGCCAGTCCGCCGGCGCGGCAATGGGCACCTCCCACTCCTCGGGCGTCGCGCGGCCCAACGCCTTGCCGAGCGCCTCGCGCAGCGCGCGGGACTTCTCCTCGTGCGCGGCGTAAATGACGTCGATTTCCGCATTGTTGGCGATGGCGCCGAGCATGATGTGCGGCACGCGCTGACAGACGAAGCCCTGAGAAATTTTCCCGTGGGGTTCGCGCCCTGAGATTTTACCGGTGAGCGCCTCCTCTTTCTGAATGCCTTCCGGGCTGTCCGCCAGCAGCCAGTACGGGAAACGCGCGCCCATGACCCGGCGGCGCGCCAGCGCAATAGAGACCCGGCTGACATCGATGGTGATCCACCGCCGTCCCCATTCCTCGGCCACGACCGCCGTTGTTCCGCTTCCGCACGTCGGGTCGAGCACCAGGTCCCCCGGGTCCGTCGTCATCAGCATGCAACGCTCGATGACTTTCAACGCAGTCTGGACAACGTATAATTTTCCCTGCGGCCCCACCTGTTTCTGCCCAAGTGTGTCCATCCAGTAATTCGTCAACGGGACCCAGGAAAAATCATCAAAATAGCGAATGTAACCGATTGTCGTTTTTCCCTTCGTGACGCGATTGGCTTTTACCAACCGTTCTAGACCTATTGGGAAATTTGGCTTCCAGTGAGACGCATCACCCGGGTGATAAGATTTTCCCTGAAAAACAAATGTCTGATTCCCGCTTGTTCTTCCCTGACTTGTCAGGTTGTCGAGCGCATGCGCTCGACAACCTGACGCTTGCAGGTCGGCGAGTGAGTGCCCCCCCCCCCGCAACCCATTGATTTTACACGATTTAGCAAAATCTGCAAGGCTCATGCGCGAGCCGTCCGGCAACTCAACGCGCTTGTAGGCGCTGGCGCCCTCGCCGCCCAGCACCTTCTGTTTGTAGAGTTCGCGGTACTTGACACGTTCCCGGTCTTTAGCGTACCAGAGAATGTAATCGCCCGCGCGGTCGAGCGTGGCCGACTCGTTGCCGCTCGTGGTGGCGTAAGAAATCATGGAGACGCAGTTGTCCTCGCCGAAAACCTCGTCCATGAGGGCGCGGACGCGATGGACGTTCTCCATCGAAATCTGGACAAAGCAGGAGCCGGACTCGGTGAGAAGGTCGCGGGCAAGCACCAGCCGGTCGCGAAGGTAGGTGAGATAGGAGTGAATGCCGTCCGTCCAGGTGTCGCGGAAGGCTTTGACCATCTCCGGCTCGCGCGTCAAATCCTCCGCCTTGCCGTCCTTGACGTTGGTGGACTTGGTGGTGGGCTGCCAGTTGGAGTTGAACTTGATGCCGTAAGGCGGGTCGATGTAAATCATCTGGACGCGCCCGCGCAAATCCTCGTTCTCGAGGAGCGAGGCCATAACGTGGAGCGAATCGCCCTGGATGAGGCGGTTGCTCCAGCCTTCCTCGTGCCGGTAGAAATCGCCCGGCTCCGGGAAGAAGTCTTCCTCCAGGTCCTCGAAGGTCATCTGCGCGTCCTGGAGGCTCCGGCGGCGCTCGGTGCGGCGGCGCATAGCCTCGATGAGCGTGCGCGGGGAGACGCGCTCCTGCACAAAGAGAGGCGGCGCCTTGGCGCAGAGCTCGTTGAGGTCGCCACGCACCTTGCCGCGCCAGATGTACTGGGGGTCGAGCGCCGGGTCGCGCGCCGCATACGCGTCGCTCAGGTCCGGGCCCGCAGGGAGCGGAACGTGCAGTTCGGGAACGGGCCGCCCGATGACGTCCGCCGGGGGCAGTCCGCTGTATTCACCGGAGGGCAGCGATGCGCGTTTCACACCGTCGGCGCGCCCGAAATCGTAGTCCTCGATGGAAATGATCTTTTTGGGTTTCGCGTTCTTCTTCATGGTCAAACGGGGTCGGGCGCGGCGAGCGCCGCATCAAACTGTTCGCGGAAGCTGTTCACATCGTCGAGCCGGACGCAGGCCCAGCGCCCGAAGCGTTCCTCCGCGTTCACGCCGGGAATCCAGCGGTCCCGGAGCGTGGCTTCCTTTTCGTCGTCGAGAAGCGTGGCTTCGCCCTTGACCTCGATGACGAGGTGCAACGGGTCGTCCGGGCCATGCCCATCGTCGGCAAGCACGATAAAGTCCGGCAGGTAGGCGTGTTTTTCTCCGCCCGAGGTGTAGGGTACCTCGAAATTGAGCCCGGCGTTGCGCACATAGGCGAGGACGCGCGGATGCTCCTCGAGCATCCGGCAGCAGGCGACTTCCCACTCGCTGTCGCAGACGGCGAAATTGACGTGCGATTTGTTTTCCGCCGTGCGGTGCACATTCTCGCGCTTCTTGGAGACGAAGAAATTCACAGACGCAGAGGAACCCTCGGGGAAGTATGTGTCCACGGAGACGCGAATGCGGTTGTCGGGGTCGGCGGAGACGAGTTCGGTGATGATGGCGTCTTTGATGCGCTCGACGGCGCGCCTGAGCATGCCCGGATAGAGAATCTGCTGTTTCCGGCAACTGCCCTCGCAGGAAAGGCACTCGTTGTACCACTTCATCACAATCGGTTTGAGATTGCCGAAGAGGCGCGCCTTGTCCACGAACGTATACTGATGGTTGAAATCGGCGACGACCGCATTGGTAAGCTCCGCAATGACGCTGGAGGGGCGTTTGTCCGGAAGCCCCTGCCCGATGTTCATGTTTCCGCGGGCGCCCGCGATGCCGCCGGTAACCGTCTCGCCGGGACCGAGGTCCTCGGGCTTGAGCGTAAGCTGGGAATTCGCGGTGAATGCGGCGCTGCACTGCCGGAACTGGACCGTGCGCTCGAGCCCGTATCCGCGAACACGGGGAAACCGGATTTCGAGTTCATCGCGGTCCGGGCGGACGGCCTGTACGCGCTCCATTTCCGGGGGGTGGACCGGCCCGGGGGCGACGCCTTTGGCGACGAAGTCGAAGGGGACCCCGAAGATGTCGGCGTACTCCGGCGTGAAGAGGCGGGTCGCCGGATTCTGCGCGTAGCTCTGGCGCCGCAGGGCGCGGCCCACGACCTGCTCGCAGAGCAGCTGCGTGCCGAAGGCGCGCACGCCGAGGATGTGCGTGACGTTGTTGGCGTCCCACCCCTCCGTGAGCATGGAGACGGAGACGACGCAACGGATGTCGGCCCCCAGCCGCCCGGCTTTGCCGACGGTGTTCATGACCTCGCGCAGGAGGTCCTCTTCGGTGAGGCTCTCGGCGGCGGCGCGGTCGCCCGTGCGCGTCACCAGATCGCGCTTGAACGCCTCGATTTCCCGGGCGGCAGCCTGACGGAAGTCCTTGGAGAGGACGTCGCCGGACTCGAGCTGCGTGCTGTCGATCAGGAGCGTATGCGGGCGCGCGAGCGGTTCGTGCGTGGCGGGGTCGTAGTTGCCGAAAAGCGGGCAGATGGGATCGACGACCGATTCGTCGCCGTTGTCGTCCTTTTCCGTGTAGCCGGCGACCAGATCGCAGACCAGTTTGGCGATGGTTGTGTTCTGGCAGACGAAGACGAAGCAGGGCGGCACATCGCAGCGCGCCTTTTCCCAGGCCTCGAAGGTCCGGACGTAATGACCGTACAGCAGGTGGATGGCGGAGCGAAGACGTGTGGGCAGGTCCCCCACAGAGCGGGATTTGAGCGTATCCTTGCCGATGTGCTTCCAGAGGTTGCGGTAAAAAGGAAGTTCCTCGCGCAGTTGCGTGGCATCGTCCAGAATGGGGATGCGCGGAAGCTTGACAATGCCGCACTCGAGGGCGTCCATCAGCGAGAAGTCGCTCACGGTCCACGGGAAGAGCGTTCCCTCCTGGTAGCCGGAGCCGCGCAGGAAGAACGGCGTGGCGGAGAGGTCGACGGTCAGGGCGTTCGGATCGATGAACGTGCGGACGGCCTCGAGGCCGGAGGCCCAGAGCCGCGCAATCTTCTCGTTGTCCTCGGCATCCTTTTTCTCGGCGCGGTCGAGTTCGCGCTCTTCGTCTCCTTCCGGACGGCGGCGGTAACAGTGATGCGCTTCGTCGTTGAGAATGAGCACGCGGCCGATGCCGACGAGTTCGGGCATGACGCGGCGGAGCATCTGCGCCTCCGTTTCCTCGAACGCCGAACCGGAGGCGTCTGCAAGCAGCGCGCGCGTCTCCTTGGGCAGTTCGGCAAGCGCACGGCGTTTGAAGGCGTGGTAGTTCGTGATGACCACCTTCGCGCGGGCGAGAACCTGCAGAAAATCCTCCGGCACAAGCTGGCGTTCCTTGTAGTAGGCGTCCGGGTCGGAGGGGCGGAGCACCCGCAGACGGTCGCGGATGGTGATGCCGGGCGTGCAGACGAGGAACCCGTTCGTAAAGCGGCGCGACTGGGGGTGGTAATACGCGTTGACGGTCTGCCAGGCGATAATCATCGCCATCACCGTCGTCTTGCCCGCACCCGTGGCGAGTTTGAGCGCCATCCGGTACAGGTTCGGGTTGGCGTCGGCGTTTGCCTGGGCAACCTGATCGAGCAGTTCCTTTCCCTTTTTGGTCGAGGGCGCCACCTCGATGAGCCAGATCAGCGTTTCGACAGCTTCCAACTGGCAGAAAAACGGGCGGTACGAAGCAAATTTGAACGTGCGCCAATGCCGCAGCAGCCGCGCGGTTTCCGGCGTGACGTTCCAGTCGCGTTCCGGCTTGGCGCGCCACTCTGTCACCTGATCCCGAACGTGGTTGATGAGCGCATTCTCCTCGTAGAAAACGCCATCCTCCGCGGCTTGCGTCTGTTGCTGCTGAAAGAGAAACAAATCTCCTTCCGCCTCCCGGGCCTTTGTCATCGCCTTGGGAATCGGAGAGCATTGGCTCGAAGGACGACGGCGTTCGACGATCCGTCCGGTCGGCCGGTTGGACTCATCCGTCTCCCAGTGACGCGATGGACACTCGTACGGGGAATTGAGGATTGGTGACTCGAAAAAGGCGTCGTCGTTCACTGGCATGCTGGGTCCTTTTGTCCGAACGGGTCGTGCACACGCACGCCCGGCTATTGAAACCATGCAAGGATAGCATAAAAAGAAACTTTACAGAAATCCCTTTTTCCGCGTCCGCCTTGCGGACCGGACGGCTGTTGCCGCACTGCCTTCATTCAGACGGCTCTGCCGCCGGGAGAATGTCCTTATCGGCACCTCAGCCAGAACATCGTGTCTGCGCAGCCTTCCGCCGCCTTGCCGCGCTGGCTCCGCCTCGCCCGCACCCCCTGCGGTGCAACGTGACGCCTCGCCGCAGGTTGGGACCACTGGGGGCACGGTTGTGCCTTTTGAAGGGGCCACTGAGGCTACTGGGAGTGGGGCAACAGTGTGGTGGCGGCGAGCCATCCTGTTCATCGTGTTTTGGCTCCGCTGCGCATCCTTCTAGCGGGCGGTTAACGCCGCCCGCATCACAGGCGGCAATGTGCCGCCCGCCCGCATCACAGGCGGCAGTTTGCCGCCCGCGCTTCTCCGTGCGGCTCAAGAATCCGGGAGAAGCCTGAACTTGTCCCCTTGCAGGGCGGATGTTATTTTGTTATTCTTAAAAACGTCACAACGATAATGAATCCAATGATCTCGTACGACAAAAAAGCCCTTTCCGACATGGCGGCGATTTTCAAGGCGCTGGGTCACCCGGCCCGGCTTTGGATGGTGCGGCGCTTGGCGGAGAGCGAATGCTGCGTCCATGAGCTCGTGGAGGCCATCGGTATGGATTTTTCCACCGTCAGCCAGCATTTGTCCGTCCTCAAAAATGCGGGCATTCTGGAAGATGACAAGCGCGGAAAACACATCTATTACCGGGTCGTTTATCCGTGTATCCCATGGGTCATCAACCAGATGGAGGCACGCGCAAACGCCACACCGGAGCAGGTCGAGGCGTTCACCCGGTTGCTCAACACCCTCAAACCCTGAGCCGCGTCATTCCACCGTTTCCGTTTTCATCACCACATTTTGTCATTCTGCAAAATATAAGCTATGAAATTCCGTCAAATCCGCTCCGCCACCGCCATTGTCACCTTTGCCGACACCCGGTTTCTCGTCGATCCGTGGCTGGCGCCCAAGGACACCTTCCCGCCCATTCCGGGTTCCGCCAATCCGGATCTGCGCTGCCCCGTTCATCCCCTGCCCGTTCCGGTCGAAGAGATTATCGACGTCGATGCCGTCCTTGCGACGCACCTGCATTTCGACCACTTCGACGAGGCCGCCATGGAAGCGCTTCCCAAATCCATGCCCGTTTTCGCGCAGGATGAGACCGATGCCGCCGTCCTGAAAGCGCGCGGCTTTACCGACGTGCGGGCGCTGACCTTCTCCGGCGTGGACTTCCGCGGCATTACGCTGACCAGGACCGGGTGCCACCATGGCATTCCGGGCGTGACAGAGGTCCTGTATGAAAAAATGAACATGCGCATGGAAGCCTGCGGGATTGTGTTCCGCCATCCGGCAGAGCCGAAGTGCTTCTACCTGATGGGCGATACCATCTGGTGCGATTATACGGACGCGGCCATCCGCCTTCACAAACCCGACATCATCGCCGTCAATGCGGCGCGGGCTGCCATCGAACCGTTCGGGCGCATCATCATGGGCCTGGAGGATCTCGCGGAAGTGCGGAAGGCCGCACCCGAAGCCACGCTCATTGCCACGCACATGGACAACGTCGGCCATGCGACGCTCTGGCGCAAAGACCTCCGTGCGTACGTTGCCGAAAACCACCTTGAGTCGCGTTTACTCATCCCGGAGGACGGCGAAACGCTCACCTTCTGAGGTACGGCAAATCAGCCGCAGACGCAGCGCCCGGAACCGCTCGGAAAATCGCGCTGAAAAATGCGCAATGCGCTTGACGCAGGACGCTCAAAAAACTATCATTTGCGTCCACTTGACGAGATGTTAGCTCAGCTGGTAGAGCATGTGACTTTTAATCACAGGGTCGCGGGTTCGATCCCCGCACGTCTCACCACGATTTCCGAAAGACAGGCTGGATTTCCCGCCTGTCTTTTTTTTTTTCTGCGCGAACCAATCAGAGTAAAAAAAAGGCCGGATAACCGACGACGATAAACGCCAGTCACCCGACCCGAGGAAACAATCAGGAATGGATTTGGATGGATCTTTCGCACGAACACCGATGATAAAAAGGCAATCGAACGAAAGAAAGACCGTGAACGCGCTGCGCTGCCCTTTTACGGGAACTCCTTGTCCTGGTTGCCGGGCGAACCGGCGACGATAAACGCCGGCCGCCATAGGCAGGAGGATTGGATGGATAAAAAGAATAGGAGAGAATAAGACAGAATAATCAGGATAGGGAGGATAAAGGGGGCCGCCGGCTTACGCACGAACGGAAAGGGATGGTGTGGGTTTCGAAAGGATGCTGAAAGGACCTCTTTGGTTTTGCCGGGCGAACCGGCGACGATAAACGCCGGCCGCCATAGGCAGGAGGATTGGATGGATAAAAAGAATAGGAGAGAATAGACAGGATAATCAGGATAAGGAGAATAGGGAGGATAAAGGGTTGAAGCGGGGAGCTCAGAGGGCTGTCATCTCCGGACCGGTACTCACGCAAACGCTCCAGCCGAGTGCGTACCAGCCGTTTTCGATGCGGGCCAGCAGTTGATTGCGCCCCTTGCGGAAATGAACCTTGCGAAAGCCTTCAGCAATATTCCAGACCTTCAGTTCATTTCCGGAAGCCCAGACCTTCATGCCGTTGACCCAGAGGTCGGAGCGGTCATCCGAACCGACGGCAATCCAAAGATCACAGGCTTCATCCACAAAAAGTTCCGTATAGGCATACCAGATGCCATACTCTTCCGCCGAGCGGGGAATAATGACGGCGCGTCCGGCTTTGCCGCCGGGACGGGTCAGGGAGCGCGCCTGCTCGAATTCCCAGCGAATGGTGCGCCCATCCTTGCCGATGTAGGTGGCATCCAGATCGACGACGGATTCCGGTGCGAATTTCCGGCGGAGATTGATGCGGTCGGGATTGGGGAAGGGCCCGATGACGTACCAGGAGTTGAGGTACATCCACTGGGCGGGAACGCCGTCGCCGGCATCCGTGCGCGTGCGCAGAACATTCCCGGGCAGCAGGTCATCGCCGGTTCCATGGAGCGCAGGCGGATTGGCGGCGACATGCCTGAAGGAGGACTCGGGCCCCAAATCCTGTCCTTTGCCCTCCTCCGGAAGCGACTCCGCGGAAGCGGCGGCCACGGCATCGCCGGACGCCTCCACGGCATCGGCAGCCGCCATGACCTCAGCCATATCCTTGGCGCGGTTCTGCTCATCCTCGGCGGCGGCTTCGAACATCTGCGCGGCCAGATTCGACACGGCAAACATCCGCTCGAAGCGCTGTTCCCGCGCCTCCTGCGTGGAACGCGCCGCAAAATCCTCGGGACGCAGCCAGCTGATCTGCCGGCGCGCATGGACGGACGTGTGGGGCGCATCGCTCCGAAGCCCGACCATTTCCAGCGCCTCCGTCAGCATCCCGGCGGACGTGTCGACCATGCTCTCGGCCTCGCGCAGAAGCCCCGCCTCCGCCTCCTTGCGGCGGTCAAGCGCGTCCTTGGTCCGCGGCGTTGCTTCGCGCAGCACGGCGGGGAACGCATCGCGGACAGGTTTGACGACATCGGTCAGCTTGAGAGCGGCATCGAAGGCGATGCGGCTTTCGATACCCATCTGGGTCGCCTTGACGTTCTGGAAGGATTCGGTCACCGCCTGTTCGAGGGAAAGGGCGAGTGCATAGGCGTCCTCGAGCGACAGGGTTCCGGCATCCTTGAGCACGAGCGCGTTCTCCGCGCGATTCTCCTGATGGAGGCGCGTCGGCGCCGGCTCATCCGCCGCCAGGGTGTCGCGCAGCACGGAAAGGCGTTCCCGCAACTGAATCTGGGACTGCCGGATTTTCCCGAGCTGCCGCGTGCCAGCGGCGGGGTCGTTCTCGCGGATCAGCTTTTCGAGATTGGCGACGGACGTGCGGGCGGCGGACAGATCGCGCTCAATGGTCGCCAAGCGGCGGTTGGCGTCTTCGAGGGTGCGCTTGCTGTCGCGCTCGCGATTCTGGGCGTCGCGGATGCGGCGGGTCGCCTGCTCCATGCGGCGATTCGCCTGATCGCGCTCGGCGCGAAGCTGATCGGCGCGCGTGCGCGCCTCCTTTTCGCGGCGGCGAAACTCGTTGATGCGCCCCTCGACGGTGGCGATTTCTTCCGTGCGCTTTTCGCGGCGCGCCTGCTGCAGGGCGCGCTCTTCGTTGCGGATATCGCTCACGAGCGAGGCGGCTTCGTGCGTGCGCTCCTGCATCTGGCGCTCGCGGTCCGCCTTTTCGCCGGCGGCATGCTCCCGGTCGCGCTCAAACTGCGGAATCGCCGCCTGCGCCTCGCGAAGCGTCGCTTCCGCCTTGTGCTTGCGGTCCGTCTGTTCGCGGTGCGACTTCTCGAGCCGCTCCTGGCGGGTGACCGCCTCCGGGAGACCGGAAACCTTGCGCGCCTTCTCGTACACGGCCTGCTGTGCGGTCACCTGATTCCGCGCAATCTCAATCTGCGCCTCGCGCAGAAGGGTTGCGGCTTCGGCCGTGCGCTGGAACCCGGCGAAACGGGCTTCCGTATCGATGCGGTCGAGACCGTTCTGCGCATTTGCAAGGGCCTCATTGACGCGGGCGCCTTCCTCGTGCCAGAGCCGGTCCGCGTCGGCACGCAGATTGTCCGCCGTTGCCTTGTCGCGGAAATTGTACCGTTCCTGCGCCGCAATCCGGTCGGCGGTGCGGAGCGCGACATCCTGGCGTTCAATGCCCGTGCCCTGGCTGCGGTCAACCTCCGCAATCATCTCTTCGATGCGGGTGCGGGCCGACTCAGCCGACTGAACGGCGAACGAGTCGTAATCCTTCTGCAGTTCGTCCTTCACCAGGTCCATATTGTGAAGAATGGTCTGCAGCAGTTCAATCTGACGCAGCAGTTCGTGCGTGCGGGCCTGACTCAGCCGCCGCGAAATCTGCTCCACGCGGTCGGCCGCCAGGTCGGCCGCCGGATTGGCGGCGACCGGCTCCTTCTCGGGCTGCAGCACCAGCTTGCGGACGGGCGTGCAGAACAGCAGCAGAAGCGCCAGCACAACGTGCAGCACGAACGAAACGACGCTCCACGCCGCATCCTCCCGCCGGCGGCGGGATTCGCGACGCCGGACGTCGTCGGACAGCAGCTCGAAGGGCTGCTCCGGTGCGCCGGGGGCGTTTTTCTGTTCGCTGTTGCGTTCCATCGGGTAATCCATGCCTTACTTCTGAAGATCCGCCGCCGTGTGAATGCCGACCACGGTCAGCCCCTCGCCCTGGCAGGTGTCGAGCACCTGCACAATGCTCCGGAACGGTGCAAACACATCGCCATTGACGCGGATGCGCCGGTCGGGATTTTCGGCGGCCGCATCGCGAAGCGCCGTGCGCAATCCCGAGGAGCCGACTGGCTTGGCGTTCACGTACATCTGCCCGTTTGCATCCACCGAAACGGTAATCAGGTCGGGCGTCGCCTTCACCGAATGCGTCGCCTGCGCTTCCGGAAGCGTAATGGGGAGTTCCTTCTCGACCTTCTTGAGCTGCGAGGAGACGAGGAAGAAAATCAGCAGCAGAAAGACGCAATCCAGGAGCGAGGTCATCTGCACCTCGACCGGTTCGTCCTCTTCAAACTTGATGGCCATTGTTCTGTCCTCCGCAAGCGGCTCAGCGGCGCTCGACAAAAATCCGGTTCACGAGATCGGCGACCTGCTCTTCGAGCTCGACGGCATAGAGCGCAAGCCGGTTCTTGAGAAGCTGATACACGAACAGCGCGGGCATCGAAACAGCCAGACCCGCCACCGTCGTCACCAGCGCCTTGCCGATATCATCCGCCAGCACGGAGGCATCGCCCATTTCGCCCATGGCCGCCACCGTGCCGAACGCGCCGAGCAGACCCACCACCGTGCCGAAGAGCCCCAGCAGCGGGGAAAGCGTCGCCACGGTCGAAAGCATGGCTGCCTTGCGGCTTTCGAGGCGCAATTCGCGGCCGGCTTTGTCCTCGGCGAACATCTTCACCTGCTGAGCATCCTCGCTGTTTTTGTGCTCCAGCATCGTCTCCACGACCCGGGCGAGCATGCTGCGGCTTTTGGCGCAGCTGTCGCGCACCGACTCAAACGAGCCTTCGTTCCATTCGCGGATGATCCGCCCGGCAAAGCCGTCCGGCACGATGCGCGAACGGCGCAGGTTCCAGAACCGTTCCAGCGCGCAGCCCAGCCCGAGAATCGAAAGCAGGCCGATGAAAATCATCGTCGTGCCGCCCTGCTGAATATAGGTAGCCCATTGGCGGCCCCAGGTGATTTCGCCGGGTTGAACGGTGCTTTCCACCGGCAGTTCGGCAGCGGCTTCCACTTCTTGCGTAACTTCCGACGTTTCCGTGACTTCCGTGGAAACCGCATTTTCAGACAGCGGAGCCTCCGATGCTTCCTGCGCGGATACGGTCAGCATCAATGCCGACAAAAAGGAGACAAACAGGGGCAGGATGGAACGGGTTTTCATGGAAAGGGCGACTTCTCGGTCGTTGAACTTCGAATGGCTGAGAACGATGGTAAACGCTGATTCGTGTTTTTTTTTTCTTTAGCAAAACCCGTGCCATCCCGGAAAAGAGGCGATTTTCCGGCGAAAACCGACCGTTTTCCGCCTTTTCCGGAGGTGGGGGTGCTACTTTTTCTGCACACCTCCCCTTCCCCGTGCATATTGCGGGTCGCAGGGAGGCGTGTGCACCCTGACCGCCCCGCCGCGTGCAGGTTTATCTCGTTTTTTTTTCCCCCCGGGGATAATTAATCCAGATTTCTTGAAAGATGGCTTCTGTAGCCTCTTTTCAAGACTAGATACTCGTGAATAGTCCGCCAATACTTTTTCACCCGAAAGTTCAGTAAAATAACTTTGCCGTCGCTACAATGGTTGCGCTGACTTCGTTCAGGCGGCTCTGCCGCCGAGAAAAAGTTCTTATTTGGCACCTTGGTCGGAACGTTCGTGGAGACTTCAGAAGGGGGCTACTCCGTGTGGCTCAAATAATAATCCTGCGCCGGCTTCGCTTTACTCATCCTACGCACTTTCGTTCGACCCCTTCAGGGTCGGAAT
Organism: uncultured Verrucomicrobiota bacterium; assembly: GCA_949295265.1. Classification (GTDB taxonomy): domain Bacteria; phylum Verrucomicrobiota; class Kiritimatiellia; order RFP12; family UBA3636; genus JAEDLN01. The sequence goes on along the minus strand of CASFKR010000022.1, from coordinate 45 downwards.
ATAAGGTATGCTCTACCTCGGGATTCGCTAACGCTCATCCCGAGG
>CASFKR010000021.1 GCA_949295265.1 uncultured Verrucomicrobiota bacterium | reverse complement strand
CACCTTCGGAAGATGCTTTGCATCCACCCGACACCATCGGAAGAATATCGCAGTACAATCACATACGAAAGTGTCTACTTTAAATCAGGACTTGACAATGGATACCCATTCCGGATCATTCGTATTAAACGGCACCGAGGTCTGGAGTGTATCATTCAGCATGGCCTGACCATCGCGCGACATCGGCATCTGCGGCGGCGGGCTGTCTTCCGAGAGCAGACCGAGCCGAATCGCCTCAGACCGGGAGACGTCTTCAACGCCCATTTTTGAGCCGAAGTCGAACGGCGGCCACGGGTGCCCGAACCGGGATATCCGCGTCCAGATCGGGTCGTTTTTGAGCGCAATCATGCGCCCCCCGAAGAACTTTCCCCCGGCGCTCCGCCAGCGTTCCACCCAGTCCCGCGGCTTTTTGACCATGTACAGGCGCACGAGCTCCTGCGCCGGAAAAGCCGCCAGGGCTCCCTCGGAGGTTGCATTGCGCCACTGGATATACCCGCGGGCAGAGCGGACATTCTGCTGAAGAATCAGGTTCAGCCGGGCATCGCTGAAGAGGTTAGTGCGTCTCTCTGCCAGATCGCCGACGTCCTTATGCCCTACAATGGACATCATCCGCCGGATATTCCGGCGCGCCTCGGATTCAGACAACGTGCCGGAAGCGATTTGCGCGCAGGATTTTCTGGCCTCGTAGAGAATCCGCTCCTCTTCCACGCGGGCGCTGAAGAATGCGCGGTCCTTTAACCGTATCTCGTCGGTTTTATCCCATAGCTTTTTTTTTTGGTTACTTGACAAAGTAAATGCGACTAGACTGGTCGCATTTACGATGAGAAGTTACAATCTACACGCCAAAAGTGATTTTCATATTGCGAGGGGCGGATTGCTGTTCTATAATGGTGCCGAAAAGGACATGAACTGACGGAGGTACGGCATGAATGCCATATACAGACTTTTAGACCTGCCAGACGGGCCCATCATCCTCTTTGGGCTCATTATCTTAGTTTTCAGTTTGGTCGCTTTAAATATCTACCTTGCCGGGGAGATGAAAAAACGGATTCAGCAAAAAACAGATACATTCAATATTTGGTTTTCGTACATTTGCGCCTGTCTTATTCAGCTAATGTTCGTCTTTAACATTACATACCATTTATACCATATCCTGAAATAACCCTACGGGCTTTTTTACGACAGCACAGCGAAGCCTTGCGACATTCTTGTCTCCGACAGCTGTCGTTCAGCGATATCAACGAGCTTTTTCAGGTTGGCGGCCAGTTCCTCAGTAATGGAATGGCCGCCAACGCCTTTTCCGACGGAGCCAAGTGCATCTGTCTGCGGAGCGGCCGGGAGAGGCGCCGGGGCGGAGCCAGCGCGGCGGAGTCGTGGACAGGACGAACACGACAGACAGGACGGCTCGCTACCACACGCGAGCGCGGCGGAGCCAGCGCAGCGGAGCGGCCGGCGGAGGCGCCGGGGCGGAGCCAGCGCAGCGATGCCAGCGCAGCGAAGCCAGCGCAGCGAGCCGTAGACAGGACGAACAGGACAGACAGGACGAACACGACGGACACGACAGACAGGACGGCTCGCTACCACACGCGAGCGCAGCGGCGGAGGCGAAGCCAGCGCGGAGACGCGAAGGCGCGGGCGGTGAGCCATGCCGCGGCGCGGGTGCTGCCGCCCTGTTCGGCCGCGTGGTCGAAGTCCACGAGCACCTCGCGGCGGCCGTCGAAGTTGTTGAGAAGGCGCTGGAACGCTGCGGAGTCGCACCGCTGCAGGATGCCGCTCTTCTCGAAATCGCCGTACGGGCAGAGCTGTACCTCGAGTTCATCCCCGCAGGAAATTGTCTTCGGAAGATTCATTTTCAGGTTTTTTTCGGTTGCAAAAGGACGGGCTTTCCTTTATCTTTCCATCTGAAGCCCAGAATGCCAGCGGTTCGGCCGTCACAACCGGGGGGACAGTCATTACGACTTGTAAGCATCCGGTAGCGCCATTCTGGGCTTTTTTTTTATTTCTTCGGGAGTTCTTTTTTCCAGAGTGTGCGAATCGATAGTACTCCCTTCATTCGGAAGATGGCCGGAACCATATTCATCGTTCCGTCCGGATAGCGTTTGTAGAAATGAAGTGCCTTCGTTCTTTTAGGCTCGGCAAATTCAAGAAAATCATAGTCGGCGAGAATTTCTGGAATTCGAAGGAAGTCCTCTTTTGTTAATCCAATCTGTCCAGGCCATTTCTCATTTCCTTCTCCGTGCTTGTTCCGCATGTGCCTCGTCTGAGATGTCTCCAGCTCTATTCTGAACCCTGCTATGTTCTCCGTATGATCGAGCGCAAGCACGTCTTCAACAAGTTTTCCGCCGACACGTCCGAGTTTCAACGTTTTATTGTAATGAGAATCATTCAGACTGTCGTACTGCTCGGAAATGGCCTGTTTATACTCCGCCATCTGCTCCCGCGTCCATCCGCATTTTGTCTCCTGCGGCTGGCTGGCGGCATCTGCATTTTCCGACGCTTTGCATGCGGAGCAAGTTCCATCGCCTGACAAAAACTGTCCGCACTTGGGGCAGTGCTGCGCGCTGCTGTTCGCGATGGCGCGCGCCATTTCCTCCTCCATGAGTTCGGCGAGAGCGTCGCTGTCCTGGAGGAGTTCGGGCATTTCCTCGGCGAGGGCGGCGAAGGCGTCCGCCCAGGTTTCTTCCGGCTGTGCGAGGATGGCGCGGAGACGGTCGGCAAGGGGCTGCATGTCGGCGGCCAGGGCCCGCCCGGCGGCATCATGCCCGAAATCGCCCCGTAGAGGCGTCCGCGCCTCCGGGATGGGATTTTCCCGTGCGAAGCGCTCCGAGCGTTTTGCAACGGCTTTGCAACGCCGAAATCGGCATATCCGGCGGACGCACCCCCGCGAACGGCGGCAGACCGCCCTCGGAGGGGGTTTGAAGCCCCTCGAGGGCGTAGCCGGTGGCTTCCTCGAGCTCCGGCCGGCTGATGCGATACCCGGCGGCGACCGCCTTGGCTGCCAGGTCGAACATTTCGCCCGGCGTCGGCTCCGAATCCCTGCCCAGCGAGAACTCGGCGCTGTATTTCGCCACGGTAGTTGAGAAATTTCGCCAAATAGTTGAGACAATCAAACCTTTTAGGAGCAATTAAAGGAAGATTGCAACAGCGTTGCAGGCTAGTTGAAAGGGCTTGGCAACGGCTCCCCGGTTACAGTAAAGGAGTCGCCAAAATCGAGGACGGGAAAGAACTGGAATGGGCCAATAAGTTTCGAATGGTCCTCGACAACATCGGGGTGCTTCCCTAAATCGGACGGCGGCGGCCCTATCTCTTCAAGGTTCGGAAAATCTGGAAGCGGTGCGGACGTTGTCGGCGAGAAGACAATCCCAGAACTTTGGCCGGGGATTGAAGCTGTGGCAAGAACGCCAGGCTCAATAAGGCCCTTCAGTTCCTTGTCATAAGTTGTAACAACAAGCCTACTATAAGGCCAGAAGCCAAGAGGATTGTTCTCTCTATAATCAGATAGCTGGCCTCCAACGTATTCGCCGGAAACGTTCTCCGACCGATCTTCGTTGTACTCTGTCCATTTGAAAACCGGATACCGGCTCACAATTCCTTCTGAATCGACCTCTTGAGTCTCTCCGGCATCCTCGAGAATCGTTTCTCCGGTTGCGAGTTTATCTGCGCGCGTCAAGGAATAAGGACGAAATCCATAATCCCCATGGGAGTAATCCGTCCACCCAACGGTTTCTTCCCGTTTTTCCCCGTCGGAGCCTTCCCTGTCATAGACACGAGCAAGGCCATTTTCGTATAAGCCGCCGACGTACCTGGCAATCAGCAACGCCCGAGCGCTTTTCATGTGCCAGTTACCGATTACAATATCCGTGCAGCATTCGCCAGAGATACTTTTTTTCTCTTCACGTATATCATCATCATCATACGGCTTGTGCCTCATATTCCTTGCCGATAAGAAACAAGCATCAAAGACGGGGTCTTCCAGGTCGATTTCGGTTTCTACGATGTCTTCCTCGGTCTCGTACTTCTTAGTCCATTTATAATCTCCTGTTTCTGCATCATATTCCACTATCAACTGATTCCGGTAGGCGATATAGGGTGCCTGGAACAGGCGGAAACGACGAAGCCAGAAGAGGCAATCCTCCAGGAAACGCCGGTAGGTCTGAATATACCCGGTTTCGGTCGAGCCGGGCGGAGGCATCAGACCGAGCGGATGCTCACTCTCCTCGATATCTTTTGCGGTATAGAAGACCGGGAACAGTGCGAAGTTCTGGTGGGTGTAGTCGTAATACGGGTTAATTGCAAACTCGGCCAGGCAAAGAATTGCCCGCTTCAACAGGCACAACATTTCCACGCGCGGCATAGTCCGAAAGATTTTTATTTCTGGCAGTCTCCGTACGTAGGGGCTGCTCAGGTCATCTCTGACGCAGACGGATGCGCGCTCAAGAATCGCATTGTACAGGAATAAGAGCGGGCGAGCGTCATCAAAATGCGCCGAGGCGAATCCGACCGCCCCCCAGTCCGGCTCCGGACTGAGCGGCTCCTCTGGACCATATTCACTCATAGCAGGGTAACTGCCTCCGTACAGATGAAGGCGACTCTCTTCGTCACCGTCTCGTCGACTCCCATATAGTTGAACTGCAGCGGCTCAATTCCGCTTACTTTCTCCGGCTCGCCGTTCTCATTCCGCTCATACACCTCAAAGGTTGCCGGCTTGGAGACCGTCGGCAGTGTCTCCGAGAAGTAAAAAGCGTTCGGGTGGTTTTCATCCTCGACCATGTTGTAGATGGCGTAGCCTGATAGCGTGTCTGATAGCGTGCAGGAGACGGTCATGTGGCGGTTTCCCTGTTCAACGAGGCGGCCATTGACCCAGTGCCACTTTCTGGAACCGGTCCCCGTTTCGTACTGGAAGTATGGTTCGCCGACGACAAAGGTATTTTCAGCCCCGTCTTTCGGCTCGTAGACGCCGGCAAATCCCTCGCCAGAGTCAGCTTTCTTTTCCCATCTTGGGCAATGTGCCGTCAGTTTCATGTCACACGTCGGTTCCCCGGAAGTGCCATCACCGCTCCCATCTCCGGATTCTTCTCCGGATTCAGAACCGGCTCCGGTGCCGTCTTCCGTAGAAGTCCCGGAGGAATCTTCCCCCGATCCTTCCGCAGAGTCATCGGTTGATCCGCCGGTGTTATCCTCCTCTTCCTCCGTTTCATTCAAGAGCGTTCCAGCCTTGTTCAGCCGATTTATCGCGGCTCCCTGGTACCAGGCGTCGCCCACCCAGACATTACTATCCCCGAACTTGGTGTATGCCCTTGGCAGTCGCTCAGCTGTCCCTCGATAGTATACCCAGACACCGTATTCAAGAGAGAAGCGCAATTGCACGGTTCCTGTGCTATTTTGATACAGAGGTTTCCCATCGATGTAGTCCCCGGAAAAGAACAGTTCAGTGCCATCCTGAGCCGTGAACGAAAACTCGCACTCTTCGACAATAACAAATTCGCCCTTCGTATCGATAAGCGTATTGATATTCCCCGTGACAAAGATGTAATAAACGCCATCGGAGGAAATCGCTTCAACAGCACCACCAAAGCCCAAAGGGGTTTCTCCATCCATCGGGATAGGCCGATAGAGGGCGATTGGCGTTATCCACGCCATTTCAGACAGTTCTTGCGTTTGTTCGTCAGCCATTTTCAGGAGGCAGGTTGTTCAACGGCTCCGGCAAGCGCCTTCATCTGAAGCGCGTGAATGAGAATCGTCTGACCACGTTCGAGCCGGGTCTGCCCGGTAGAATTGAGGATGTAGACGGTCAGTGTTTCATTGGCTCCTCCGGCCCCAATCTTAACCCTGACTGTAGTACCGGCTACCTGCTGCACGGTAGCGACTTTCGGCCACCCAGACGCATTGCCGCCGTTCAGAGATGACGAAGCCAACGAGGAATCGCGGCGAGGAGACCGCGTGACAAGCGCATCGCCATTGTTGTAAGCACTCCAGGAGGCAGCGCGCAGATTCGCCTCGCTGGCTCTGCCGGCGAGATCATTGAGCTGCCCGGCAGAGATCCGCTGCCCGCGTTCAAACCAACTGCTCATGTTGTTCCACCTCCGGAGTCAGACCCTTCTTTTTCATAGAGCATTTCATCGAACGGCGTACTTCCCCAGCCTGTCGGGACCGGAACCGGCTTGAAATTCTTGCCCATACCGATATAGGCGGTATTGACGCGGTAGACACCGCTCGGGTCGTGCATGACGTCCGTTCCCTCGCGCATCCAGTAATAGAGGTTGTTTACATCATCCGGCTTCCACATTGGTTTGTGGTTCTCCGGGATGCCTTTCTCCAGAATTACGTTGCATTTGAGTTTTACGTCCGCCGGCGCTTTCCACCAGACCTCCTGCACTTCAACGCGGACGAAGAACTCCGATGCGTACGTTACGCCCTGCGCCCACCGTTCGGCGACCATCTTTGTCAGTTTTGTCGACACAGCATCAGAAGACGAATCTTCTGAATACAATGGGGCCGGGTCGGAATAAGTGACTCCTCCGAGAGCGTCGACAGTCGGCACCCGGACTTTGAATTCCGCCCTGGCAACCGGATCGGCCTCCTGTCTCCACAAATTGAAAAAGGTTTCACTAAACCCATTCGTTCCTGTCCCTTCTGAGCCCGTGGCGCCATCTTCTTCGCCCCCGCCAGACCTTGCGGCGTAGTGCTCGATGGTCTCCTGCCGCTCAATGCGGCGGACGGAGATTGTCCGGGATAAGAGCCCGGCGGCGCACTCTTCCGCCGTCTCGCGCTCGTTCCGCAACCGCCAGCGCGTTACCAGTTCAGCCAGCCCTCCCTGCTGGAGGCGCAGCACACTCCCTTCGCAAATCCAGCCGTTTTCGACGAGGTCGCCGGTTGCGGTGACGTTCTCAGGAAGAACAGTAGTACCAATACAACAGGAATCGTTCTGAAAGTCGGTAAGTTCGCTGAATAGGCCGGTAAAGGAAATTTCCAGCGCCTTAGCTCCACCGGACTCGGAAACCGTAATACCGGAGACGACCTTGTCTTTCTGACCGGTGTTTTTAATTGCGGCGGGAAAGGTTGTATTCGGGAAAGTGATTTTCATATTGCGAGGGGCGGATTGCTGTTCTATAATGGTGCCGAAAAGGACACGAACTGACGGAGGTGCGGCATGAATGCCATATACAAACTTTTAGACCAGCCGAACGGGCCGCTCAACCTTTTTCTGTTCATTATTGCTGTTTTCGGTTTAATCGCTTTAGATACCTTTGTCGTCTGTCTGCTTAGGAAGCGGATACAACAAAAAACAGACACATACGATGTTTGGGTTGCAGTCGTTTGTGGCAGTCTTGTCGAGCTCATATTAGTCCTTAATATGGCATACCATTTCAGCCTGTTACTGAAATAAGGAGAACGACTTCTTACGACAGCACAGCGAAGCCTTGCGACATTCTTGTCTCCGACAGCTGTCGTTCAGCGATATCAACGAGCTTTTTCAGGTTGGCGGCCAGTTCCTCAGTGACGGAATGACCGCCAACGCCTTTTCCGACGGAGCCAAGCGCGTCTGTCTGCGGAGCGGCCGGGAGAATGCGGGAGAGAATATCTGTCAGGGCTGTTTTTGCTTCGGGCTGTACAGGCTGTCCCGAACCCGATTTAGCGGATGCCGGAGAAAGGAACAGTTCAAGGTTATCCAGCTGACCATGTGCCGCATCTGCTTTTGCCGCGAACTCTTCCGCATACCTGGCGGCCCTGCCGTAGACATTTTTAGACCGCAAAGCAGGATTCTGCCGGGTCAACCATCCCCAAATGCCGGGCTCTTCGGTCTCCCAGCGTGCTTCTACGGCATCGAGGGCAGTCTCCTGCCCCCGCTTCAGACCGACAGGCTCACCGTATGCACCGCGTTTTCCAGAGGGAGTCGCCGCAAGCTTTGCGGTTTCCGCAAACTCGAATATGTCGAAGAACTCAGCGTGTTTATCCGTCCAGCCTTTATTTCCCTTCATCGAGGAAAGCAGGCTGGTCAACTCTTCCCGCAACAGATAGGGAGCGAGAGCCTGAATCTCCTCCAGAGGTGCGGCGTAGCCCTCCCCCGAAATCGCCTGGAGCCGTCTCAGCGGCTCCCTCTTGCGTTCGAGCATCTTCCTGGCGTCATCCGGGTCGCTCCACCACATATCCGAAACGTCCTGATAAGTGAGGCGCCTGTCAACGGCAACAGAAAGAGCTCGACGGTCTTCTGCTTCGGCGGCGCGTTTAATGGCGTCCGCCGCCCTTTCGGCGGATTCCTTCGCCTTAACAGAATTTCTATGAAGAGAGGTAGCAGCCCCTATCAATCCACCAATACCCGCTGCAGCGACTGCCGCTACTGGTCCCAATGGAGCGAGAGCACCAGCGAGAGAGACGGCAGTCGTGATGGTTGTCTGCATCGTTTTCGCCACTTTTTCACCGAATCCTATCTCGACCAAAGGCGACAGCGCAGAAGACCCCGCAAGGGCGATGCCGCCAATCGAGGTGATTGCCCGCATCATCCGCTCATCCTTCTCTTGTGCGGAAAGGCTCTCTTTCAGAGCGTCCACTCTTTTCGTGACGTCTGAGAGAGCTTTTTCCGCCTGAGAGGCATCCGCCTTTACTTTAATTTTAATTGTCGAGTCTTCATCCATGCCTCAACCCCCTTCTTTCTGCTCGTCGAATGCGTCCAGCTGGACCCATCCGAAGCCCTTTCCGCCGTTCCCGGCCCTGCGCTCGGCCCGGCTGACGAGGATCATACGGGCAAGAGGACTGGTCACAGCCTCGTTCCACGACCAGTGCCACTCGCTCACGGCGTGAGCGACCAGCCCGGCTAGCCAGCCGTCTCCGGCCCTGTCGATTTTCCCGCTTCGGTTTCGATGGTTTCGGACGGGTCGCCGCCACCGTCTGGCGGGTCGAGGCTGCAGAGCTCGAGCCAGGCTTTTTTGAGCGCTTCCGCTCCGGCGGCCACGATGCCGAACGAATCGGCTTGCGAGAAGAAGCCCGTCGCCTGGCGCGAGAGCCAGGAAATGCCGCCTTCCGCGAAACCGGCGGCCAGCTCTTCGATATCCTCGAACGCCATCACGTATTCGGTAAGCATCCAGCCGAGGCCGGTCCCGGCCGTACCGCCATCCGAGACAAGCGGCGAGTTGATGGAGTAGAGAATCGCGGTGCGCGTGACATCGAACGGAAAGAACCGCAGTTCATCCGACCCGGATTTCGCGCAAACCGGCTTCGGCAGGAGAATGGATTCCGCCCTCGAGGGCAGAGCAAAACGCGGCTGTTTCTTCATCGGGAGGAGCCCCTATGTCAGGTTGTGGAAGGACTGTCGATGCCGGTAAACCAGTGCAGCGTGACGGTCAGCTTGAGGTGGTCGGTATTGCTGCCGGTGACCTGAACGCTTTCAACGATGAATTTATCATCCGAGCTAAAGAGGTCTCCGGCAAACGTAGCCGTGTCGCCGACCTCCGGGACGCTGCTCGTCTTTCCGCTGTCAAGGACGCCCGTAACGGTGACGGTCATATCCTTGTCGTAGTTCGTCCGCAGGACCATTTTACCGGTTTCGTCGCGCACGTCGGCAAAGGTGCCGTTCCGCCGGACGTCGTAACTCTGCAGAATCATGTAGGACGTCTGGTCTTCCGGCACACCGAAAATCACCGCAGCCGTCGCTGTGTTTTTAATCGTTTGAGGCAAAGCCATAATTCAATGCTCCGTTGCTCGAGTGTTATTGGTCATTTCCGTCCGGAGAAATCCGGACACAATCGGAAAAGGTGGCGGTCGCAGTCAGGAGCCCCGCCTCTGCGTCGGCTGTCTGCACGATGCGCAGCAGCGGCCGCTCCCGGGTCCGTAACAGGAAAGCGACCTGCAAAGCGGCGTCAAGAGCCGTCATCGCGCCCTCCCGCTGCCGGTTCAGGGCTGGATACTCCGTGCAGACGGCTTCCAGGCGGCGGATATCCATGCAGAGGCTCCCATCCTCGTATGCGCCCGCATATTCAACCTCCGGCGTTGCAATGAGGATGGCAATCCCACCGGCTTCCTGCAGGTGCCTTGCAACCTCCGTTTCCACGTCCAGCGCGTCCTCTGCAAAAGCCTTGCAACCGGCTTGCACGAGGGCGTCATCCGTATTGAGAACATCGCAGATAGTCTGCTGATACGCGAAAAAAGACGGCTTTATCATGCTCCCTGCCTCCGGAGAATGGACGCGATAACGCGCTTGTACCCTTTTGCCGCAGCGGCAGACATCTCGCTTTTCCCGGGCAGCATGCGCCCGTCCTTGCTCAGGGTTACCTGATGCGTGAGGAAATAGAGCGCAATCGGGCGCTCGGAGCCCTCCTGCCGGGTCATCAGAAGATTTTTATAACGGAAAATCGGGTGCTTGCGCCCGACATCGGCAACGCGGCTGCCGTACGCGAGCGCATGAATGGGGATTGTGAGGGCCCTCTTGAATCTGGGGCGGACGGTTATCGGATGCACGGCGCGGCCGATCCCCGGCGCCTTGAGCTCCACGAAGGCGCCGTTTGCATCGACGCCGTGGACCATGGCATTTGCCGCCTCTTCCCAGTGGCCGGTGCGCCTTGCGCCCAGCCGGTCCGCCGAGGCATGATTCGCAAGCGCATATGCGCGGAAATGCGCCCGCACAAGCGCATAGAGTTCCGCACTCGCCCCCTGGTCGAGGACTTTCTTCCCCGCAGGAGAGAGCCGTGCGACAAAAGAGCGAAGTTTCGGCGTAAGCCCGTCGTTCACATCGATTTGCATCGCTACAGCAGGTCCTCCATTGTGATACCGAACTCGGCCGCCGCATCGGCAATCTCCTGTTCACTGGGCGCAAGCGTGACCGGCGTCTCTGCCGCCGGGCTGGCGGAAAGCCCCATGCGCTCCGCCTCGTCAGCCGAAACGGGCGTCCAGCCCATCCCGGAGCCGAAGGCAAACGGCGGATAGGGATTGCCGAGCGTATCGCGATACCCTCCCTCGCCGCGCCCGATTGCGGCCCAGATCGGCGAATCCTTGCGGGCGACCATCTCCTGGCGCAGCGCGCCTTCCCAGCCCACCGCGTCCCCGGCGGCACGCCAGCGCTCATACCAGTCTGCCCGCGGTCGCATGCGGCTCCTGTAGCGCTCCAGACGCCACGCCGGATAAAGGGCGCGCGCTGTTGCATCCTCGCTTGCCTGTGCGGCACCGGCAGCCATCTGCCGATTTGTCTTGATGATCAGGTCGAGCCGTCGCCGGGACGAGCGGTCCCGCAGCCCGGTATCTCCCAGGGCTTCCGGATTGTAGCCCGTATCATCCAGCGCTCCCAGTATGGCAAGGCGTGCATCCGCGCCGCTAAGTTTGCCGGAGGCGACCTCTTCGACCGCCTCCTTGATGGTCTTGATGACCGAGAGCTCAATCGTGCGCGCCGAGAAGATGGCGCGCTGGCGGAGTCCGGGCGGAATGCGCCGGCGGATTTCCGCGGACGACAGGGCGGTCGGGAGCAGACTCTTACCGGCGATGATACCGGAAACGATGCTATCGGCTGGCATTTTGGATGGAGTGTTTTACACGGTCGTTCTCCTCGGCGCGCTTGGCGTCGTTAAAGCGGTCGAGGGTGCCGACGAGGTAGCCGGTGATGCGGCGGATGCGGTCGAAGCGCGCGCCCGGGATGTGCAGCTCGAGGTCGATCTGGCCGTCCGGCGCGAGGCGGGCGACGGCGCTCGTAGCGCCGCGCGAGCGCGCACGCTCGCGGATGGCGGCGTACTCGGCGGGGCTCGCGACAAAGCCGGAGATGGTGACCTTGGGCGCGGGAGCGGTCACGGCAGACCTCCCTCGCTGAGGATTACGTTGGTGCGGCGGCGGCCGTCGGCGGAGACGATGACGAAGGCGAAGGCGTCGGCCGCATCGAGCATCTCGCCGCGCCAGCCCTTATACTCTCCGCGCACGTTGTGCCAGTCGCGGGTGAGCCGGTCGCTGGATATCCAGTCCATCTTGCCGCCCTGCCACACCCCTGCCACGCGGCAGAAGAGCGCGGCGATGCAGTCGGCGTTGTCGTGGCTGTTGGCGGGCGAGAGCGCGGTGAGGTCGCCCGCCGCGTAGCGGTAGGACATGCCGGAGGCGGAGACCTGCAGGTCGGCGATTGCAACGCCGTTGCAACGCTCCGCCGAGCCGCCTGCAAAGCCGCCGCAGGTCCACTGCAGGAGGCTGTAGTCGACCTGGTCGGCGGCGGAGGCCTCTGGCGCGGGAGGGTCGACCGTCGGCGGCTCGAGGCTGGCGAGGCTATCGAAGAGGGCGCACCCGGCGGGGGCCCAGAGGGCCGCGGCGATAAGCATGCCGACCGCGCAGCCGGTGGCGGGCTTGAGTTGTTCAGGGCTATCAGGCATCTGCATTTCTCCACTGGTTATCACGGCTGCCGAAGGCCTCGCGCATCCGGCGCGCCCGGTATTCGGCGAAGGTTTCGCCGGCGGTGCCGGTGGTATCGGTGGCACCGGCGGTGCAGGGCTGTGGCGCGGGCGTGGCAGCAGGCGCGGGCTTTTCGTCCTCATCCTCGGCGAAGAGGGCTCTCTGGCGCGGCGCGGCCGGAAGCGGCCGCGCGAGCTTGACGCCCATGGCCACCGCATCCGTCCAGTAGCGCCCGCCGGACTGGCGCGAGCGCACGACGACGCGCGCCTCGACCCGGCTGCCGATGGCGACGCCCTCCGGGAGCGCCTCCCATGCCGAGACCTCCAGGCGCGCCTCCCCGTCCGCGAGGAGCAGGACGGTGTACGCGCGCCCTGTGGTGGCACGGGCGTGGCGGAGGTCTGCTACGATTGCCTCGACGTCAAAATCAAACATGGCTCAGGCCCTGCAGGAAAGTGCGATTTTTTCCATCTCGTCCTGCGAGAGGCCGAACACCGCCATGGCGCGCAGCGCCATCGGCGAGCCGCGCAGGTAGCGCAGGTCGCTCGTCCACCAGGAAGACAGCACAGAGTCTCCAGACAGAGCCGCCATTAAATCTTCCATCCGGCTCTGGATGTGCTGATTCCGCACCAACTTATCCTGAGAAAGTGCGACATACCGATTAATCGGAACAGACTCTACCGTGTACTTGTCGCCATCATCCTTGTAGTCGTAGTGATACCGTACGAACGGCAAATCGTCTTCCTTCGCGCCGGTCATGTCGACCGGCTTGTATCCTTTGCCGGTCAAAAGAGTCCGCTGCGCAGTCTTAGCCGCATCGGGCCAGTCAAAAGGAATCCGGACAAGCGACGCCAAGGTTTTGTTGTAGTAATACTCAGAACCATCATCAGTCATAACTTACCTCACCTTAATCAGCAGCCGCGGAGCATACGAGCATTTGATGACCGTGAACTCCAAGAGATACGTTGTGCCATAAAGAACATTGTGGCCCGTAAGAGGCTGGAAACTTTCATCGTACAGCTGGGTAACTACGTCCAATGTCGATTGATTGTTCACATAGACCGAGATATCAACCGCCTGATTGTCCCGCATGATGGGCCACAGATTGCTGGTCTCTAAATCAATTCCCGACACCGTTGAACTTTCATCCAGATACACATAGTAGACTCTGTACGGATGATCTCCCCAAGAGAACGAGTTATAACACGGGAACACGCCGGTAGCTGCGTCGAACTCCTCGCTTGCATACCGAGGATTCGTCAAATCGATCGCATCGTTGGTAATGCAAAAATCCCGCGCCGCCACGAAATCACGCCCCTGCCATCCAAGATAAAATGCACTGGGTGTAATCGCTTTAGAGTCCGTAGAGGATTTGAAGAAAACTCCATGATCGCTCAGCACCAAAGTCGGCCCGGTTCCGTTCACAACGGACAACTGCATACGCGTCGCTGCGTCGACGTAGCCATCCGTGTTTATAACTAACGCACCACCACCGAATGAATTCTTCCCGGTAAAACCGTTGTCGTGCTTCAGCCGTGCGTATTCATTCAGGTCGGTTTTAGTTACCGCGCCGACCTGTTCGGCGGTGACGCCGTGCGGGTTGTCGGTGCGCGCAGCATGGGCGTTCACCGCTTTCTGCGCGGCTGTGGCGGTTCCCTGCGCGGCAGCGGCGGCCTCCTGCGCGGCAGCGGCGACGCGTTTGGAGCCAGCAGCGGACTGGCGCGCGCTTTCGGCGTTGCTGGCGGCGACCATGGCGTACTTCTTCGTCTCCTCACCGGCCGCCAGTGCTTCGCCGACGGTTGCCTTGGCTTCCGCCATTTCGCGCTCGAGCTGCGCCATGTCCGCGCGGGTGAGCCCGATCTGCGCGGCCGGCACGCCCGCCTCGGCATCGCCCCAGAGGAGGCGCGAATTCTGAACCTGCACCGTACAGGCGGCCAGAACCGTCTGATGCGCGAGGTCGAAGAATTCAAGACGCGCCGGGAGCGACTCGATGATGCGCCGCTCCTGGAAGTATTCGCGCAGCGGCACGGTGTAGAGCGAGAGGTGCGTATTCCACGCGTCAAAGCTCATTTCCTCAGAGGCGGCGAGCAGGTGCACCGCGTCCGGCGGGAGCGCCGCCGTGAGCGTGCAGATGACGCGCGCGCCCGCCGGGAGGTCGAGCGCGGCCTCGTCGGAGACTGTGACGTACTCGGAGCCGCCCGCCACAATGGTCCCGGCGCGGATGCCGTTCTTTTCCAGCGTAATCACGGGCGGGCCTCCTAGTCCAGAATCCTGCGCCGCCGGGCGAAGCTCGGCGAGCGGCGCACCTCCGCAGCGTCCACGCTCTCCGGAATGACCTTGCCGGCGGCAAGCTCGTCAAAGAGCGCAATCGCCTGTTCGCGCGCACCTCAATCCATCCGACTCCACCCGGGCCTTGCAGAAGGGTCTGCAGGGGCTTATTTTCTTTACCTTGCACCCGATTTGCAACGGCTTTGCAGCCCCGGGGAAACGCTGTGAAAAAGCACCGGTTAGCCGCTTCTGAAGCCGCTTTTTCATAAAAAGTGGGGGTCAGCGCATTTTTTGCTTGCACCCTCGGTGTCAGTTAGTGTTTAATTATGTCACTGAAGGGCGCCAAATGTCAGAAGAACCCACCGTTACCACATCCGCCACCGGCGGTCAAGAGCTTCCCATCCAGCCGATTCTCGGCCGGGCGGATCACCGTCTTGACCCCAAACGGCGGTTTACCATCCCTTCTGACTGGGTGGAGCGCATGGGCAAGCCTTCGCAGGTTTACGTGATGCCCTCGCTCTCCCGCACCGGGTGTCTGGACGTGTTTTCCCCGGCGGAATTCGACCGCCGGATGGAGCGTTTCCGTGCCGTGGCGCTGACCGGCACCGCGAAAGCCCAGTTCCTGAGCCGCCTCGGCGAAATGGTGGTGTGCTGCTCGCTCGATACGCAGAACCGCATCCGTGTCAAGGATTCCCTGCTGGCGTATGTGGGGATGAAGGCGGATGCCGTACTCATCGGTGTCGGATACCACTTCGAAGTGTGGTCGCTCGAACGCCGCCCGAAGATCGACGGCAACGAAAATGCGTTGCTGGAAGAACTGGCCGCCGCCGCCGGCGAGCTCGGCTTCTAACCGGTTCCCCTTCTCCCCTTTTTCTTTGCTCTTTCTCAGATTGCCGCATTCTCTCCCATGCACATTCCCGTCCTTTTTCACGAAACGGTGGCGCTCCTCGACCCGCGCCCCGGCGCGTGTTTTCTGGATGGGACGATTGGCGGAGCCGGGCATGCCGAGGCCATCCTGCGGGCGACCGCGCCCGATGGACGCCTTCTGGGGCTCGACCGCGATCCGGCGGCCATTGTCCGCTGCACGGAGCGCCTCGCGCCCTTCGGTGCGCGCGTGACGCTGGTACACGCCGCATTCGCCTCAATGGCGGAGGTTGCCCGCGCCCATGGCTTCGACGCCTTCGACGGCATCCTGCTGGATCTGGGCGTCTCCTCCTTCCAGCTGGATGAACCGGAGCGCGGATTTTCCTTCCGCAACGATGGTCCGCTGGATATGCGCATGGACACCACGCAGGGGCAGACTGCCGCCGAACGGCTCGCCGCCTTCGGGAACGACTGGCAGGGGCTTGCCCGGTTGCTCTCCGATTTCGGCGAAGAGCCCAATGCCGCCCGCATCGCCCGTGCCATCCTTGCCGAACAGGCGCGGGAGCCCATCCGGACGACGCAACGGCTTGCCGACATCGTCGAACGCGCCGTGGGCGGGCGCCGCGGGGCACCCCGCCATCCGGCAACGCGCACCTTTCAGGCGCTTCGGATTGCGGTCAATGCTGAGCTCGACCAGCTTCGCGCGGCGCTGGAAACCGCCCTCTCTCTGCTGGCGCCCGGCGGCATCCTCGCCGTCATCACCTTCCACTCGCTGGAGGACCGGATCGTCAAGCAGCTCTTCCGGGCGCACGAAGGGCGCGAAGTCTCCCTTCCGCAAGGCGGTTCCCGCTACGAAGGTGTGCCTCCGCGCGTGACGCGCCTCCACCGGCACGCCATCGCCCCCACCCCCGAAGAATGCGCCGCCAATCCGCGCGCCCGCTCCGCCAAACTCCGCGCCGTGCGCCGTTGCGTACCGTAACCCGCGCCGCCCGCTGAGCCCCCCCAGCCGCTCCTCTTCCCCGCTCCCGTCCCTTTCCCCCGTTCCTTTCGCCCCCTCCCCTTGCCCCGTTTCCTGCCATGACTGCCCGCCGCAGAACGCACAACAAACGCACGGTCAATCGCAACCGCGCGTGGAAGCAAACCCAGCACACCTGGGCTCTTACGGTCCCCGCAACGCTCCTCCTGCTGGCGGTGGTGGTCGTCGGCGTCATGTACATGGTGATGTACCACTCCTGCGAGACGATCCAGGAGGAAATTGCGCGCGAGGAAGCGCGCCAGCAGCGGCTGATGCGCGATTTTTCGTGCGAAAACAACAAGTGGGCGACGCTCACGGCGGCTCCGCGTCTGCATGCCGCGCTCCGCGCCAACGGCATTGCGATGTCGCAGGCGCGCCAATCGCAGCGCATTTCGCGCGCCACCTACTACGCGCGCCTCCGCCAGAGCACCGGTACGCAGACCGGCAGCAGCGCGCTGGCTGTGCGCCGCTGACGCCTCTCCGCCCGCACAGCCCGCCCCGCTCCTTTCCCGCTCCTGCGTCCATGAATGCGGCTTCTTCCAACGAGCCACCGGCCGCCGCGCCGCCGCCTCCCGGATCGACCCGGTTGCGGCGGCGGTTGCGTTTTCTCTCGCCCCTGCTGTGGGGGCGGGCGCTCTGGCGGCTCCTGCCGCAGGGCACGGTGCGCAACCGCACGATGCTCACGTTTGCGCTGCTGAGCCTCGTCTTTTTCGCGGTGTATGCGCGGCTGTATCAGGTGCATGTGCATCCGAACGAGGCACTGCTCACTTCGCCGCGCGAATACAAGAGCGTCCTGCCCGCCTTGCGCGGCGGGATTTTCGACCGCAACGGACAGCCCATGGCGCAGTCGCGTCCCAACTGGAAAATCGCCGTGGATCCCGGGATGATTCCGCCCGAGGATGCCGCCGCCGTCTACCAGGCGCTCTCCGCCTACAACATCTGCAAGCCTGAACGGCTGTTTGCCGCCATCGGTGCCACCAATACGCGCTACCGCGCGCTGGGGTTCATCGACAATCCCGTCTGGGTCGATGAAATCCAGAAGAATCCGCTGCTGCGCCGCTGCGTCCGCGCCGATGCGTCCATCCGCCGCGTCTACCCGCTCGGGCACGAGACCTCCCACCTCATCGGCTACGTCAATTCCAACGAAGACGCGCTCGAAGGGCTCGAGCTGTCCCTCGACAAGTTTCTGCGCGGCACGCCCGGCCTCATCCTCGGCGAAGCCAATTCCCGCCGCGTCGAAATCCGCTCCCGCCGCAAGAAGCGCGTCGAACCCATCAACGGCTGCGACATCGTTCTCACCATCGACCAGAATCTCCAGCACGCCGTCAATGAGGCGCTCGACGCCGCCATGGAGGAATTCAAACCCCGCTCCTGCTGGGCCATCATTCAGGATACCCAGACCGGCGAGATTCTCGCCATGGCGTCCCGCCCGGACTTCGATCCGGACCACTACAACATGGCCAACCCGACCAGCCACTGGAACAGCGCGGTCTTCAAGCAGTATGAGCCGGGATCCGTCATGAAGACCTTTGCCGCGGCGGCGGCTCTCAACGAGAATCTCGTCCATACCAATACGCTTTTCGACGTTTCGCCGGGCCTGTACGCCGGGCGTCCGCTCGAGGATCACGTTTCCGGCAAGATTACCCTCACGGAAGTGCTGCAGAAATCTTCGAACCGCGGCGCATCGCGACTGGGCATGATGCTGGGCAAAGCCCGGCAGGAGCAGTATCTGCGCCGCTTCGGCTTCGGGGAACGCACGGGGCTTCCTCTGCCGAAAGGGTCCGAAACCACCGGCGATCTGGGGATCCGGCGCAACCGGCCGTGGTCGGATCTGCAGAATATCCGCGTTTCCATCGGGCATGGCATTTCCGTTTCCGGCATTCAGCTCGTGAATGCCTACAGCGCCCTCGGCAACGGCGGCTACCTGCTCAAGCCGACGCTCGTCAAGGAGATGCGCAATCCGGACGGCACCGTTCTCGCCCGGCGCGAAACGAAAATTCTGGCGCAGGTGATCCGTCCCGAAGTTGCCGAGCAGGTGCTCGCCATGCTGCAGACGGTCTGCACGCCGCGCGGGACCGGTCGGCGCGCCCGCGTGCCGGGCTACACCGTCGCCGGCAAGACGGGCACCGCTCAAATCGCCATTCGCGGCGGGTATTCCCGCACCGATTTCTGCGGCTCGTTCGTCGGGTTTATCCCCGCCGAGAATCCGCGGCTGACGATTCTCGTGACCCTTGAAGCACCGCCCCGCCGCTACCATGGCGGCACCGTGGCGGCCCCTGTCTTTTCGCGCATTGCCGAGTTTGCCGTCAATTACCTCGGCATTCCGCCCACCGGCTGGTCCGACGAACATATTCTCCCCGATCCCCTTCCCCTCGACGAACTCGACTAGCCGGGGCGGGGCGGCGAAGCCGCCTCTTCTGTCGGTCGGCTTCTCAGGCGGCAGATTGCCTTCCACCGCCTGAGTTGCCGATGATTTCAGCGCATCAGCGTAGCGAAAACAGCGCGGCGATGCGCCCCAGCGCCCAGCAGCCCCAGGGGCAGCGCGCGGACGGAAAAAAAAGAGCGGCACCTCGGGTGGCGAGAGCCACCGGAGGTGCCGAAAAAGGTGATGAAGAAGCGGATTAGCGGTCCTTGCTGATCTGGACGGTGCCGCTCCGCGGAGGCACCTCGAAGACCACGCGCCCGGCTTTGGCGGGAACCTTGAAATCAAGCCCGTGGGAGCTGATGCGGACACTCTGCCATTCAAAGGGAACCGTCGCCACGATGGTCAGCGGCACATCGTAGACTTCGAACGGGGTGTTGACCGTGAGAAGGAATTCGCCGCCGCCGTCTTCGGAAGAGGAGACTGCGGAAATCGACGCGGAATCGCGCTCCGCAATGTACTTCTGAACCGATATGGTGGGGGCGATCCAAAGGCGGCCGTCAGCCATGCGCTTCGAGCATTCCGCCACGAAACGGTCGTGCTCGGCGGCATCGAAGGCAAACCAGTCGCCGCCCACGCCATGGAAGAGGATGCTCTGCCACGAGCCGTTGGCTTCCGCGCGGTCGAGCGTGCGGGCAATGGCTTCATCGGACGTGAAGACGCCGCCGGCCGAAGCCTGCGGGCAGTTGCGGCCGTTCGCCATGGCATCACCCCAGCCTTGACGGACCACGGACTTGGTCTCCTTCATGACGGCTTCCACTTCCGCCTGAGAGACCGTCCAGGGGACGCCGCCGGGCACGGCAAAGGAGATGAGCGCATCGGGCTTGAGACCCAGCAGTTCGCGCAGGGCGCGGTCGGCCTGCGTCACCGTGGCGCGCAGTTCATCGACATTGTTCGCGCCCTTGTGGTTCCACGTGTGGTTGCCGAGCACGATTTCGGGGTTTTTGGCGGCTTCCTGCCACTTGAGGCCCAGCCAGGAATTGGTGCCCTGCCAGTTGCCCGGGCAGACGTAAAACGTGCCGGGGATGTGATGGCGCAGGAGGGTCGGGATGGCAAACTCGAGGTGGGAGGGGCAGTTGTCATCGTAGTAGAGGGAGACGGCCCCCTTGGCGTTGTTGCTCCAGCGGGCGACAGACGCCTTGAAGCTGTCCGGGCGCGGTGCAGGCTGCGGCTCCTCGGGGGGAAGGTCTTGTGCAAACATGGGAAGCGTTGCGGCAAGAGCGGCCGCACCAAAAAGGAAGGATTTGGTCATGAAACAGGGACTCCAAAGTAAAGCGCTAAAGACGCAAAAAAGCGATTGCGGTCCGGGAGGGAGGCACAGACCGCCATCATTTCGTGAAGTCACCTTAACAAAAGGCAAGGGTGTACGCAAGGGAAAACCGCGCGAGCGGAGCGCAGAGAGCCACACGGAGGAGCGGGGAACCCCCGCTGGTGGTGCGGGCGGCGGGGAACCGCCCGCTGCAAAGCCAGCGAAGCGAAGCCAGCGGGGCGAGCCGTAGACAGGACGGACAGGACGAACAGGACGGACAGGACGGACACGACAGACAGGACGGCTCGCTACCGCACCCGGGCGAAGCCTGCGCGGCGAGCCGTAGACAGGACGGACAGGACGAACAGGACGGACAGGACGGCTCGCTACCGCCGCCCGGGCGAATCAGCGGGGATTCCCCGACTGATTGGCAGAATGGGCGGCTTCGGCGTCCTGGAGGGCTTGGCGGGCTGCATCGAGACGGGCGGTATCGGCGAAAGAGAGCTCGTCACGGCGGGCGGAGACGGCGGCAAGGGCTTGGGCCGCCTCTTCGTAGCGGGTCTGCCGGATCAGGGCCTCTGCCAGATGGAGAGAAACAAGAGGATGGTCGCCGCCGATGCGGCCGCTTGCCTCGCGGAAATACTGAAGGGCTTCTTCGGTGCGGCCCAGCGCAAACATGACCTCACCGAGCGTATCCGCCGGATTGGCGAAGGGACGTCCCGCCGGGTGCTGATACGCCACCTGCGCAAACGGCAGCGCCTGAGCCGGACGCTCCATGGAAACGAGCAGCGAGGCGACGTCATTGAAG
The DNA here is from genome assembly GCA_949295265.1 of uncultured Verrucomicrobiota bacterium. GTDB lineage: Bacteria > Verrucomicrobiota > Kiritimatiellia > RFP12 > UBA3636 > JAEDLN01. The sequence continues at coordinate 5,813 of CASFKR010000021.1, read as the reverse complement.
ACATACCACGTCGGACGCTCCTGCAGACTCTTCTGGTAAAGTTCGAGCGAACGGTCTTTGTCACCTCGCAACGCGGCGTCCTGAGCCAGCCGGTACAGGGCCATGGCATCGTTGGGACGCAGCTTCAGGAGCGCTTCTGCGGCGCGGCAGACCCGCTCCCGCCCTTCCGGGGACTCATCCCCGCAGAACATGATCTGCAACCGGAGAATCTCCCAGACATCGGGACCCGCCGCGAGCGCCGCATCCAGATGCCGGCGTACGGCCGGGAGGTCCGGCGACTCGGTCAAGACCGCATTCAGCGCCTGGCGCAAAGGCTCCACCCAGGCGGGCGCATCCGTCTGCCAGTCATTGAGCCGGTCGCGAACGGCCAGAAACTGGTCGAGCTCCGTCAGCGCGCCGAGTTCCGTGCGCCGGATTTCCGGCAGCAGGGACTGCGCCGCGTCGCTCTCATAAAACGACCGGATCCAGTATTGCGTCCGCTTTACATCCTGAAGCCGCGCGAACAGATCGACCAGGCGGAAGTGAAACCGCGTGCGCATGGGTTCTTCGGAAGCCTGCGCGACATTCTGCAGGAAGGCGCAAGCCGTCTGGCGCATGAGGCCGACCGAGATGGCGGGCAGCACTTCATCGGCGATTTCCGGGGTCCAGCCTGTTTGGGCCGCGGGATTGGTCCGGGCGGTGCGCGCGAGCGCATTGGTAAAGGCGATAACCTGTAGGGTCTGCCGGGTAGCGGACTCTTCGCGCAGCTCTTTCAGGATGGCGCGCGCCTCGGGATTCGGTGCCGCAGCCTCGGCAGCGGTCCATCCGGCATCATCCGCATAGGAGAGTCCCCCGGCTGCCCAAAGCCATCCGGCGGAGAAGTAAACGGCCGGATCGAGCACATACCCGGATGTCAGCGCAGGTGCCATGGGTTGCAGGCGCCTCGCATGAAAGGCGTTGAGCAGTCCCGCGACCGTCTGCATTTCCTCCGGACGCACCTTGGCACGCGCCAGCACGCCCAGATTCAGGAGCGGGCTGACCGCGTCCGGGTCGAGCCGCGTAAGGCTCAGAAACAGGTCATACGCGGCTTCGCGCTCTCCAGCGTGCGCCAGCTGGCATCCGAGGTCGTTGCCGACCCGGGTGACAGCACTCAGAATCTGCCGCCGCACCGCCGCACCGCTGCCCTCCGGCGGCTCCGTGGTCGCCAGCCATTCACCCAGTTCCTCCCGCAATCCGCGAAACCGCTCCAACTCCGCGAGCAATGCCTCGCGCGACAGCGGTTCGCGCGTTGCGCGCCAGACAAGTCCCGCCGGACGTTGCTCAAACCCGGCCAGCGTCGCGAGTCCCGGCGCATCGGTAAAGGCCATTTTGGCGCATGCCTCATCGGGCTTTTCTGTCAGCCATGCATAGCACAGGAGCGCCGGCATCGGCAGGCGCCACGCGTCGCGAATCAACCGGCTACCCAGTTTTTCCACTTCAGGCGTCAGCGCCACAACGTCTTCCATGCGTCCGCGCTCCAGCGAAACCAGGAAAATGCCGCGTTCTTTCGCGGCTTCCGCGAGGCCGGGTATGCTGCTGCCGGCCGCCGTAATGAGCCACGTACCCGCCGGCAGATTCCGCAGGACAGCCTCCGCATACCACGCAGACACTTCATCGACCGGCTCCGCCGTCTCATCCGCAGACGTAGCCGCGGTCGGCTCCGGCACCCCCTGCGCGAAAGACGCATGCCCTCCCCACAAAACCATCAGCCCCGCGATCAACCAATGCCATTGCAGTCCCATTTTCATAGAAATCTCCTGTTTCCATAACCATACGATTTTCATTCCTCCCCCGCAAACACCGGTCGGGGCGGTCGGCGTTAGACCGACCGGGCGGGGACCCCCGCTGGTGGGGCGGGCGGCGTTACCCGCCCGCTGCAAAGCCAGCGGAGCGGCGCGCGGGCCGCGGGACGCCGCGCGCGGGGCGCGCTTGTCCGGGAAGGGCTTTTTCGATACGATAAGCGCGATTTTTGCGACCCGGATTTGCGCATGACGCAAACGGCGGTCGCGTTGGGCGGACTTTCAGCAAGTCCTTGTTTTCCTTCCATTTTCCGGAGTCTTTCACACCATGAAACTGGATACCATTTGTGTGCAAGGGGGTTGGCAGCCGAAAAACGGAGAGCCCCGGATGCCTCCGATCGTGCAGTCCACGACATTTAAATACGCCTCTTCCGATGAAATGGCGAAGCTTTTCGCCCTGGAAAAGGCCGGATACTTCTACACCCGGTTGCAGAATCCGACCAATGACATCGTAGCGGCGAAAATCACGCAGCTCGAAGGCGGTTATGCGGGCATGCTCACCTCTTCGGGACAGAGCGCCAACTTTTTCGCGGTTTTCAACATCGCCGGTGCGGGCGATCACGTCGTCGCCTCTTCGGCTTTGTACGGCGGCACATCGAACCTCTTCACCGTCACGATGGCCAAGATGGGCATTTCGTTCACCCTTCTGCCGCCCCATTCGTCGGAGGAGGAAATCGCCGCGGCCATCCGGCCCAACACGAAGTGCCTCTTCGGCGAAGTGCTGTCCAATCCGTCGCTGGATGTGCTCGACATCGAGGCGTGGGCCCATTGCGCGCATGCGCACGGACTGCCGCTCATCGTCGACAACACCTTCCCCACCCCGATCAACTGCCGTCCGATTGCGTTCGGCGCGGATATCGTGACGCACTCCACGACCAAGTACATGGATGGCCATGCCGTGCAGGTGGGCGGCGCGATTGTCGACAGCGGCAACTTCGACTGGATGGCGCACAAGGAGAAGTTCCCGGGGCTTTGCGAGCCGGATGAGTCGTATCACGGCGTCGTCTACACCGAGCGTTTCGGTAAGGGTGCCTACATTCTCAAGTGCGTGGCGCAGATGATGCGCGACTTGGGCTCGTGCGCGGCACCGATGAATGCGTTCTTCCTGAATATGGGGCTTGAATCGCTTCATCTGCGCGTGGCGCGGCACTGCTCGAATGCGCAGCGCATCGCGGAGTTCCTCGAGAGCCTTCCCGAGGTTTCCTGGGTGAACTACCCGGGGCTCGCCTCTTCGCCGCAGCATGCTCTCGCGCAGAAATATCTGCCGAAGGGCTCGTCGGGCGTGATTTCCTTCGGGCTCAAAGGCGGGCGCGCCCGCGCGGTCCGCTTCATGGACGCGTTGCGTCTCGTTGCGATTGCCACGCATGTCGCCGATGCCCGCACGTGCATCCTGCACCCGGCTTCGCATACGCACCAGCAGCTCACCGATGAGCAGCTGGCCGCCGCAGGCGTACCGCCGGACATGATTCGCCTCTCCATCGGCATTGAGGATTGCGACGATCTCATCGACGACCTCAAGCAGGCACTCAACGCCTAAGCGCCGACGCGCTGAAACACAAATGCGCTGAAACACAAATGCCGGATGGATGCCCCGCATTCATCCGGCGATTCTGTATTCTGCCGGTACACAGCGAAGCAGAGCAACGCGGCGAAGCGGAGAGAGCGGCGAAGGAGGCGTATTGCGATGGAGAAAAGGGGCGCAGCGCGAAGCACGAGCGGCAAAACGCAGGGCTGAGAGCAAATGAGGAATCTGCGATTTCGCTGTTCTGGAACCACTTTTCACGGAAAATGAAAAACAGCGAAAAAGGTGGTTGCGTCTTTTTCAAAAGGTCCGTATGATAGTTGTGACGCAACAGTTGTGTACAGGAAAATCGCCTGCCTGTTGTCCCACGATTGAATCACCAAAACAACTCTTTACAGGAGACGGAACGTATGGAGCATCCTCTCATTGGCATCCGGCCCATCATTGACGGACGTCGGCGCGGCGTGCGCGAAAGCCTCGAAGACCAGACCATGAACCTCGCAAAGGCCGCCAAGGACCTGATCGAGTCGAATCTGCGCTACCCGGACGGCGAGCCTGTCCGTTGCGTCATTTCCGATACGACGATCGGCGGCGGCAAGGAAGCGGCCGCCTGTGCCGCACAATTTGCGAAACTGCCCGTTTGCGCGACGCTGTCCGTCACCCCGTGCTGGTGCTACGGCAGTGAAACGATGGACCTGGATCCGCTGACGGTCAAGGCGGTCTGGGGCTTCAACGGCACGGAACGTCCCGGCGCCGTATATCTGGCGGCCGTCATGGCTGCGCACGCGCAGCGCGGGCTCCCCGCTTTCGCGATTTACGGTCACGACGTCAAAGATATCACGGATACCGAAATCCCCGAAGATGTGGCGGAGAAGATCCTGCGCTTTGCGCGCGGCGCCCTTGCGGTGGGGCTGATGCGCGGCAAGGCGTACTGCGGACTGGGCACCGTTTCGATGGGCATTGCCGGTTCGTTTGCCGATCCGGACTTCATGCAGAAGTACCTCGGCATCCGCGCGGAATGGGTCGACATGGTCGAAATCCTGCGCCGCATCGATCAGAACATCTTCGATCAGGCGGAATACGAAAAGGCCCGCGCCTGGATTCGCGAGAATTGTCCGAAGGGCCGCGAGACCAATCCGCCGGAGTGGCAGAATGACGCCGCCAAGGATGAGAAAGAATGGGACTTCATCACGAAGATGACGCTCATCGTCAAGGACATCATGGTGGGCAATCCGAAGCTCGCCGAGATGGGCTTCGGCGAGGAAGCCTGCGGCCGCAACGCGATTTTCGGCGGCTTCCAGGGTCAGCGCCAGTGGACGGACTTCCTGCCGAATGCCGACTTTACCGAGGCCATCCTCAACTCCACGTTTGACTGGAACGGGAAGCGTCAGCCCTTTGTGCTGGCGACGGAGAACGACAACCTCAACGGGCTGGCGATGCTGTTCCTGAATCTCGTGACGGGGCGTCCGGCGCTTTTCTCGGATGTGCGCACGTACTGGAGTCCCGACGCGGTCCGCCGCGTCACGGGCTACGAAGTGACGGGGCGTGCGGCGGGCGGCTTCATGCACCTGATCAATTCGGGTGCGACGGCGCTCGACGGCAACGGCGAAAGCCGCGATGCCGACGGTCAGCGCGTCATGAAGGAATGGTGGAACGTCACGGATGCCGACATCAAGGCGATGCTGGGTGCCACTAAGTGGGCGCCGGCCAACAAGGGCTATTTCCGCGGCGGCGGCTTCTCCAGCCAGTACATTTCGCACGGCGAGATGCCGGTGACGATGGTGCGCGTGAACCTCGTCGACAAGCTCGGCCCGGTTCTGCAGGTTGCCGAAGGCTGGACGGTGGAAATTCCGGATGAGGTCACGCAGGTTCTGCTGGACCGCACGGATCCCACCTGGCCGTCGATCTGGTTTGCGCCGCGTCTGACGGGTTCGGACGCCTTCCGCGATGTGTACAGCGTCATGGCCAACTGGGGAGCCAACCACGGTGCGTCGGTGTACGGTCACGTGGGCGCGGACATTCTCACGCTCGCCTCGATGCTGCGCATTCCGGTGTCGCTCCACAATGTGCCGGACGAGAAAATTTTCCGGCCGCATGCGTGGTCGGCGTTCGGCACGCGCGACCTGGAGGGTGCCGACTACCGCGCCTGCAAGGCCTACGGTCCGCTCTACCGCTGACACGGTCGCGTAACGCGCGGTGCAAGCACCGCTCAAAAGAATCGGCGGGGCATCTGCGGATGCCTCGCCGATTCCTTTTGAAGAATGCCGTCGGCGGGCGGAGCGAGCGCGAGGGGAGCCGTAGACAGGACGAACAGGACGAATAGGACGGACACGACAGACAGGACGGCTCGCTGCCACACGCGAGCGTAGCCGCGGGGAAGCCCAGCGCGAGAGAAGCTCCAGAGGAGACGCGCGCGGGCGCAGCGGAGCGCGGGCGGAGAGCGCGGCGGAGGCGCGCGCAAAGGCGCGGCGGAG
>CASFKR010000020.1 GCA_949295265.1 uncultured Verrucomicrobiota bacterium | reverse complement strand
AGCCGACCGCGCCGCCGACGGGTACGAGGTGACCATCACCCTCTCGGACGCGCAGGTCAGCGCCGCCCTCGCCTCCGCCGAGCGCTCCGCCTCGCTGCCCGCGATGCTCGCGCGCCTCGCCGATTACCTCGAAGCCGAGGAAGAAGCCCGCGGCAAGGTGCGCTCCGCCCTGATTTATCCGTGCTTCGTTCTGACGCTCGGCATCATCGTGGCCGCTGTCATGCTCGGCGTGGTCGTCCCGAAAACCTCCGCCATGCTCCAGGAGGCGGGGATGGCACTGCCCGCCTCTTCGCGCTGGCTGGTGCAGGGCGCCCGCCTCCTCGTGTGGGGTCTGCTCCCGACCCTGGCCGCGCTGCTCGCGCTCTTTGCCGGCGCCAAATACCATGCGCGGCGCCATCCGGCGGAGGCGCCGAAGCTCGACCGGCTGCTGCTCCGGCTGCCAGGGATGGGACCCGCCCGCCTCCGTGCGGCGCAGCGCTTCGCCTCCGTGCTGGGCATGCTGCTGGAAAGCGGCATGACGGTTCCCGACGCCCTGCCGCTCGCCGCGGCCTCCACCGGGCGTCCCTTCCTGGAGGAGGCGGTCCGCCAGGCGAATCTGCGCGTGCAGGGCGGCGAATCGCCCGCACGCGCCCTGGCGGACATCCCGGTTCTCGGACCGGAGCTCACGCAATGGCTGCGCGTGGGCGAAGCCGGCGGCTGTCTGCCCGCCATGCTCTCCGTGGCGGCGGGGCGTCTGGGCTCCTGTGCCGACCGCGCCCTGAGCGCGCGGCTCGCCCTGCTCGAGCCCTCCCTGCTGGCGGCCGTCGGGCTCTTCACGCTCGCGCTGGCGCTCGCGCTCCTGCTCCCCGTCCTCAATCTCACCCGCATGGCCGGTATCTGACCGACGCGCAAAGCCGGCGCGGCACACCCGGCGGCCTCAGTGGCCCCGAAGATTCCGATTACTCCGAAGACTCCGGGGTGGCGGGGTCGCCGAAGAGGAGGGTGTTGAGTTCGGCGGAGAGCGGCGCACGCAGGGCATCGATGGCAGCCGGGCCGCGAAAGACCGGGAAGCCGCCCGGCGTGTCATCCGCCTGCCCGACCAGCTCGAGCAGCCGCGCATATCCGGGCCAGCGCGCCGCCAGCGTGCGGAGCGTGGAGCGCCGTCCCGGCAGCAGATACTGCGGCGAACCGTTTGCACCCGGCGCCGCACACACCGCCGTCATCACTTCATCGCTCACCGCGAGCGTCGCCAGCGCGAGCGCCTGTTCGCGCCGCGCGGGGTCCAGCCCCGCCCGGACGCCCGCCGCGTTGACGTAGAAAACACTCCGCACATCGTTGGTGCCGTAGGCAAAGGGCATGATGCGGTAACGGGAAGCGTCGGAAACTTCGTTGAGGCTTTCCGGATAGCCGACAAAGGCGGAAACCTTGCCGTCCGCGAGCCAGCCCATGCGGAAATACGCGGATGCCGCCTCGGGGTTTGCGCGCATGGCGGCACGTCCGGCCCGCGAAACAAGGGTGCGGAGCGCATCGACGGCACGGGCGTGACCGGCTTCGGAGGCGGCACCGGGCTGAGCCGAGGCACCCGCGCCGGAGACATTGCGCAGCGCGTGCCAGTAGAGGTAGAAAACGTCCTCCGGCCAGACGCAGGCAATGGCCAGCCCGTCCGGACCGGCGGGGGTCGCCGCATCGGCATCCGCCGGGGGCAGGATGGCGGCGAGCGCGGAGAGCGTGGAGACGCCCTCGAACCGCGCATCGTCCTGACGCGTCACCAGGAAGGAGGCGCAAATCATCTGCGGCAGACCATAGACGCGCTCCGGCAGCGCATCTGCCGCCGCGTCTGCGGCCGCTTCCGCGGCATCCGTCGGTGCCAGGGGCGTGGCAACGGAGCGCAGCGCGCCTGTCCAGAAGTCTTCCGGAGATTCCAGCGCATCCACGGGAATGGGTTCCAGCAACCCGGCGGCGCAGAGCGGCTCGAAGCGGCTGACGTCGTAGACGAAGACGTCGGCCTCGGCGGGCGGCTCGCCGGCATAGGGATCCCACGAGGTGAAGGCGACCGGAATCTCCGGATACGCCGCCACCCAGGCGTTGGAAATCGCCGCCTCGAAAACGGTCAGATCGGGCACATAGCCGTACAGCGCGAGCGTAAGCGGCGTAAGCGATTCGGATGCGGGCGGAGTCGGCGCCGCTTGCGAGGAGAGCGTCACGCCGGTGACGGACGCGGGAGCCGGGTCGGCGAGCGGTTCCGCCGCTTCGGGCGCGGGTGGAACGGCGCAACATCCCGCAAAACAAAGTGCCGCAACGGCGGCAGACAAGTAGCGTACAGACATGGGAAAACCTCCGGAAAAGCGCGCGGGAAACAGACCGGCAGCCTGGTCCATTCCCCGCTGTTGAAGGAGAAAAAAAATCCGAAACGGAACGCGTCGCCAGAGCACGGCGGGCGCGGCGCGCTGCGGGCGGGCGCGGCTAGTTGCGCTCCTCGAGCATGCGGTGATATTCCTGCAGGGAGCAGACGGCGAGGCGCCCGACGTCGAGGCTTTCGGCGAGGCCCTCCATCGCGGATGCCACGCCGTTGAGCGTCGTCGTCACGGGAATGCCGAGCGCGACGGCGGCGGAGCGCATCCGCACCTCGTCCTCCATGGCGGCGCCGCCGGATTCCGGCGTGTTGATAATCCACTGGATCAGCCCCTCGTTCATCAGGTCGAGGATGTTCGGGCGGCCGTACGAAATGCGGTACACGCCGTGGCATTTGATGCCGTTGTTCCAGAGGGTGGTTGCCGTGCCGCGCGTCGCATACAGCTCAAAGCCATAATCGCGGAGACGCTTGCAGTACTCGATGGCGGGCATTTTGTCGGCATCCTTGAAGGAGACGAGCACGCCGCCCTTCGCGGGCAGGGTATTGCCGGCGGCCATCTGGCTCTTGAGGTAGGCGACGCCCTCCGTGAGGTCGATGCCCATGACTTCGCCCGTCGACTTCATTTCGGGCGAAAGCGTAATATCCACGCCCGGGAATTTGACGAAGGGGAAAACCGCTTCCTTGAAGGCGGTGTAGGGCACCTTGAGTTCCTTCTCGGCACCGAGTTCCTTGAGCGTCTTGCCGACCATGCAGAGGGCGGCCAGTTTGGCGAGCGGGCGCGAAGTCGCCTTCGAGACGAACGGCACGGTACGCGAGGCGCGGGGATTGACCTCGATCATGTAGACCGTGTCGCCATGGACGGCGAGCTGCATGTTCATGAGGCCGCAGACGTGGAGTTCGCGGGCGAATTCGCGGGCGAAGCGGCGCACCTGCTCGAGGATCGGCTCGCTGAGCGAGCGGGTCGGGATGGAGCAGGCGGAATCGCCCGAGTGGATCCCGGCGAGCTCGACGTGCTCCATGATGGCGCCCATGACGCATTCGTGACCGTCGCTGAGGCAGTCGACGTCCAGTTCGGTCGCCTCCTCGAGGAAGCGGTCGATGAGGATGGCGCGCCCCTCGCTGACGGCTTCCGCCTCCGCCATGTAGGTGCGGAGCGCCTCTTCGGTATGGACGATGACCATGGCGCGACCGCCCAGCACGAAGGAGGGGCGCACGAGCACGGGGAAGCCGATGTCGGCGGCAATGGTGAGCGCCTCCGCCGTCGTGTGCGCAATGCCGGAGGGCGGCAGCGCGATGCCGATTTTCTGCGCGAGCGCCTTGAAGAGTCCGCGGTCGCTGGCGGCATCGATGTCGTTGGGGCTCGTCCCGATGATGGGCGCACCGGCGGCCTGCAGCCCGGCGGCGAGGTTGAGGGGCGTCTGCCCGCCGAACTGGACGATGACGCCGTCGACCTGTTCGCGCTCCACGATATCGAGCACCGATTCGAGCGTGAGCGGCTCGAAGTAGAGCTTGTCGCTCGTATCGTAATCGGTCGAAACGGTCTCGGGGTTGGAGTTGCACATCAGCACCTCGTACCCGGCGTCATGCAGGGCGAAAGAGGCGTGGCAGCAGCAGTAATCGAACTCGATCCCCTGCCCGATGCGGTTGGGACCGCCGCCGAGCACGAGAATGCGCTTCTTGCCGGCGGGGGTTTTCCGGACGGGCTCGCCCGCCGTGGCATCGTAGGTGGAGTAGAAATACGGTGTAATGGCCTCGAACTCACCGGCGCACGTATCCACGGTGCCGTAGAACGGCTTGAGCCCGAGGGTGCGGCGCGCCTCGCGCACCTGCCGCTCGGTGGCACCCGTGAGGTGTGCGATCTGGCGGTCGGAAAAGCCCCAAGCTTTGGCCTTGCGCAGGGTCTCCGCCTGTTCCGCGGAGAAGGTACCGGCAGCGACGGGTAGCGCGGCGATTTCCGGCTCGAAAGCGACGAGCTCGGCGAGGCGGCGCAGGAACCACGGGTCGATGCCCGTGGCGGCGGCGATATCCTCGGGCGTGCGCCCGCGCCGCAGCGCCTCGTGGAGGGCGCGCATGCGGTCGGGGTTGGGGCGCACGCATTCGGCGAGCACCTGCTCATCGGAAAGCGTTTCCCAGCGGTCCTGCCTGGCATCGGCGCCAAAGCCGTCCATCCCGGTTTCCAGCGAACGCAGCGCCTTCTGGAGCGACTCGCGGAAGGAGCGCCCGATAGCCATGGCTTCGCCGACGGATTTCATCTGCGTCCCCAGCGTGGAATCCGCGCCGGGGAACTTTTCGAAGGTGAAGCGCGGCACCTTGGTAACCACGTAGTCGAGCGCCGGCTCGAAGCACGCCGGAGTCGTGCGCGTGATGTCGTTGCGCAGCTCATCGAGCGTGTAGCCGACGGCCAGGAGCGCCGCGATTTTCGCAATCGGGAAGCCCGTCGCCTTCGAGGCGAGCGCCGACGAGCGCGAGACGCGCGGATTCATCTCGATGATAACCATGCGCCCCGTCTCCGGGTGGATGCCGAACTGCACGTTGGAGCCGCCCGTTTCAACGCCGATGGCTTCCATGACGCGCAGCGACGCGTCGCGCATCGCCTGATACTCGCGGTCGGTGAGCGTTTGCGCCGGAGCCACGGTGATGGAGTCGCCCGTGTGCACCCCCATGGGATCGAGGTTTTCGATGGAGCAGACGATGACCGAGGTGTTGCGCTTGTCGCGGATGACCTCCATCTCGAATTCCTTCCACCCGAGCAGCGATTCCTCGATGAGAATCTCGCTGTTGCGGGAGGCGGCCAGCCCGCGCGCCGCAATCGTCCGGAACTCCTCTTCGTTGTGCGCGATGCCGCCGCCGGTGCCGCCCAGCGTGAAGGCGGGGCGGATGATGAGCGGCCACGTGCCGAGCAGTTCGACGATGCCCAGCGCCTCATCGAGCGTGTGTGCCGTGCCGGACTTGGGCAAATCCAGCCCGATCGAGCGCATCGCCTGCTTGAAGAGCTCGCGATCCTCCGCCTTGCGGATGGCCTCCTCGTTGGCGCCGATGAGCTCGACCTTGTAGCGGCGCAGAATCCCGGCGTCCGCCAGCGCGAGTGCGAGGTTGAGCGCCGTCTGGCCGCCCAGCGTGGGCAGCAACGCATCGGGGCGCTCCCGGCGGATGATTTCGTGCACGGAATCGAGCGTGAGCGGCTCGATATACGTCCGGTCCGCCATGTGCGGATCGGTCATGATGGTCGCCGGGTTGGAATTGACGAGGACAATCTCGTAATTCTCCTGCCGAAGGGCCTTGCAGGCCTGGCAGCCCGAATAATCAAACTCGCAACCCTGGCCGATGACGATGGGGCCGGAGCCGAGGAGCATGATTTTCTTGATGTCGGTGCGTTTAGGCATGGGACGGTGCGGAATGGGGAAGCGGCTGTGCCGGGCCGCCGGTGGGCGGGGTGGAAGCACCCGGCGCCCGGGTTGTCGGTGTGCGGAAAGGGGTTAGGAAGGGAAAAAAGGTTGCCGATGCCGTTGCGGCAGGAAAACGCCCTTTTCCCGAGCCGGGGAAAAGGGCGTGGATGCGGGCTTCAGCGCTCGCCGGAAGCCATTTGTTTCCGGGAAAGCCAGGCGGGAAACGCCTGCGTCCACGCATCCGTGCCGACGGATGGCTCCCATCGTTTGAGTTCGGTCGACGCGGCGGAAAGGGCGCGCCCCTCGCGGAACGATGCCAAATCGCCGAGCCCGACCATTTGCGCAAGCGTATTGCCGATGGATGCGCCTTCGACGGGACCGCACGTGAGCGCGATGCCCAGCGCGTCCGCCGTGAAGCGGCAGTGCATGTCGTCGCGGATGGCTCCACCGATCATGTGCAGAACGGAGCGCTTGCGCCCCGTGAGCATCGCAAGTTCACTCCAGACTTCGCGATAGCGCATGACGATGCCTTCCATCGCCGCCCGGTAGAATTCGCCGCGCGTGCGCGGCTCGGGCTGCTGAGTGAGCCGGCAATACTGAACCATCTTTTCCGGCAGATTGCCGGGCTTTGTAAAGGGCAGGTAATCCGGATCGATGAACGAGCGGAACGGCTCGGCGGCCTCGGCTTCGCGCATCATCGTATCGTAAGCGGGCGCCTTGCCGTCGACCGTCCAGGCGCGGCGCAACTCCTGCACCATCCACATGCCCGTGCAGTTTTTGAGGAAGCGGAAATCGCCCGTGACGGCGCATTCGTGGGTGTAATTGAGCTCGTAGGTGCGGTCGTTCAGGATGGGGTCGTGCTCTTCCACGCCCATCAGCGCCCAGGTGCCCGTTGCCAGATAGCCCCAGTCAGTCGACTCATCAGCCGGGACGGAAGCGACCGCGCTGGCGGTGTCGTGCCCGCCGACGGCGATGACGGGCGTCTGCTCCAGGCCGGGAATCCCGCGCACCGTGCCCAGCACCGTTCCGGGCATGACCGGCTTGCGCAGCAGCGCGGGCGAGACGTTGATGCTCCCGAGCAGGGCTTCGCTCCAGGTGCGCGTCCCGAGATCGATGAGCCCCGACGTGCTCGAGACGGTGGCCTCGTTGGCCATCACACCGCACAGCGCATAGTTGATCAGATCCGGCATGAAGAGCAGCCGGTCCGCCAGATCCAGGAGCGAACACGCTTCCGAACGCTCCGAATGGAGCTGGAAGATTGTGTTGAAGTCCATGATCTGGATGCCGGTCGTCCGGTAGAGATTCCGGCGTCCGACCTGATGGAGCACTTCGCCCGTATTGTCCGGGCAGTTGCGCACGTCGCGGTAGCAGTACGGCAGCGCGAGCAGGCGCCCGGCGCGGTCAATCAGACCGTAATCGACGCCCCACGTATCGACGCCCACCGAGGCGATTTCGCCGTAGAGCGAACGGGCCTTGGCCAGCCCTTCGCGAATGTTGGTCAGGAGCGAGGGCAGATTCCAGAAATGATGCCCGGCAAACTCCACCGGCGTGTTATCAAACCGGGAGACCGTCTCCAGCTGGAGGGTTTGTCCATCGTACCGGGCGGCCATGACTCTGCCGCTTCCAGCACCGAGATCGACTGCAAGATACGTTTTCATATGCGTTCGGGCGTGTGGCTACGCATACTACCACAAGCCCCCTCCTTTCCAAAGAAAAAACCTTCGCCGCCGAAATTTCCGATTCAAGCCCCGGAGAGGAGGGAGGACGGCGGGAAAGAGCGAAGCGGGGACGGAACCGCGCGAGGTGAAGCCGGCGCATCACTCCCAGTAGCCCCAGTAGCCTCAGTAGCCCCAGTGGCCCCAGCAGCCCCAGCAGCCCCACTCCCAGAGGCCCCGGAGCACGCTGGTTGTCTGCGAACGAAGCGGCGCCGGGCGGCTCAGGCGGAGGGGGGCTGCGAGGGAGAATCAAGCTCCGGAGCCGTGAAGAAGGCACTGCGGATGGCCACCGTGAAGGGAACCGCAAAGAGCATGCCGAGCGGACCCAGCACCCAGCCCCAGAACATCACCGAAAAGAGGACCAGCACCGGGGAAACGCCAAAGCCGGAACCCATGGCGCGCGGCTCGAGAATGTTGCCGAACAGCTGGTTCGCCAGCAGATACAGAAGCGAGGTCCAGATGGTCGTCATCACATCCCCCGTGCCCAGCGCCATCAGGATGCCTGGGACGGCGGCAATGACCGAGCCGATGTACGGGATGTAATTGAGCAGAAAGGCGGTCAGCCCCAACAGCCCCGCCGATTTCACATCGAGGAGCAGGAGCCCCAGATAAACCACCAGACCCGTTGCCGCGCTGATGACCGTCTTGATGCCCATGAAGTGGCGGATGTCCCTCATGAACCGGAGCACCAGCGGCCAGCGGTCCGGATATTTGCGGCTCCAGACTTCCGCCGTTTTGGGCATCAGCGGCAATTCCAGCATGGCAAAGCAGAGCACGATGATGACGAACATCGAATCTTTCAGGAATCCGGTCGTTTCAAAGACCATGCGCTTGCTCAGCGCACTCACATCCGCCGGCGTCACGTGAAGCATGCTCGGGATGAAGTCCCGCGGGATCTCGACATCCTGCGCGCGGAGCCAGTCGGTCACTTTGTCCGCATTGTCCGTCAGCTGCCGGTAGTAATCCGGCAGACTGCGCGAAAATTCCATCACCGTCCCCGGGATGATGGCCAGACTCACAAAGAGCGTCGATGAAATGATCAGCAGAATCAGGAGCGCAACCGCTCCTTTGGGCGGCATGCGCAGTTTCGTCAGCAGTTCATAGAGCATCGAGAGGATGATCATGAAGAAGGCGACGATTAAAAGGGTCGTCAGCAGCGGCGCCAGCATGCGGATGCCTTCAATGATGATGAAGAGCGCGGCAATGCAGACGAGCATCCGCGTCACAACCGCATTTTTCTGTCCGGTACCGGGCTTGTTGAAAAGTGTTTGCATCTCAGAGCGTTTCCTTTATTGCGATGGTACCATACCGATGCCCGTTCTCAAAGCAACATTCTTGTCAGCCCTGCGTTCGGCCCCCATTACGGCCGCCCGACGCGGGGAATCGCAGAGGCACAGAGGCGGAGTCGGCGCGGGCGAAACTGCGCAAGCGAAGACAGTGGTCCCAGAGGCTCTGGCAGCCCCGGATGCGTTGGGGATTATTCGGGCGGGGCGGCCATCAGGGCGGCCTGACGCCGCAGGCGTGCCTGCACCTGCGCCACGAGCCGGGCCGGAGCCGTCACCTTGACCATGGGACCAAACGAAAGGACCCGGATAAGGAGCTCCGTTTCGTCCTCCCGGTCATACCGCAGCCGCACTTCGTATTCGTTCTCGCTCAGCCGCCGCGTTTCCTTCTCCAGGTGCGAAAAATGGAGCAGTGCCCGGTCCAGCGCATGCCGCTCGTCCCGGAGCCGCAGCACCAGATTCTCCGGCGGCTCGGAAACCATCGGCTCGGCCCGCTGCGCCTCCGTGGCGTCGCCGAGCAGTTCACACGCCTCCAGCCGCCCCAGATTGAAAACGAGCAGTTTCCGACGCCACACGCCGAACACGCGGAATTTGTCATCCTTCGACGAATACTCCAGCCGCCGCGGCAGCAGCTTGCGGCAGACGCGCCGCCCCGTCCGGCTGCAGAATTTCACCAGCAGCAGTTTTTCTTCGCGGATGGCCCGGAGAATCAGCCGGAACCGCGCAATATACGCCGGGTCCGTAAACGGATCGCCATCCAGATAGCGGTCGAAATACACAAATGTATCCGGACCGTACAGCGGCTCCACGTCCTCCAGGCCCCGGGTATCCGGCGCAAACAGCGCAAGGCGCGGATCGCTGAGCAGAGCCTTCATCCACCGCTTCTGCAACGTACTCAGCGGCATGGTGGGGCGATGCCGCAGCACGGGTTGCAGCGCCGGCGTCAGGAGCGGCCAGCGCCCCGTCTTGAGGGCCTTGGGAATTGAAAGCGTGCTTTCCGTGAAGGCGTTTTTCTGCACCAGCGCGGTCAGCCGGAATCCGGTCAGGGTCCCCTCCGCCGCCGCCGTCAGGATGGCGGCCACGGCGTTGAAATACGCGCCGTAAATCTCACTGAAGATCATCGCCGCCCTCCCCGTACATCGCGAGCAGTTCGTTCAGGTCATCCCGGAACGTGCGCGTCAGGAGCGCATTGTCGCTCCGGAGTGCCGTAATCCGCCCGGTAAACGTGCGGATCCACGGCAAGAGCTCGATGGCGTCGAACACCTCCGCACGGAAGCGGTAGAGTCCGTCCCGCACCTTCTCCACGGTGCCGTGCCGTTTCTCCCGCTCCAGCCGCCGTACGATGTACGCCTCATCCGGTTCCACCCGGACTTCCATCTCGACGTGTTCCTTTTTCCGGCGGGTTCCCGTGGACACGCCCCACAGCGTCCGCTCAAACACCGCAGCCAGCGCCGCATGCGCCTCATGCGCCACATCCGGCGCACCCGGCTCCACCGCCGTCAGCGTATCCAGCCGGAAAAACTGCATCCGCCCGGAACGCTCCCGCGGCTCATAACACAGCACATACTGCCGCCCCGTCTGCGTGCTCACATAAATCTTCAGCGGACACACCCTGCGCCGAAACGGCTGCCCCGACCCCCGTGGCCGGCCGGAGACCGCCACTTCGCGCTTTTCCCCGATGGCCAGCAGCAGCGCGCAGAGCACTTCGCTGTCCAGCACATGGAGCATATAGTGGTGCTTGAAGCGGAAAAACGCCGGCAGATCGCCGAGTTTGTCCTGCAGATACGAGCCGATGACGCCCAGCGGATTTTCCTCCGCAAAAAACGCCAGCGCATCCGCCCACGTCGCCAGATCCGGGTGTTCGCGGTCCGTCCGGCGGTAGTATTTTTCGCGTCCCCGCTTCTCGCTTTCGAGGAGGCCGAGCGCCTCGTACTCCTTGAGTTTCTTCCGAACCGTCGATTCGTCCGGCTCCTCCGCGCCCTCGAAGCGGCTCAGATAATCGGCGGCGATGCGCTCGACCACCTCCGTGGCGGACAGCGCCGAGCCGTCCGCCAGCAGGTCCAGCAAATAGAAATGCAGGGTGATGTCGCGGTCTGTGAAGCTTTTCGCCTTGAACGCCTGAAACAGCGGATTGTGCGCAATGCGGCGGCTGTCGACCGAGAGAAAAACGCATTTGCCGGAGGCCTCCTGATGAAACGACATGCAGGCGCCCAGCCAGCTGTCCATCCGCCGCCGCTCGTTGTCGTAGCTTCGGGCGCTCTTCTCGCTGTATTCCGTCCGGCTCTTGAAGCCGTAGACGTAAAACGCGCGCATGTACGCCCGAATGCCGTCGAAATTCTTGATGAGCTCGTGATATGCCATGGTTGCGCTCCGGTTTTCTCCCTGCAGCTGGGTACAATAGCAAACGATGGCGCGGTCCGTCCAATTTCCCGGGTTAGCGCCACGCAGAGGAGCAAAGTCAGTGCGGGCCGGGCACGACGGACACGATGGACTGGACGGCTCGCTTTTGCGCGTGAGCGGAACCGGCTTAGCAATCCCATAGTGGCCCCATTCCCAGTAGCCCCACTCCCGGCAGCCCCGGCAGCCCCAGATAGCGGCGCGGCGGTCGGGAGGGAGGGAGGAGAGAAAAGTGCGAAAAGGGCGAGTTCGCACCTTTTTTGCCGGGATTTTCAAAGACGTCTCCTTTATGCTCCGGCGTCAGAAGCGGTACGGAATCCTTTCCGCCCCGTTTCAACAAAGGCACACACAGCCATCCCTTGCTCAAACCCGCTCGGACTTCCGATAAGCCGACAGTCTTCCGGAACACCTGACGGGACCCCCTCCGGGCCGGCGCAAATCCGGAATGTGCCTTGTCCTCTTCTCCGCTCAACCCCTCCCTCAACCCTTTCAAAGGCACAACCAGCCATTTTCCGCACGAAAATATCCGGGGGTTTTCCCTCCCTGTCCGGCACCCGTTGCCGGACCTGCACGCTACCTCCGGGAAACGCGTGCGTTTCCCGGCAAAACTGCAGATGTGCTACCCATTGTGCCTTGTTTTCTTTCCATCCCGCAGAGGTGCAGCCGTCAACCACAAACCATTTGCTTCCGGTCTGATTGGATGGCCCCCATCCTGCACCTTGTTTTCCCCTCCCCTTCTGTTTTTCCGTTTCAGCCTTCTGAAAGGCGCTTCCAGCAAACGCCCTGGTCAGGACCCGGCCGCGTGCCGGACAGCAGGTTCGATCCCTGCATTTCTCCCGCGCCTTGTTTGACCCGCGGCACACCGCGCAGTCGACGGAAAAACAGAAGGAATCCTCTGAACCCAATCCCGTAAAGGAGACAGCCCATGCTCCAGGAACTCAAAGAAGAAGCCAGCCGGACACGCACCGAGAACGGTGCCGCAACGCTCTGCACGACCGGGTCCGAATGCCTCGATCTGTTCGCCGCCATCGGCGCCTTGCGCAATGCTTCCGAGGAGGAGATCGCTCTGCGGTTTCTGCGCGCCTATGCCGAGGAGCCGGATCTGGCGATGAAGCTGCTCTTCTACGCGCGCGATATCCGCGGCGGCATCGGAGAGCGCCGCGTCTTCCGCGTTGCGCTGCGCGCGCTTGCGGAAGAAGCGCCCGATTCCGTCATCCGGAATCTCTGCTTCATTCCGGAGTTCGGCCGCTGCGATGACTGGCTGCCGCTCCTCGACACCGCTTGCGCCGATGCGCTCCTCGCGCTCATCCGCCGCCGTTTCGAAGAAGACTGCGCCGAGCTCGCCGTCGAAGGCCGCCCCGTATCCCTGCTCGCCAAGTGGCTGCCGTCCGTCAATGCCTCGAACGGCACGACCATCCGCTATGCCAAACGCATTGCCTGCGCGCTCCATCTGACGCAGGAGCAGTACCGCAAAAACGCTTTCGGCGCTGCGGGCACGCATCCGCATCCTCGAAAATTACCTCCGGACGCGCGACTACTCGTTCCGCTACGCCGAACAGCCCGCCAAAGCCATGCTCAAATACCGCAAAGCCTTTTTCCGCAACGACAAGGAGCGCTACAACGCCTACCTCCAGGACGTTGCCGAAGGGCGCGCAACGCTCCACACAGTGGGGCTGACCCCGTACGAAATCATTGCACCCCTCTTCCGGGGGGCGGAGGTCTCCGCTGCGGAGCGCGCGGTGCTCGATACCACCTGGAAGGCGCAGGAGGATTTCACGAACGGCGAAAACGCGCTCGTCGTGGTGGACGGCTCCGGTTCCATGTACTGCGGGTACCCGGTTCTGCCGATTGCCGCCGCCATTTCGCTCGGCATCTACTTCGCCGAGCGCAATGCGGGCGCCTTCCGGAACCATTTCATCACGTTCTCGGAAAACCCGCGGCTGGTTGCAATCAAGGGGCAGACCATCGCCGATAAAGTCCGGTACTGCATGGGCTTCAACGAAGCCGCCAACACCAATCTGTCGCGCGTTTTCGAGCTCATCCTCCGGACGGCGGTGCGCCGACAGCTCCCGCAGGAGCAACTGCCCCGGCGGCTCTACATCATCACCGACATGGAGTTCGACTGTTGCACGGAAGATGCTTCGCTGACCAACTTCGAAGCGGCCAAACGGCGCTTCGCGGAAGCCGGCTACCGGCTGCCCGAAGTCGTCTTCTGGAATATCGACAGCCGGCAGCGGCAACAGCCCGTATCCGCCAACGAGCAGGGCGTAACCCTTCTGTCCGGTCTGTCACCGCGCCTCTTCTCCTTCCTGACCGAACGGGACCTTACCCCCGAGCGCTTCATGCGCAAGATTCTGCTCTCCGACCGCTACGCGCCCATCGTCGCGTAACCCCCGAGGCCGACGCAGCATCCGCAGGAAGAAGCCACCCCCGAACGCCTCTTCCTGCGGATTTTCTTTTTCCGTTTTTCCCGTTTCCACAACACGCCGTTTTTCGTATTTTCTTCCCATGAAAACCATTCAAGGCAAACACAACCAGGCCATCTGCTACGCCGCCGACATCGAGGAGGCTGCCGAGAAGCAAATCCAGACGGTCTGCGACATGCCCGAGTTTGCGGACGCCACCATCCGCATCATGCCCGACGTGCACGTCGGCAAAGGCTGCACCATCGGCACCACGATGACGCTCCACGACAAAGTCGTTCCCGCCATGGTGGGCGTCGACATCGGCTGCGGCATGGAGACCATTGAGCTGGCGGAGCGCGCCATCGATTTTCAGGCGCTCGACGATTTCATCCGCGCCTCCATCCCTTCGGGGCGCGAGATCCGCAAGCAGTCGGTTTCCATCAAGAACAAACTCACGCTCTCGGAGCTGCGCTGCCTCCGCGAGGTCGATCTGCACCGCGCCAAACGCGCCGTCGGCACGCTCGGCGGCGGCAACCACTTCATCGAAGTGGACCGCGCCGAAGACGGACGTCTCTTCCTCATCATCCACTCCGGCAGCCGCCATCTCGGGCTCGAAGTCGCCGAGTACTACCAGAAGCAGGCGTACCGCGCCCTCTGGGGCGGTGCGGATTTCCAGCTGCGCGAAACCATCGCCCGCCTCCGCGCGGAACACCGCGAATCGGAAATCCAGCGCACCATCGTGGCGCTCAAAAAAGACCGCGAACTCGCGCTCCCCAAAGAGCTGGCGTGGGTCTCCGGCGCGCTGTTCGATGACTACATCCACGACATGAAGATGACGCAGTACTACGCCGTGCTCAACCGCGCCGCCATTGCGGATGACATCATTGCCGCGCTCCACCTGACCGTCAACGACCGCTTCACCACGGTCCACAACTACATCGATCTGGACGCAATGATTCTGCGCAAGGGCGCCGTCTCCGCAAAGGCGGGCGAAAAACTCGTCATTCCCATCAACATGGCGGCGGGCACGCTCCTGTGCACCGGCAAGGGCAATCCCGACTGGAACTGCTCGGCCCCGCATGGCGCAGGGCGCCGCCTGAGCCGTACCATCGCCGCGCAGACGCTCTCGATGGAGGAGTACCGCCGCGACATGGAAGGGATCTGGTCGACTTCCATCTGTGAAAAGACGATTGATGAATCCCCGGCCGCCTACAAGCGCCTCGAGGATATCGTCGATCACATCGGCCCGACGGTGGATGTCGCCACGCATCTGCGCCCGGTGTACAACTTCAAGTCGCCGTATTGATCAGGAGACCCCTCGGGCGGCTCGCTTTTGCGCACAAACGAAGACAGCGGCTCCACACCCGGCAGCCCCGGAAGAGGCTGCGTGACCCGCGCTGCGATGCAGATGGCGCAGCGCGGTTTTTGTTCAGGGAATGGGTGCGAACAGCAGCAGCGTCGCGCCGGACGGCGGCAGCGTGACGGGGAAGGTACCGGATCGGCCGGTCCGGGAAACGGTTCCCGCAAAGAGGTCGACACACCGCAGCAACCAGGCGTCCGGTACGGAAACGATGCCCGTCAAAACGGTATCCGTCTGGTTGCAGACCGCGACGGCGAGCAGCCCGTGGGTGCGGAAGGCAACGGCGGTCATGCCGTCCGAAACAGAGACGCCCTCGCATCCCCAGGCTCTCAACTGCGCGTGCACAAGAATCGCATCGCGTTCATCGAGCCGCTCCAGGCTTTTGCAGACGGGCAGCACCCCGCCCGGTCCGTCCGCAGACGGACCCCGGGGCTCACTCCATTGTCTGCAGGCGGGCGCCTCCGGCGCGGCCGGGCCGACGGGAATCAGCAGCGCTCCGGCGGCGCGGAGCTTTTCGGCGGCGGCGACCTCCTCCGCATCCCACGCGAAGGCGTCGACCAGAAACAGCCGGAGATTGCGCACCGTCTCTGCGGGCTGCTCCGCCAGCGCGCGCAGACTCTCCGTGGATGCCACGTACGAGATGGGGAACCCGGCTTTCACGAACGGCGTGAAAACCTGGTCGCACTGCGCTTCGATGGAGGGCGCGCCGTCGCCCGGGTACAGCCCGAACCCGGCGCGTCCCAGCTGCGGCGACATCCGCCGCTCCTGCGTACGCCACGAAACCACGAGCCCGAAACCCTCCGGCGCCTCGGGGCGCAGATGCGTGACGAGATTGTGGACGCGGCACCGCAGCCTGTGGTCTTCGATGGTATACCGGGGGCCATGGTTGCCCTGCGCGCCGAAGCCCATTTCGTGGTAGGGCCGGAACACGCCGTCCGTGCGGATGCGCCCCAGAAAATACGTCGCGAGCCATTGCCGCATCGCCACATCGCGCGTGCCGTTGTTCGCATACCACCAGCGGTTGGCGTCGGAATTCACCCAGCCCCATTCATCGTAGGCTCCGGAACGCAGATCCGGATTGACGGCGACGATGGCGATGCGCGAGCCCAGCGACGCCCACAGATCCTGCTTGCGCAATTCCCAGAACAGGTCCGTTCCCACGCCGATATGCGTGTCGGCCAGCGCCTTTCCGAGGTCGCCCCCGCAGAGCGGGAACGAGCCGTGCGTCTCCCATGAGAAGGACAGTCCTTCCGCCTCGAAGCGCTTGCGCACAGCCTGCAGCTGCCGCGCATACCGCTCCAGATTAAACCGCTGCCAGGCGTCCCCGTGCCGCGCGGTGATTTCCTGCACGAGTTCCGGCCGCGTGCGCCCCGAAAGCCCGGGCTGACCGTTCGCGCGCAGCCAGCGGTCGAAGTCGATGAACACATTCCAGTTGTAACAGGTGGCGACATTGACGCCGTTCCAGCGGTCGGACCCCACCACGTGGACGCCGCGCCAGCCGCGCCCGTGCAGATTGCCGCCTTCGCGGAAGCGGTCCAGGAGCCGCTCCATCGTCCATGAAAACGCCGGCTCGCCATTGGGGAAACGTCCCCACGGGTTGGTGTAGTGGGAGACGCGCTGCGCCGTCGTCAGCATGCGCCCGGGCGCATCGCGGTTGCGGACGCCGCTTTCATAGACATCCGCCTCGAGCGCCCACGTCTGATCGTGCGGACCGCCCCAGCCGCGGCTCCAGTTGTTCATGCCGAGCCCGAAGGAATCCGCGTTGCGCCAGCCGGGCGTGCAGAGCAGCCCCTGCTCCAGGATGTTCTCGCCGATTTTGCGGACGATGGCGTCGTGCCCTTCCGGGATAAACAGGACGTCGAAGCGGGCCGAGGCGCGCACCGTACCGTCTCCGTCGAGCCAGCGCAGCTCGTAAACGGCGGGTCCGAATGCGTCCAGCGGCGGCAGTGCCGCTTCCAGCACCGTTTCGGAACAGGGGGCGACGGCGGGCACCGGGAGTATGGCGACGGTTTCCGCGGCTTCGGTCAGCAGCGTCTTCCGGACGATCTGCAGATGCCCCGCCGACACGGGTTCCGCCGTTGCGACTCCGGCGGCGGGCCAGCCGAAGACCTCCAGTTCGTAGAGGCTCACGTTGGAAAGCCAGTCGCGCCGCGGCTCAAGATTCGCGGCGGGGTCGAGCCCGGTGATGTTCATCGCCAGCTCGCGGACCGCGGGCGGCGGAGCCTCCGAAAGCGCGCCTTCGAAAAAGGCGCGCATCGGCGCGGAGGGCGGCTCCGTGTACCGGGCGTTTTCAAAGGCGCGGAGCGGCGTGCCGTCCGCCTCGAAGGAGAAGTCGCGCGGATTGGCGCGGTTACGGAATCGGTAGGGTCCGTTGCCGGTCAACCGGAACGAGACGGGGCGGACGGGCTCCGCCCACGTGAGCGAGACGCGCTGGCGGTCGGTCCCCTGGCGTCCGGTCCAGACGGCGTGAATCGGCAGCGTATTGCGCAGATGGGCATCGGTCTGCGCCCGGTCATTGAGTCCGGAGGCGGACGGATTTTCGGGCCAGAGGCAATCGGCGGCCGTTGCGAAGGGGGCGAGGTTGGTGAGGTGATTGCGGAGGCGGATGCGCACGCGCGGGCTGACGCCGGGCCGGTACACGTAGCGGTACGAGGTGATGCCGTCGATGCCCTCGCGGGGGCCGGGGGAGCGTTTTTCGAGGTCTTCGATTCCATCCGCCTCGCTCTCCTCGAGGGCGATTTCGTACGGCCGGATGGGTGCGGGCACCCCCTCCGGCGTGCGGATGACGGCGGTGGCGGCATCGCGCGGCTCCCGTGGGGGAACCGCATCCGCCCAGCGGGGGCGCGGGCGCACCGGCTCGTGCCCGGGTTCGCGCGGCTCCGTCACCGGGGCGCGCAACGCCGCGTCCATGGCGTATCCCGGCGCGGTGAACGTCACTTCATCGAAGGTGGCGCCGAACACAAGCACGGATGCGCCTTCGAGATTGCCGTGGACCAGGATGGGAATGCTGGAGGGCTGAGATACGCTCAGCGTTTCGATAAACGCCCACTCCGCCGGGTCGCGGAGCAGCTTTTCCGGTTCGTACGCGATGAGCGGCGACTCAACCGGAGCACCGGGCACATGCAGATCGAACCGGAAGGAAACGGACGGAATGCGCATATCAGCGATCATCGCATTGGGGCCGAAAGGCTCAAGCAGCGACCCTGCCCTCCGAAGCGTGGGCGCCATCGTCCACGTGTTGACGGGGAGCACCTTTGCGAGCGCCAGCGGAACTTCGGTCAGCTCCGCAGAACCGACGCCCACGCAGAGAAACGCCTTCTGTTCGCGCACGTACCGGGCGATGCGCTCCGCGGTTTCCGGGCGCACCCGAAGCTCGTCGATAAAGACGCCCGCGACCGTTTCGCCGTCCGCCGGGCAATCCGCCGCGCGCGTGCCGAGGCCCATGGAAGCCCAGACGCGGAGCATGGGCTCCGGCGGAAACCCGAGCGGACAGAGCACGACGCGGCGGCTCGTCCCGGCGGGCGCGGGTCCCAGTTCTTCAATGCGCGGCTGCCGGAGCGTCAGCGTTTCCGGGCGGGCGTTGCCGTCGACGCGCATGGCAATCCGCAACTGCACCTGCCGGACCGTCCTGCGTCCGCCGCAGGGGCGCACACGCAGCCGCAGCCTTCCGTACGCCTCCTCCAGCGCAAAGGCAGCCCCCGTCCGGTAGGCTCCGGAATTTTTGACGTCGACGACGCCGATGGTCTCGCCGCCGGCGCTCCCGTCGACCGCGATGCGCATCGTGAGGCTGACCAGGCGCGGATTGATCTCTTCCGGCGGCGTCAGCGTACCGCGGATTACGAAATCGACGGGGCTCTCCCCTTCCGGCTGCGCGAGAATCTCCCGGATGCGCTGCAAAACGGGCGCATCCGGCGCCAATTCCAGCACAAATTCGCCGCCCCGGTTGCCGTAGCCGACCGCTTCCGAGGTCTCCGTGAAGCAGTACGTATCCGCATCCGTCTGCCGGAAGGAGCAGCCGGTCTGCGCGACCGCCTCCGCCGTCAGCGCGCGAGGGCGCAGCGGGTCTGCGGCGGCGATTCCCGGTGCCAGCGCAAGCAGCGCAACCGGGAGGAGGATGAGGGCGAGACTGCGTTTCATCCGGCGTGGAAAGGCGCGAAATAGGCGTCGAAAAACCGGGCGGGGTCGACCGCCGCGGCGATGCGGTGCGGCGCCGGGGCGCCCGGTGCCGCCGGCTCGAAGGGCGTCTGCCCCCATTGCGGGCGCGGCCATTGCAGCG
Source organism: uncultured Verrucomicrobiota bacterium (assembly GCA_949295265.1). Classification (GTDB taxonomy): domain Bacteria; phylum Verrucomicrobiota; class Kiritimatiellia; order RFP12; family UBA3636; genus JAEDLN01. The sequence goes on along the minus strand of CASFKR010000020.1, from coordinate 8,236 downwards.
AGACGTGCACCGTGCCGTCGAACCATTCGCAGACGTCCGGCTCGACGAGCGTCACCGCCGCCAGCGGGTCGTGAAACGTGATGAGCGGCGTATGTTCGAACCAGACGGAGGCGAAATCGGCGGCGGGCGCGAGGGCCGGAGTTTCCGCAAAGCGGCGCAGACATTCTTCGCGCGACATCGTGCACCGGCGCGTGACGTCCGTGCCGATGAGGCGGATGCGCGGCGGGCGCGGGCGGTTGCCGTCCGCATCCAGGACGATGGCCGCGGCGGCGGCGTCGCCGCGGATGTTCCACTCGTCCTGCGGCTCCGGCAGGAAGTGCCCGCCCATCAGCACGAGTTCCCGGAGCATCGCGGGGATCTCCGGGTCTGCGAGAAACAGCGCCCCGATGTTGGTGAGCGGCCCGATTGCGAACAGTGTGATTTCGCCGGGATGGGCGCGGATGACCTCGCGCAGGAAAGGCAGCGCCGTGGGGCGCGCGGAAAAGTCCGCATGCGGCCACGCGCCGAGCCGCGCCGCCTGCGGGGCGGCGGGCTGGATGGTCGCATGGACGGCGGGCTGCGCGAGGCCCACGTGGATGGGGATGTCCGGGCGCCCGAAGTGGTGGCAGACGGCGGAGGCGAGCGCGGCGCGCAGTTCCGGCTCGCCGGTCACCGTCGTGATGCCGAGCAGGTCCACATCGTCCCGCGCGAGGAGCCAGCTCAGCGCGAGCGCGTCATCGATATCGCTGCCGATATCCGTGTCGAGAAGCAGTTTCATGGGTCGTCCGGGGTAATCTTCGGGGAAATGCCCCTGTGGAATCAGTGCACAAGCAGAATGGTCGGCAGGGGGCGGGCGCGCGGATAGGTGGAGGAATTCTGCAGGTCGTGGCCGTTGACGGTCCAGCCGAGGTCTTCGGCGGTCCACGTCGACGCCGGTACAGCATACGGCGTATCGATGATGTTCAGATACGCCTGGAACGGCTGCGCTTCGCGGTTGTACCACGACCCGGCGGCGGCGAAGATTTCCCAGAACCCGTCGCCGTCGAGATCGGCGACGAGCGGGACGGTCGCCGTCCAGCGTCCCAGCTGCCCCATGCCCCAATATTGCGAAGTTGCGTCGGGATTGGCAAGCGAGATGGGGAAACCCGGGAGCATTTCGCCGGTGACGAAGTTGTAGACGCAGATGTCGCGCCCGTACCGGTTGCCGGGAACGGTATTCGGCGCCGTGATGTAGACGGCTTCGGGGATGCCGTCGCCAGTGAAGTCCGCCAGCACGGGCGCGGCATGCGGCACGAAGAACGACGTGGTGGAGGGGTTGGGCAGCGTGTCCACGGCAACGGCTGCGCCGTCCACCCAGTCGTAGAGGGTCGGTCCGTAGAGCGCTTCGTAATCGCCGTCGTAATCGACGTCGAGGAGCGCGAAGCCGTTGGCGGAAATGCTCGAAACCGTGAGCAGGGTTTCGCCCAGCTGATCGACGACGGTGAAGTGGCCCGTGTTGTCGCGTGCGCTGCACAGGAAGAACTCCGGGATGCCGTCGCCGGTGAAATCCGCCGCCGAGAAGGCGCCGGGGCCCTCCCCCATCTTCGAGTTGAAGAAGATATTCGTCAGCACGAGCGACGGATCCAGCGCGGAGGTCACCGGCGAGCCGTCGGGCGAAAAGACCGAGATGCCGCGGCGCGCACTCGCCGATTCCCGGCCATCGCCCGAAGGCGCGAAGAGAATTTCCGGACGGCGGTCGCCCGTCACATCCACAAAGGCGCTCATCGCAACGATGCCGTTGTCGGCGGGCACCGCCGCGCTGAAGAGCGCTTCGGCTTCGCCGCTGTCGCCGAAGCGCCAGACCGTCGTATTGGCGCCGGAGGCGTTGCGCCCGCACGTCGCCATTTCGACGTGTCCGTCGCGGTCGATGTCGCCGATCGAGAAAACGCCCTGCGCATACGTGTGGCTGCGCCCGGCAATAACCGTGCGCAAGTCCCCGGCTGCGTTGAGCGCATACACGGCGTCGCCGTGCCCGAACAGCGCCTCGTTACCGCGCCCCGTGCCGAGGTCGGCAATGCGCAGGTTGTACGGGAACATATACGTGGCGGCGCCGAATTTCGCGCGGAAATCGCCGTCGCGGATCGGGAAGCCCGGCAGTGCCGTGAGCGCGCCGTTGCGGTAGCGGTACGCGAAGATGCCGCCGTCTTCATCCGTCACGTCTTCATCCGTCGCCTGGAAGAGCAGTTCCGGCAGTCCGTCATTGTCGAAATCGCCGACCGTTGCCGGGCCCACCCACTGGCCGACACCGGCGGTGGCGTCAAAGAGTCCGACCGGGAAAATCGTGTTCTGGACGGGCGAGAGCGAGGCGGGCGCCGGAACGATGGCGCCGCCGTTTTCCGTCACCATCGCCGTGGCATCCACCGAGACCGTGCCGTAGCAGTAGACGGTATGCCCGGCGAGGTCGAGCACGGCACCCGGCCCGAGCGTGAGGTCGCCGCAGTACAGCACCTCCGGCGCACCCCCGTCGTCGCGCTGGTTGTCGTACGCGTCCGCCAGCCGCACCGAAGCCCCGGCGCCGAGCGTCACATTGCGCCAGGCGTAGTTGTTCTGCGCTGCCGTCGCCTGCACGCCGCGGTCGGCGCTCATCACTTCGAGCGTCTGCACGGCGGTGCCGTCGCCGTTGAGCGTGAGGTCGACCGTCGAGAGGTTCCAGAGGTCCGGGCGCACGGAATTGACGTCGAAGGAGCCGCCCAGCGTGATGGAGGCGGGGAGACCCCCGCCGATGATGGCCGAGTCCGTCGTCAGTGCCGAGCCGTCGGTGCGCGTGCCGAGCGGATCGCTGCGCGTGATGAGGTCGCCCGTGAAAACGAGTTCGCCGCCTACGAGCCGGAGGACGGCAAAGCCGGACTGGTTGCCATCCTCCGGGCGCATATCCGTCGTGCCGAGGCGGAGCGTGCCGCCCGAGAGGCGGTGTCCGTTGAGGTTGAAGGTCGCCGTGCCGTCCACGCCGGCGGTGCCCGTTGCGCTAATGGTGACGGTGCCGCGGGTTGAAACATCTCCCGCCAGCACATACTGCGATGCCGCGACCGATTCGCTGAAGGTGACGTCCAGATTGTCAAAGTCCCGCCCCGGCAGCGTCAGCGAGTTGAAATTGATGGCTCCATTGCCCGTGAGGCGCACCTCTGGCGCCAACGCATGTCCCCATCCCTGCGCCGTCGACTGCAGGGAGAGGCACAGCCCTTTGTGAACCGTGATGACCGTGTTGGAGCCGCAGGCGGAGAAATGCAGGAAGGACAGCGTGGATGCATTGTCATTCAGAAGGTCTCCGTTGACGTAGCGCGTGGAGATGAATTCCACGGTCACCCCCGGATTCGTCTCCGCATCGCCGATGGTCCACTGCCCGAGGTGCATGATGCTGCTGTTGGACGAGGTCCATTTGGCGTAATCGCCATCCGTCACAATCCGGAATGCGTTCGTTGCAGCCGTTCCGGCGGTGGTTGGCGCCAGCCCGTTGTCCCAGTTGCCGGCAACCTGCATGGAATTGCCGTCGAGGGATTGGTCGCCGCCGATCCACGTGCTGACGGTATCCGCGCGGGCGGATGAAAGAGCACAGAGCAGCGACCACGCGGTCAGAAGTGTCGGATAACGCGTTTTCATCTTCAGGAATCGTTTCGGAAGGTTCTGTTTTGAAAGGGAGGTTCGGGAACAGTCGGTTATTCCCAGGCAAATTCGACTTCGGTGGCCCAGTGTTCGCCCCAATCGGGTTTGAGCGACTGGCTCCGGCGCGACACCGAGCGCCCGCACGGCAGCTCCATGCAGGCGCCGGGGCGGCCGTTGTCGTTGACGCGAACCGTGAGCTTGACCGGCGTTTTGGCGTCCCGCGCGGCTTTCACTTCGGGAATCTCCGCCCACGGCAGCGCGAGGAAGACGCGCCGCTCCGTATCGGTGCGGGAGATTTCGAGCCGGGCATCGCCCTTCACAGGGCCCTCGAGCGGGTGCTTCGGCGAGCGCGGGTAGTAATGTTTGTCCGGCAATTGCGGCGTGAGATTCTTCCAGATTTCCGTGCCGCCGCCGTACGCCTCGGCAATGGGGTTGAGCGCGAAGTCGTAATCGGTTTCCTTCGTGGCGGCATAGCCCTTGAAGGTGCCGGGTGCCGCCGGATACCAGCGTTTCTGCTCATCCGGAAGAATGTTGAAACCCAGCTGCACGTTGTCGAAGCCCGGGCCCTGCGGCAGGATGGGACGCCGCCGGTAGGAGAAGCGCCGCACGCCTTCCGGCCAGCGGTGTTCGATCAGGACGATGGCGTCGTCGAACACAAGCGCCTCGTTGCTTTCCTCGCCGGGACGGCACGAGAGCAAGTCGCCCGGCGCGGGCGGCGGCTCTCCCGCGCGAAGCGTCCGGACGTACTCTTCTTCTTCCATCGGGCGGAGCCCGTCGGCACGCGAAACGTCCACCTGCGCCAGCAGCGGTTTGAGCCAGTTGAGCCGCCCGATTTCAATGCGGGCGGGCCCGCACAGCGGCAGCCCGATGCGCACGGCATCCGCGCCCGGGCGGTATTCCTTCTCGAAGTTCCATTGCGCGTCTTCCGGGCGCAGGTGTTTCACCCGGATGACAAAATGGCGGCGCATCAGGTTGTCGTCATCCAGGAAGGTCATTGCAAGGAGCATCGCGCCTTTGCTCCCCGGCGGGTTCACCGTGAACGCCATCTGGTCGCAGAGCGGCGCGCGCACCCGGCGCGGGATGAGGTCGGGCGCGGCGGCGGGCCGCGCCGTCTGCACGATGGAGGCAAAGGTCTTTCCGCGGTTGTATTCGCGGGCGACTTCCGGATAAAACGCCGCGTCTTCATCGCGCGTTTCGAACCGGGGCATTCCGGGGCACGGCGTCGTGTCGGGAATCCGCGCATCCAGGTAGAAGAAGCGGTCATCGTGCGCAAAGCGGAAAAGGGCGGGCGGCATGGCGGCCGTCTCTGCGGCGGCATGCTCGACCATCGGGAGCCACGCCTTTTCCATCATCGTCGCGCCGGCGCCGCCGTCGGTGACGGCTTGCGGGAGCGCCGTCTCGCGCCAGTCCGGGTGCGCCGCCGCGTCGGCAATGAGGTTGCAGTGCATCACCTCCTGCCATGCGGCACACCCGTCCGCGCCCGCATCGAACCGCAGCGAGAAGAAGTAGTTGTTCGCGGGATTGCTCTCCCGGCTCGTCACGGCGACCGGGATGGCGATCTCCGCATGCGGCGCAATCGTGTGGCGCGCCTCGTACGCCAGCGTGAGCCCGGCGGCCTCCACGGCGAGCGTGCCCGCGACCGGGCGGTTGAGCAGGTTGCGCAGCGTGACCGTGAAGACCGCGCCGTCGCCGATGGGGCGCAGCGCATCGCGCAGCGCCGGCGCCACCGGGGATGCATAGCCGTCGATGCGCGCCGTGCGCAATGCCGCAAGCATCCGCTCCGCCGAGCCGGGCGTGCCGTCCGGCCGCAGGTAGAAACTGCTGTCGTTGAGCGGCACGGTGAGCGTGTCCCCGCCGCCCGCAATCCGGTTGCCGTTGCCGTCGTACAGAGCCACGCCCCTGCCACCGGAAAGCGTCATCGTGCCCTGCAGCGGCTCCCCGCTCCGCGCCGTGCGGAACGGCAGGAGCCCGCCCCGCCCGCGTCCGTCGAAGACCGGCGCCAGGTCGCCGCACACGACCGCCGTCAGGTCCTCCGGCGCTTCTCCCCGGAACAGGAAGACCCAGGGCAGTCCCTCCCAGAGCAGCGATTCAAACGGACGGTTCCCGATGAACTGCTGCGCCGCCGCCAGCGCCGGTGCCACCGGCCAGGCGTTGTACTGGCGGATGCGCGTAACCTCGTTGCTGACCAGCCGCGTCACATGAAACGGCGTGATGACGACGCCGTTGCCCTGGATGCCCACCAGCCGGTCGTGCCCCGCCGCCAGCATGCCCGCCAGCACGCCCGGCACCCGGTCCTGACTGTTTGCGACCCAGCTTTCCGTGTCCCAGAAGCGCGTCCGCCCGTTTTTGTGCCGCCGGTCGCGCAAAAACCGCGGATTGGAGGGCGCCAGCCCCTGGTAGTGGAGCGACAGGAAGTCGAGCCGGTCCAGAAAACGCAGGTCATCATCCGGGAAAAGCTTGTCGAAGGTGTTCGACGAAGAGTCGCATCCGCCCAGCAGCACCTGCAGCTCCGGGTCTTCCGCCATCGCCTGTTCCGCGCCTTCGCACATGGCCGTGTAGAGTTCGCGGTAGCGCAGGTCGTCGGCGCCCCAGCCGGAAATGGAAAGGCCGTTCCACGGTTCATTCCAGAGCATGAGCCCGTTGACCGGACCGCGCGGCCAGCCGTGGCGTTTCACGAGGTCGCGCACAAAGGTCCGGAACGCGTCGTCGTACGCCGGGAGCCACGCGAAATCGCTCTTCGTTTCGAGCATGACGCCGTTCTCGTCCAGGTGCGGACGCGGCCGCCCCAGCGGCAGGTAGGCGCCCTGGTCCGGACCCGCCCCGAACTCGAGGCACACCGGATAGCCGATGGCATGGAGTGCGTCGAGCTGCGCATGCAGTTTGGCGTACTCCGCCTCCGCCCGCGCCTTTTCCTCCGGCGTATCCTGCGGCAGGAACGGAACGCCGATGCGGTTGGGCGCGGTATGCAGCCGCTCCACCGCCTCCGGGTAGGCTGCATCCATGCAAATCTGGTAGAAACGCTCGCCGCCCGGCAGATCCGGCTTGAGAATGCGGGCAAAACTGCTCACAAACAGCCGCCGCTTCGAGCCGTCCGCCAGTTCCCGCTCAAACAGAATCGCCCAGCAGCCGAACCGGTCCGGGACCGGCGGCTTGAGCTCTACGGTCACCACGTTTTCCAGCAGATGCGAAAAACGCCCGAATTCCGTCACTTCCCCGGGAACGATGCTCAGGTCAAAGACGTCGTCGCCATTGGTTTTGAGCGCGTATTCCAGGAGGAGCCAGCGCCCGCGCACGTCGATCGGGTCCACATGCCGGTACGAAATGGTGTCGAAGCTCACATCCACCGTAAAGACCGGCTGCTCCCCCGGATACACGAGATTGCACGGCGCCGAGGAGGCGGTCTGCTCGACGCGCACCTCCCCATCCCAGGTAAAACCGGACAAAAAGAACGCGGGGTCGACGCCCCAGGCTTCGGCGTACGAAAAGCGGTCCGGACGTCCGCCGGCAACCGGCATGAGGGAGACGCCCTCTGTGAAGGAAGAGGTCTGCATGATGATCAGGGCTGCGAGTGCCGTTTGAAGATGCGCTTTCATGGAATTCGCCATCCATTCGCGAAGAAGAAGAAAGTTAAAGCGGGAGAGGGCTACGGCTGCGGGAGGGTCAGGGCGCGTTCCGCCGTCTCCGGGAGCGAGGTGGCGATGACCCACGGGCCGCCGGCGAAGTAGCCGATGCGCCCCGGGGAACCGCCGGGCGACATGCCGTCCGCGGGCATGGGGACCGAGAAGGCGTCCGCCGCCGCGCCGCCGGGTGCCGATGCCCACGGCGACGCTTCGCCCCCCAAGGCGGCGCGCAAGTTCCGCAGCACGGTCGCCGCCGCCTCCGGCGTGGCAAACCGCGCCAGCGTCCGCGCATTGCCCCACGCCATCAGCGCGGGGCCGCGGAGCCAGACCGTTCCGTCCGCGCCCGCAAGGCTCCGCGGTTCGAGGAACTTCACGCGCCAGAGCCGCTCCGGCTCCGCGCCATGCTCCAGCCACGCGCGATATTCGTTTTCCGGGGGCTGACTCCACCCGGCGTACACAAAGCCCGCCGGGGCCGCGCACAGTGCCGCCGGGGGCGGCGCGGCGGACGGCTCCAGGTCGAGAATCGTCCGTTCGATGCGCCGCGTCTGCTCCCCGCAGGGCACAACGCCGTTGTTCAAGCCCGCAGTAAAGGCGTCAAAGGCCGCACGTACACCCGCAGGCGTCGTGCCGGAAATCGTGATGAGCAGCGTCGAATACGGATGGTCGTCGAACACGTTGCTGTAGAGCCACGGGTTCCAGCGCGTCTCGACGAACCCGACGTCGCCGCCGAACACGCCGACGCCCAGCCGCGTGAGCGTGCGCGCGCCGTCCGCGCGGAAATCGCCCGCGGGAGAGAGATACGTCCACCGCACGTCGTCGCGCCCGCGAAGTTCTGCAAGCGCCTCGCCCATGTTCGTTGCAAGCGGCTTGAACACCTCAGGGAAGCTTTCCAAATCCTTGACCTGCACCGTGTGTTCTTTGTTGACGTACAGGCTGCCCGCGCCGCCCACGACGAGCAGACGGACCCTCGTTCCGCTCAGAACGTCGCAAAGGTGTCT
>CASFKR010000019.1 GCA_949295265.1 uncultured Verrucomicrobiota bacterium | reverse complement strand
GTTCCGGCAGCGGCCGCGGGCCGCGCCGGTGCGGCCGCTGCGGCAGCGGCGGGCGCGGTGTTTTTGCCGGCGTAGTAGGCGGCATCGATGGCGGGGAGAATCACCTCGCGTGTTGCAAACGCCGGCTGGAAATCGGTTCCCGCCGCAAGCGATGCATGCTGGAGCGCGGAAAGCCCCTCCGGACCGCTCATGACGAGCGTGGGCTGTCCGTCGAGCCGGACGGGCAGCACGCATTGTTCACGCGCCCAGGTCACCGGCAGCGCGGCAATCAGGTCCGGGGCGAACAGCTCGCTGCCGATTACCCGCAGGTGCGGCACGCCGTATTCATCGGCCCATTGTTCAAGCAAAGCGGAATCACTCATGGCGGGAAAGCTCCGGAGAGAGCGGCTCATTCTTGCGGCGCGCCCAGAGAATCAGGGCTGAAACAACAAAAACCACGGCGGCACAGGCGGCACCGAAAGCGCCGAACCGCCAGCGCGGAAGGAGTTCCACGCGCACATCCCCCGCCGGAACGGGCACCGCATAGAAAATGCCGTTGGCGCGGACGGGCGTGACCCATTCGCCATTGACGCGGGCGCGCAACTCGCGAAACGCGCGCAGCGAATGCTCGCGGAACAGGAAGAGCCCCGGCTGAGCGGCTTTCGCCTCGGCTACGGCGCGAATGCCGCCGTTGGCGGACGGCGCATCGACCCATGTGCCCGGCGTGGGTGCGGGCGCATCGGCGCGCCCGCGGAAATCACACACCGTCTCATCGACGCAGAGTTCCTGCGCAAACGAGCAGTCCGGCGCCGCGAGGACGGCGCCCATGCGCGCCTCCGAGCCGCCGCCGGGCCGCGCCCGATAGTACACCCCGACGGCCGGCGGAAGGCCACGCGGCTTCAACAGCGCCAGCGCGGCTTTGCGCAAATCCTGCGGGCGCGCCAGCCGCCCCGGGCGCGCATGCCCGGCGGCGTCGCGCTCCGGCGGCAGCAGATCGTAGAGCCCGACCGCCTCAAAGGCGCCGCTGCGCGTGAGCTCGCGCGCCGTATCCAGTCCGGCAAACACCGCCTCCGTCCCCCAGAGCGACCAGTGCCGCCGCAGAAGCGTGGCGATATCGCCGCCGCCGCGGAACGAGAGCCAGCGCAGCGTATCCGGCGAATCCGTCTGCGAAGGATCCGCGCAGGGAACGCCCGCCGCGGCAAACGCCCCGAAGGGGGTATGCTGCGCGGGCGGAAGCAGCGAACCGGTCACCAGCGTGTAGGCGTACGTTGCGCCGTCCGTTGTTCCGTTCATCGCCTTTTTCAGGTCTTCCAGCGCAGGATTGTTCCGATAGACGTCGGAAACATCGTACGCGGTCACAAAGCGCGATGCGCTGTGCGCGAGGTCAGCCGTCCCGATGACGGCGAGCAGCCAGACGGCGCCCAGGCGCAACTTGAGGGGCGGCTGCCCTTTGCCGCGCGAAACCGGAAAGGCGCTGAGCGCCAGAGCGGCGGCTGCGATGGCCATGAACCAGGCACCCCGCAGCACGGCGCTGCTGAACTGATTCTTGAACGCGAGCGCAATCGCGCCGTCCGTCTCCGCAGAGCCGGAGAGCAAGCCCAGCGCCCGCCATTCCTGCAGATGGACTTCCGGCCGGAAGGTGCTGGCAAGGATGCCGAGCGCGACGACCAGGACGGTGAGAACCGCCAGCGACACTTTTGCGGACAGGCGGCGCAGACGGTCGGCGCCCGACCCCTCCTCCGTGGCGGCGAGCAGCCGCGCCGCCCCGAAAGCCGCCAATACGGAAACCGCGATTTCCGCCAGATGCACGAATTTGACGGGCGCACGGATCTGGTCAAGGAACGGAATCGCATACAGAAGCCGGTACACCGGCGTGTAGCGTCCCATCGCGAAAAGCACGCAAAGCACCCCGGCAGCGAACCAGAAGGCCGTCACACGGGCTGCGTCGCAATCCGGCGCCTCCAGCGCAAAGCGGCGCCGCCCGAACATCGCGAGCAGCATCCACACCACGGCCAGCAGCGCCAGACTGCAGGAAATCGCGCCCAGATACATCGAATGCTGGCGAAAGTTGCCGAAGCCCTCCTGCGTCTGTTCCCAGTTCTCGCTCCGGCCGAGCCGTCCCCAGTAGGGACCCTTGGGATTGCCCGTATCGAGACCGCGCAGACACGGCGCGACAAACTCGAGGCAGTCTTCCGGCGGCAGACTCCAGTTGGTCGCGAAAATCCACTGCGCATGACGCTGCTGAGCGGCATCCCCGGCGGCCGGTTCCGCCGCGGCGGCGCTGCCGCCGGAAGCCTGTGCAATCTGCGCCGCGCGCTGCGGCAGCACGGTCTGCACAATGTCGCGGATCGTGCCGTGTGCGAAGAGCCCGAAGCACACCAGCGCCACCCCGCATCCCAACGCCCAGCGCAGCGCCCGCTTCCGCGCAAACACCGCGCCGCCCGCGCGCATGTGACAGACCACCCGCGTGAGCGTATAAAAAGCCGCCAGACCCAGCACGAGCACCATGACGTCCGGCTGCGCCGAAAGACCGCAGGCCGTGCACACGGCGGCGAGCGCGAAATCGGTCCAGTGCGGCTGCCGCACCGCCCGCTCGATGCAGGCGAAGAGGAAAACCGCATACGGCATCATCGTAAAATACCCCGTATGCCCCGCATTGAACAGCGTGAAATTGTACCCGCAAAACGCCAACGCACCGCCGCCCAGACAGGCGGCGGCGACGGGAAGCCCGACCGTGCGCAGATAGCAGCCCATCGCCAGTGCGGTCAGCGCGGCGCTGACCAGATACGTGAGTTCATGGACGACAAGCGATGGGAAAATCAGGCGCAGCAAAGCGTCGTGATGGAGCACGGGGGGGCCGTTGACCATCCACAGCGCGAGCCGGCGGCGAAAGCCGGGCTGCGTGTAATCGACGGGCGCATCCGGCGCCTGGAGAATCATTTCCGGAGACAACACCGGTGCAAACACCCACAGTCCGATGCACAGACAGGCGAGGAACAGCAAAAGAGGCCAGAGCCTTTGGAGCTTCATTTCATTCTCCGGAAGACGAATGTACCGCGCAGCAGACCGGCGAGCCCCGCCGGTGTGTTCTTCCCTGAAAAACCTCCTCTCTGCGGAAGCCCCGGGAGCCGCGCACCATGATGGGGCGAGTGTACCAAACACCCCCTGCCCGCGCAAATTGACCGCCGCGCCGCGAAAGCTTGCGCGGCGAAAAATCGGAATCATCGGAACCATCGGAATCATCGAAGGCGAAGCCGACGTTCGTCGTATCCGTCCTGTTCGTCCTGTTCGTCCTGTCCGTCCTGTCCGTCCTGTCCGTCGTATCCACGCGCGACGACGCCACCGCGCAACTCCCTTTACCCTGACTCCGCCCGTATCTGCGGCGGCCCGGCACCTGAGAGATTCACTCTTGCGCAGAGAAAAGGCGGCAGATTTCGAAGGGGCGGCATTCTTCCGTTTACAGCGTTGAAAATGCCATCCTGAAAAATAATGAAGGCGCCCGCCCGGTGGAAGCAGAAGCCGTAAGAAACGAAAATCTTCGAAATTTGCGCAAAAAGTGCCTTTTTATCTTGACTCTCCACCCGCATTTACCTAATCTTACGGTTGTCGGCAAGGGTCCATGCCGAACAGCACAGAAATACCTCGGAGAAATTTTCTCATGAAATCAATATTACTGGCCGGTCTGCTTGCCGTTGCGGGAAGCCTGGCGTTTGGTGCAGATGCTGCCTATTGGAAAGAACAGTTGCTGGGAACCGCCTACATCTGGAACGGCGGCGCCACGGGCACATGGGATGCCACAACAGAAAACTGGATTGGGCTGGATGGCAATCCGGCGGTCTGGGAAGACGGTCAGGCGGCAGCTTTCCTCGAAGAGGCGGACATCACGGTTTCCGGCACCAAACAGGTGGCCGATATCCACACGGCGGCACCGGTCACCTTCACCGGAGACGATGTGCATGTGCTGGATGACAGCGGCATTTACTGGCAGGAGGATTCCGCTCTGACCTTCAACAGCAATGTCCTGATGGGAACCAATGTTCAGACCCATGTCCGCGGAGACATTGAAACGGCGTTCGACCCGCAGACCGGCTATCTGTCGGAAACCGAAGAACTCCTGATTCTTCCCGGAAAGACCATTGCCGACATGATTGCCGTGCGGGATTCCGCCGAGGATTCCATCCGCGTATCCATGAACTGGATTTATTATACCCTCGGAACATCCGTTTTGGAAACGGTTCCCACAACCCGGGAGGACGGTCTGGTTCTGACCGCATCTGCAGACGGCAAATCCGCCGTCGGTTATTTGCGCTATAAGGTTACCGACTCATGGGGCGGCATCGTGCTTTGCACCAAAATCCTTTTCACCGAAAAAGAAGATGGCGTCTATGCGATTGTGGAATGGGTCCGTTATGTTATTCCAAGCTATGGTGATCTGACGAGAGACGGGGTTACGCTTGACTCCGTCTGGGACGTAGACTTTGAAACGTGGAGCGCCTGCCGTACGGGCAGTTGTGTTTCTGCGGACGAGGACCTGCCGGACTATTCGACAATCCGCATCTTCAACTTCCAGATGGTGAACGTCGATCCGGCACCGACGACAATGACGATGCAGGTCAACGGCAACTACGAAAATGCCGGGCGCGTCTACATCGACGGGGTCACGTTCATCATCAACGGGACCTACAACTGCGAAACGGGTCCCCTCCCCAACTTCCGTATGTCCAACGGCGGTTCCGTGGCCATCGGCCCGGACGCGGCCGTCACGCTGGCCACGCTCGGTACGCAAGACGGCGAGAACCGATTCTGGGATGGACCGCTCAACATTTACAGTCCGGTCCTCCTCAACAACAGCCGCAGCGGGGGGTATGGTCCCTATTGCATCTTTGCGAACTGTCCTGCCGTCAACATTTGGGACGGCGGCTCCATCACCCTTATCGGTAATGTCTACTACCAGTACGGTATTCAGGGGATGATTCTGAACGTCTACACGGGCGGCGTTTTCCGTGCCACTGACCTCGGCCAGCTCGGCTATTCCACCACGTCTGTATCGCTGTATGGCGGCACCATCATCAATGAATACGACCTTCTCGAACATGGCGGAGATCATTTCATGCTGTACACGCTGCGGATGGAAGGCGGCCGGATCGAGGGGGCTTCAGCGGAAGCGCTTTATGCGAATTACAATCGTGCGAGTACCTGGACGATTGCCGGCACGGAACCGAGCGTTGTCGCAACGGATAATTTCCGCGTGGGCGGCAACAATACCACCATCTCCTCCACCTCCGGCGAATCCTGGTTCTTCAATCTCATTGTAAACGATGTGACGGGTGACGAAGCGGCCGACCTGCTGATTTCCTCGCGCTTCTTCCTGGCGCCCAACGCCGCAGTCGCGGAAGACGGGTATTCGAAAATCGGCATGCGCAAGCAGGGTGCGGGCACGCTCGAGCTCAGCGGCACCGGCTCCGAATCGCTGGGTATGTTCCACGTGCAGGAGGGCCTTGTCCGCTTCACGGATGAAGCCACCTTCACCGGCATGAAACTCTCGCTCGAAGGCGGCGACATGGACTTCGGCGCCTCGACGAATATCTCCTTCCGGGGCTGGAGCCTTTCGACGAACGCCGTCCTCACCGTGCAGAACGGTTCGGTCGACCTCGGTCCGCTCGAAAGCTGGACGGACGGCGCCACGCTCTATGTGAAGGGTGCGGAAATGACGAACCGCTCGCTGCGGGTCGGCGAAGATGCCAACGCACTCACGGAAGCGCAGCTGGCCAGCTGCTGGTACATCCGCGAAGATGGCGCCTTACGCAAGATGACGCTCTCCGCCGACGGCTATCTGGCACCGCCCGCTGCCGCCACAATCATCTTCCTGCACTGATTTTTCCTATCCTGATTCCGCTTCGTCAGCTTGTCTCCCGACAGGCTGACGAAGTCTTTTATATACCTGGACGGCCCCGATGCGGCACAAACGGCGGGCCGCCGTCATCCCCTGCAGATTCTCTTGCGCAGCACGATGCCCCCCTCTTTCCATGCCGGAAACGGCTCGTATGATCGGATTCAAGTATTCCTTGTTTTGTTTTGAGAACCCGCCCCCTGAACTCTTCCCGATTGCAAGGGAAAATGCATGAGGAAATTTTGCGCAAAAAGTGCTTTTTTTGCTTGACACCCTATTATCGGAAGTCTACCCTTACTCTTGTCGGCAAGGGTCCATGCCGAACAGCACAGAAAACCTTCGAGAAACGTTCTCATGAAATCAATGTTACTGGCCGGTCTGCTTGCCGTTGCGGGAAGTCTGGCGTTTGGTGCAGATGCTGCCTATTGGAAAGAACAGTTGCTGGGAACCGCCTACATCTGGAACGGCGGTGCCACGGGCACGTGGGATGCCACGACGGAAAACTGGATCGGGCTGGACGGCAATCCGGCGGTCTGGGAAGACGGTCAGGCGGCAGCTTTCCTGGAAGAGGCGACCATCACGGTTTCCGGCACGAAAACCGTTTCCGGCATCATGACTGCGGCGTACGTCAACTTCTCCGGTGATCTGGTTCACCTGATGGACGAAGGCACCGTTTCGTATCAGGAAAATTCGATTCTGACCTTCGACAACGATGTCACGATGGGAACCAACGTCCAGTTTCAGGTTCGCGGTGCCATCGAGACAACGTCCATCACTCCGGGACCGGAAACGACCGTGATGCAGATCAATGGAAATTACGAAAATGCCGGGCGCGTCTACCTCGATACGGCAAACCTGGTCATCAATGGGCGGTATGACTGCACAACGGGTCCCCTCCCCAACTTCCGTATGTCCAACGGCGGTTCAGTGACCATCGGGCCGGACGCGAAGGCCACGCTGACCACGCTCGGTACGGGCGATGAGGAAAACCGTTTCTGGGATGGACCGCTCGACATTTACAGTCCGGTCCTCCTCAACAACAGCCGCTGCAACTTGGGATTTGGCCCCTACAATATTTTTGTGAACTGTCCTGCCGTCAATATTTGGGATGGCGGTTCCTTGACCGTTTCCAATAGCGTCTATAATCCGTACGGGCTGAATAGAATGCAACTGAATATCTACACGGGCGGCGTTTTCCGTGCAACAGCCCAAGGGCAGCTCGGCAGGGCAACCGATTCGATTTCCATCATTGGAGGCACCCTCATCAATGACTACGATCTTGTCGGGAAATACGAGAATGATCATTGCTCGCTGTACGACCTGCGGATGGAAGGCGGTCGCGTCGAGGGGGCTTCTCTGAGCGCCCTGTTTGACATTTGGAACTACAACCGTAATTCCAACTGGACGATTGCCGGCACGGAACCGAGTGTTGTTGCAACGGACACAATCCGACTGGGCGCCCCCAACGCCACGCTCAATGCCGAATCCGGGATTTCACGATTCCTCAATCTCGATGTGAACGATGTAACGGGTGACGAAGCGACCGATTTGCTGATTTCCTCGCGCTTCTACGTAGTACAAAGCCAGACAATCACAGAAGACGGATATCCCCTCAACGGCTTTCGCAAGCAGGGCGCGGGCACGCTCGAGCTGAGCGGCACGGGCTCCGAGTCATTTGGCACATTCTTTGTGCAGGAGGGTCTGGTCCGCTTCACGGACGAAGCCACCTTCACAGGCATGAAGCTCTCGCTCGATGGCGGCAACATGGACTTCGGCGCCTCGACGAACATTACCTTCCTCGGCTGGAGCATTTCGACCAACACCGTGCTGACTGTGCAGGACGGCTCTGTTGACCTCGGTCCGCTCGAAAGCTGGACAGACGGCGCCACGCTCTACGTGAAGGGCGCGGACATGACGAACCGCTCGCTGCGGGTCGGCGAAGATGCCAATGCGCTCACGGAAGCGCAGTTGGCCAGCTGCTGGTACATCCGCGAAGACGGCGCCTTGCGCAAGATGAAGCTCTCCGCCGATGGCTATCTGGCACCGCCTCCATCTGCGGTTATGATCCTTATCCGCTAAGGTGCATCTGCATCAACGCACATCCGGTTGCCGTGTGGCGGGTACTCCCGCCATGCGGCAACGTTGTATTCCCGCCAAGCGTCACATCGAATTCGCTGCGATTCCTCTCGAATCGCGGATTCGCCCTCGCCCGGAATTCCCCGGGCGCCGTCCAGGCGGGCGTCCCGCGTCCAACCATCAAGCGGCGGCACCCTGCCGCCTGAAATAAACTCCCACGCGGATAAAAACTGCGGTTTTCCCGTGACCGGATGCGGGGCGTTTGGTACCATAGGGCTATCGAACCGTGTCCGGTTGCCCGTTTTCATCCCGTCTCCCGCTGTTTGCCATGACTGAATCGCAGGCCTACTTCATCCTCAACCTGCTTCCCTCCATCGGGGCGGTCACCGTTCGTGCCGGCATCGAAGCCTTTGGTTCTGCAGCGGCATTTTTGCAGGCCCCGGCCAACCGGCTGACATCGATTCGCGGCGTTGGGCCGGACCGCGCCAACGCCATTCGCAATGCACTGACCGATACAGGCTGGGAACAGCAGTTGGCGAAGGCACAATCGAGTGGCGTTACGATACTGACGCCGGCGGACGAAGCGTATCCGCCGCTGTTGCGCACGATTCATTCGCCGCCGCTTGCGCTCTATGTGGCGGGGGACCCGGCGGTGCTCTCCAAAACGGCGCTGGCAATGGTCGGTACACGCGCACCGACGCTCTACGGGCGCGACACGGCGCGGCTCTTCGCAGCGCGGCTCTCTCAGGCGGGGCTCGTCATCGTATCCGGCCTTGCGCTCGGCATTGATGCAGAGGCGGCGGAAGGTGCATTGCAAAGCCACGGCAAGACGGTGGCGGTCATCGGCTCGGGGCTGGACCGCATTTATCCCACGGAAAACCGGGGGCTTGCGCGCCGCATTTGCAAAGAAGGCGGTGCCGTCATCAGCGAATATCCCTTTGGCCGCAGTGCGGACCGGCAAACCTTCCCGATGCGCAACCGCATCATTGCCGGGCTGAGCGCGGGCGTGCTGTGCGTAGAGGCGGGTGTTCATTCCGGAACGCTGATTACGGCGGATGCGGCGCTGGAGCAGGGGCGCTCCGTGATGGCCATCCCGGGGCGCATTTCGGACGCAAGCGCCTTGGGGTGTCTGCGGCTCATCAAAAATGGCGCCCGCCTCGTGGATTGCCCGGAGGACGTACTGGAGGAACTCTCCACTCTGCCGGGGATGGGGCGCCCCGCCGCCGCAGCCTCCGTTGCGCCCCCTGCCGCCCTCCCCCATTCCTCTTCCGCGCCCGCACGGCGCCTGCAAGCGATACCCGAAACGGCCACACCGGGCGAGCGGCGCATTCTCCAGTGCCTCACAGAAGCCTCCGACCCGCTTTCGGCCGATGAAATCCAGCGCGCATCGGGACTCTCCCCGGCGGAATTGCCGCCGCTCCTGATTGCGCTGGAAATGAAATGCCTGTTGCGCCGGACTCCCGGTAATCTCTACACCCGGTAATGCCCGCATGAATACGCTCTTTACTGACACGCGCCTCTACGATGGCGCCCACGCCTACGTGGCGCGCTACGGCGGCGCCCTGCTGGAATGGCTCGATGCCCAACCCGGCGAGCGGATTCTCGATCTGGGCTGCGGAACAGGCGATTTGACCGCACAAATCGCCGCCGCAGGCGCCCGTGTTCAGGGTGCCGATGTCTCGCCCGAAATGATTGCGGAGGCGCAGAAGAAATTCCCGGAACTGAACTTCTTCGTGGCCGAAGCCACGGCGATTCCCGCCCCGGAACAACCCTACGATGCGGTCTTTTCCAATGCAGTCTTGCACTGGATTCCGGATTTGGCGCCGGTTGCGTCCTGTCTGGCGCGCATTCTGCGGCCCGGCGGCCGCTTTATCGCGGAATTTGGCGGCATTCACTGCTGCGACGCCATTTACGGCGCGCTGGAAGCGGAACTCACGCGGCGCGGCCACCCGGTGCGGCGCCCCTGCCACTTCCGCCCGCTCTCGCGGATTGCGGCGGATTTTGAAGCGGGCGGGCTGCGCATCGAGCGCGCACACTGGTTCCGCCGGGATACGCCGCTGCAGGGTCCGGACGGCTTGCGCAACTTCCTGCGGATGTTCTGCCACGCCTATGTGGATGACCTGCCGGCGGCCGAGCAGGCGGAGATTTTTGCCGCCACGGTGGAAGCCGCGCGCCCGAAGTTGTTGCAACCGGACGGCTGGCATGCCGACTACACGCGCCAGCGCATCCTGGCGGTGCGTCCCTGACGTCCCCTTTTCCTTCACCGACTCCCTCGAAACCAAACATGAACATCGGCATTCTCGGAAGCGGCAACATCGCCCGCACGATGGCGCACACGCTCGCACAGATGGAAGACGCGCAGCTCTATGCGGTTGCCTCGCGCGACCGCGCCCGGGCGGAGCAGCGTGCGCGCGAATGGGGCGCGCAAAAGGCGTACGGCTCGTACCGCGAACTGGCGGAAGACCCGGCGGTCGAGCTCATCTACGTGGCAACCCCGCACTCGGAACACTTCGCCAACACGCTGCTCTGCCTGGAATGCGGAAAGCCCGTCCTGTGCGAAAAACCTTTTACGGCCAATGCCAAACAGGCTGCGGAACTCTTTGCGAAGGCGGAGGCGGAGGGGCTTTTTCTTTCGGAAGCCATGTGGACGCGCTTTCTGCCCTTTCTCACAACCATTCGGCGCGTGCTCGATTCCGGTGCCATCGGCAAGCCGGAATTGATTACGGCGAATCTGGGCGGCGCCATGGAACATATTGCGCGCATGCGCGAGCCGGCGCTGGCGGGCGGCGCCCTGCTGGACGTCGGCTTCTATGCGCTGCACTTCGCCTCGATGCTCTTCGGCGATGACATCGCCTCCGTCACCTCCACCTGCACCAAAACGGAACTGGGCGTCGACCGCCATTGCGGCATCCTGCTCACCTGGACGGACGGGCGCATGGCGGTCCTGCACAGTTCCATGGCCGCGCAGACAACCGGCACCGGCGTCATCGAAGGCTCCGCCGGCTACGCGATTGTCCGCAACATCCCGAATTTCGAAACCTTCCACGTCTACCGAAACCACACAGTAACGGCATCGTATGCCCGCCCGGCGCAAATCTCCGGCTACGAATACGAAGTGCGCGCCGCCATGAAGGCCATCCGCGAAGGGCGCACGGAATGCCCGGAAATTCCGCATGCGCAGACGCTCCGCATCCTCGGCTGGATGGACGCCTTGCGCGCCGAATGGGGCATCCGGTACCCCTTCGAATAGAAAATAAGCTACGCGCGTGCGCGCGCGACCGCGCCCGCCTGGGCTTCATTTTCCTTGATTTTCGGCTCTGGGAACCACTTTTCATGGGTCTCAAAGGAATCGGTTGCCGAGAAAAAACACTTGCACCGCCCCTACCCTTGTGCTACTCATTGGGCGGCACAAGTAAACTGCGGTCGCCCGGCCATCGGGTCGGCACCGCGCTCAGACCCCCTTTTGCATCCCATGTCCAAGCTCGTCATCGTCGAATCTCCCGCGAAAGCTCACACCGTCGGTAAAATCCTGGGCTCTGACTACACGGTCAAAGCCTCCGTCGGCCACATCCGCGATCTTCCGCTCCATGCCCTCGGCATCGAGATTTCGGAAGACGGCAAAACCTTCACGCCGAAATACCAGGTTTCGGAAGGCAAGGTCAAAGTGGTCGACGAACTCGTGCGGCTGGCGCGCAAAGCGGATGAAATCCTGCTGGCAAGCGACCCGGACCGCGAAGGCGAATCGATTTCGTGGCATCTGCGCGAAGTCCTGACGGCGGCGCTCTCCAAAGACTGCATCAGCAAGCCGTTCCACCGCGTCGAATACAACGAAATCACGCGCACGGCCATCTTGCATGCGTTTGAGAATCCGCACGAGATCAACATGAACCGGGTAAATGCGCAGCAGGCGCGCCGGTTGCTGGACCGCCTCGTGGGCTTCAAGGTATCGCCCTCGCTGCGCCGGGCGGGGGTCAGCGAACGCCGCGGCCGCTCGCTGAGCGCCGGGCGCGTGCAAAGCGTGGCGCTGCGCATCATCTGCGAACGGGAGCGGCTGATTCAGGACTTTGTCCCGGAAACGTACTGGGAATTTGAAGTCGAAGTGCAGCGCGCGGACAACACACCGCCGCCCTTCCTCGTGCGCCTCCGCAAACTCAGCGGCAAAAAAGCGCGCATCACCGACGCCGAAACGGCTGCCCGCGCAGAGGCTTTCCTGCGCCAGGCCGCCTACCGCGTGGCGGAAGACAAATCGGCGCCCAAATCGCGCTATCCGGCACCGCCCTTCAAGACCTCGACGCTCCAGCAGTCCGCCTCCTCGGCGCTGGGCTTCACAGCGGACTACACGATGCGGCTGGCGCAGAACCTCTACGAAGCCGGTATCATCACCTACATGCGTACGGACTCCATCGAACTCTCCGACTTCGCCATTGCCGCGGGCAAAGCGTACATCACGGAGACCTTCGGCGCCGAGTTCTCCAACCCGCACAATTTCACGAACAAAGCCTCCGCGCAGGGCGCGCACGAAGCCATCCGCCCCACGAATCCGGCGGTGCTTCCGGCGGAAGTACCGGCTCAGCTCGAGCGCTCCATGCCCAATGCGGGCCGCGCCGACCTCAAGGCGGCCGCCGCGCTCTACGGACTCATCCGGCAGCGCTTCCTCGAATCGCAGATGAAAGCTGCGGTCTTCGACGCCCGCCGCGTCACCGTCCTGGCTTCCGGCACGCTGCCCGACGGCACCGCGACGGAGGCGGAACTGAGCGCATCGACGCAGACACTCACCTTCCCGGGCTTCCTCGAGCTGCGGCGCCGCGAAGCCGCCGGCAAGGAAGAGGCCGCCGCCTCGCCCGTCGCCGACTCCGAAGTGGAATACACCGGCAACAAAGAGGACGCCGACGACCTGCAGAAGGAAATTCCGCCGCTGACGCCGCAGGCGCAGCTCGCGCCGCGCACCGTCGCGCCCGAAGAAAAGCAGACGCATCCGCCGCGCCCCTTCAACGAAGCCTCGCTCGTCCACGAACTCGAAGAGCAGGGCATCGGGCGCCCGTCGACCTATGCCGCCGTCATCCGCACCCTCAAAGACCGCGAATACGTAACCGCGCAGAAGCGCGTGCTGCGCCCCACGGAAATCGGCTTCCGGGTCAACGACTTCCTCGTGCCGCACTTCCCGGAACTCTTCGACGTCGGCTTCACCGCCCGCATGGAATCGAAACTCGACGATGTGGAAGACCCCGCCAAGGGCATCGACTGGCAGTCGATGCTCGCGGACTTCTACACCCGCCTGCTCGGCTGGCTCGACGAAGCCAAAGCCCCGGCGGCTGATCCCGATGCGGTGCGCCGCGTCCTCACCGGTTTCCTCTCCGTCCGCGAATGGAATCCCCCGCGCGCCGCCGGCAAACGCACCTTCTCCGATCTGGCGTTCGTGCAGGATATCGCCAACGACTTCCAGGGAATTGAGCGCCCGACGCGCAAAGAGCGCCGCGCCCGCGAGCGCGCCTCCGAAAAGGCCGCCGATGAAGGCACGCCCATGCCCGCGCCCGCCTACGCGTTCGACCCCGCGGCGCCCGCCGTCAAGCCCATTTCCCCCAATCAGCTCAAAACACTCGTCCGCACCCTCCTGCGCTACCGCTCGCAGGTGCCGGACGCCGACGCCATCGCCCGCGAACTCGGCTTCGAAGACCTGGCGGCGGAAGCCGAACCGCGCGAAAACGATCCCAACATCGCGAAAATCATCGAACTCCTCGGGCAATACCGTCCCGAAGAGCGCGATGAAGCCTTCTTCACCTCGCTCGCCGGGCAGGTCCAGAGCGGCAAACGCCTCTCCGACAAACAGACGCATTTCCTCCACCAGATTTTCCTGTCGGCGCGCGAGCGCATCCCCGACTTCTCTCCGGCCCTGTGCGAAAGCCTGGGCGTCACCTACAAGGAACCCGCCCCCGCCGACCGCGAGCGCATCACGGCGGTACTTTCCGCCTACGACACCGTCCAGACCTGGAATGAGCCGGTGCGCCGCGGCAAGCGTGTTTTCGACGATGCCGAATTCGTGCGCTCCCTCCGCGAACAGTTCGAAAAGAAGGGCGCGCTCTCCGAAAAGCAGACCTCCGTTCTCGAACGGATGCTCTTCCGCTACAAAGAGCAGATCCCCATGCTGGACGAACTGGTGCGCCGCTACGGGCTGCGCCCGCCCGAGCCCCGTGCCGCGCGCGGTGCGAAGGGCGGCTTCCGCGGCAAAAAGGCCGCCGCCCGCGGCACCACTGCTCAGCCCCCCGCGGAAGACTGAGCCGCCCCTCCTCTCCTTTACCGATTTTCCGTCTTTCTCCAACGCTTTATTCTGATGGAACACTCCCGCCCAACCTTCTCCCCGGCCGCCCGCCTATGTCTGGGCTTTTCGGCGCTCCTCCTGCTGGGCGCGTTTTCGGTCCGCGTAGCGGCACAGACCTCCGCCGCAAACACGAACGAAACCGCGCTCGCACCCGGCGAATCGGAGTACGATTTCGGGACCGCGGATTCCCCCGCCGCCCTGGCGGAACGCGCCGCCGCCACCGTCGCCCGGTTCATGCCGGAGACGCACGTCACGCACCAGCGCTTCACCGATGCGCTTTCTCCGGTTGCGTGGACCAACTACCTCAATTCCTTCGACTCCGAGCACATCTACTTCACGCAGGAGGATGAACGGGAATTCGAGCCGCGCCGCACCGACTTCCTTTCGCGCATTGCCGAAGGCGATGTCTCCTTCGGCGAACAGGTCTTCCGGCGCTACGTCCAGCGCGTCGAAGAGCGCAACAACTTTGTCGGCACCATCCTGAGCAATCAGTGGGACGACGTCACGACGGACACCTACACCTTCCGCCGCAATGACACGCCCCTGCCACGCCCGGCGGACCTGGACGAGCAGAATGCGCTCTGGGAGGCGCGCATCCGCAACATCCTCCTGGAAACCCGCATCGGGTGCGAAATCGCCAACGTCAACGCCTCCAACCGCTACGAAAAGGCGCTCGCCCGGGCGGAAGCCTCGACGAACGCCCCCGCCGCCCGCGCAGCCGCCTACACCGCCCTCACCAATGCGGTGCGGACCGTCGACGAAGCCGTCGAGGAAGCCCGCAAGACCATCCGCGAAAGCAACGAACGCTACCTCGCCATCCTGCGCGACGCCGATCAGGAAATGTGGTTCTCCAAATACCTGACGGCCGCCACGCAGGCGTACGACCCGCATTCCACGTACATGTCGCCCGCCGGTGCGGAAGATTTCGGCATCGACATGCAGCTCTCCCTGCAGGGCATCGGCGCCCAGCTGCAGTCCGACGCCGGCACCGCCAAGGTCGTCTCCATCGTCCCCGGCTCCCCGGCGGACCGCGACACCTCGCCCAACCGCCTCGAACCGGGCGACCGCATCGTGGGCGTCGCCCAGGGCGATGAGGAATTCGTCGACATCCGTCACTGGCCGCTCTACAAGGCGGTGCGCCTCATCCGCGGCCCGCGGGGCACGACCGTCCGGCTGCGCGTCATCCCCGTCTCCAAGCCCGACGGCGAAAAAATCGTTACCCTCGTGCGCGAGGAAATCAAGATGGAGGAGCAGGCCGCCTCCTCCCGCGTCGAAACGGTGCTCGACAGTTTCGGCGCCGAGCGCAAACTCGGCTACATCAAACTGCCCGCCTTCTACGCGGGCGTCGGGCAGAACGGCAGCACGCCGCGCCGCGCCTCCGTCGATGTGGCGGAGCAGATTGCCGCCTTCAACGAACAGGGCGTCGAGGGCATGATTCTCGACCTGCGCAACAACGGCGGCGGCTCGCTCCCCGAAGCCGTTTACCTGACGGGGCTCTTCATCCGCAAGGGGCCCGTCGTCCTCGTCAAAGAATCGCGCCGCCCCGCCATCCTGCCGGACAACGATCCCGCCATCGCGTTCAACAAGCCGCTCGTCATCCTCGTCAACCGCCTCTCCGCGTCCGCTTCGGAAATCGTGGCCGCCGCCCTCCAGGATTACGGTCGCGCCGTCATCGTGGGCGATGATTCCACGCACGGCAAGGGCACGGTGCAAACGCTCATTCCGCTCGAGGACGGCAAGCTGGGCTCGCTCAAGACGACCACCGCGATGTTCTACCGCATCTCCGGCGCCTCCACGCAGCTGCGCGGCGTCAAGAGCGACATCCATCTGCCCTCCATTTTCGAAGCCTACTCCGAGCTGGGCGAGGACAAGATGCCCGGCGCCCTGCGCTGGACGCGCATTCCGCCCGCTATGTACCAGCCGGTCTGCAACCTCGGCGACATCATTCCCGAACTCCGCAGCCGCTCCGCCGCGCGCGTCGCCACCAACACCGCCTGGCAGGCGCGGCTCCGCCTTATCGACCGCTTCCGCGTCTCCAACACCAACATCACGCAGTCGCTCGACTACGAAAAACGCCGCGCCACCGCCATCGAGGACAACGAAATCGCCGAACAGGTCCGCGAAATCACCTTCGGCAACGAAGAAATCCCCGAAGACGGCGATGACGAGTTCTCCCTCACCGGCGACGCCGTTGCGGAGCCGGAGGAAGCGGGCGATGACAAGGAAGACCGCGAAGCCCGCAAACGCCGCCGCGAAGAACAGGCGCGCAAGGCGGATATCGTGCTCGACGAGGCGCTGCAGATTCTCGTGGATCTGATCGATTTCCACCCGGAAACGACCCCGGCCGGGAATCCGTCCTTCGACTTCCTCGACCTGTTCTTCCGCTGATTCGCCCCGGACCGCGCTCATGACGCTCCTTTCCGGTCCCCGTGCGCGAAAACCGTCCGCGCCCCCGTCCCCTCCCCCGCGCCGCCGCAGCCGCTTTCCGCTGCTCACGGTTGCGGGGCTCTGCCTTTATCTGGCGGCGGCGCTCTTCGCGGAGGCCGTTCACGGGCTGGCGGTCTGCCGCGATGAAGTGCCCGCCTACAACCAGGTGCGGCTCGAACTGCGCTACCTGCCGCCGCTCACGCACGCCACAGCGGCGGACGGCACGGAGCATTTCTTCCTGATGGGATCGGACAATCTGGGGCGCGACGTCTTCCGGCGGCTCCTGCAGGGAGCGCGCATCGCGTTTCATGTGGGCGTGGTCTCCTCGCTCATTGCGGTGCCCTTCGGGGCGCTGCTGGGTCTGATTGCCGGGTATTTCGGCGGCAAAACGGATGCCCTCTGCACGTGGCTGGCGGCAACGGTGGCGGCGGTGCCTTCGGTGCTGCTGATCCTCGCCATTTCGCTCATTGCGGGCAAAGGGCTCTTCGGCGTCTACATCGGCATCGGCTGCACCACATGGGTGGGGGTGTACCGCACGATCCGCTCGGAGACGTTGCGTCAGTGCGGCCGCGGCTACATCCAGGCGGCGCGGGCGCTGGGCTATTCCGCGCCGCGCATCCTCTTCCGGCATCTGCTCCCGAATGTGGCGCACCTGATCATCATCTCCTTCTCGCTGCGCTTCCCCGCCGCCGTGTCGACCGAGGTGTTTCTCTCCTTCCTCGGGCTGGGTGCGCAGGGCGAGCCCTCCTGGGGCGTGATGATCAACAATGCGCGCGTGCGGCTCTGGCAGGGCGTCTGGTGGGAGGGCCTCTTCGTGACGCTCGCCGTCTTCGGGCTCGTTCTCTGCGCCAACCGCTTCGGCGACTGGCTGCGCGACCGGCTCGACCCCACGCTGTAAGCGCCCGGCGGGAGCGCATGCCGCTGCCCGGAAAGCCGCATTGGATGCGGCGGACAGACCGCTTCCGCGCGCGTCCGCCGCTTGAAATTCCGTTTGTCTTGTGCTAGCATTTTGTTGTTTGCAATTTCGAACCTTATCGCTCACTCCGAATCTGAGATTTGCCATGCCTTCGTACGGAATTGACCGTATTCTCAAACTCCTCCCCCACCGCTACCCGTTTCTGCTGATTGACAAGGTGGAGGATTATGCCGAGGACGGTTCGCACCTCGTCGCCATCAAGAACGTGACGATGAACGAGCCGTTCTTCCAGGGGCACTTCCCCGGCAAACCCATCATGCCCGGGGTTCTCCACGTGGAAGCCATCGCCCAGGCCTGCGGTCTCATGTGCCTTTCCGCCACCACCAAAGACGCCACCGGCGGCGCCACGGCGTACGACACCATTCTCACCGGCATTGAAGGCGCGCGCTTCCGCCGCATGATCATCCCCGGCGACACCATGCGCATCGAAACCACGCTCATCATGCACCGCACCTTCGCGGGGCAATCCATGGGCAAGGCCAAGGGCGTCGTCACCATCGACGGCAAACTGGCCACCGAGGCGACGCTCTCCTTCGCGCTGATTCCGCGCAAGGAAGAAGCCTGACCTGCCGCCGCGCGCATTCCGCTCCCGCGCGCGGCCTTTTGTTTTTCCGCCCTTTCCGCCGCGAAAGGATTTCCGCTCCCGGTCTCCCGCCCCCTTTGCCAGCATGATTCACCCGACTGCCATCATTGACCCCCACGCCGTCCTCGGCGAGAATCTTGAAATCGGTCCCTACGCCGTCATCGGTCCGGACGTCGTTCTCGGTGACGGCTGCCAGATTCACGCCCACGCCGTCATCGACGGACACACCACGCTCGGCAAAGACTGCCAGGTGTTCGAGAGTGCCCACATCGGCGGGAAGACGCAGGATCTGAAGTTCAAAACGGGCAACGTCACCTACGTCAAAATCGGCGACCGCACCGTTCTGCGCGAATTCGTCACCGTCAACTGCGGCACGAACGACGGCGAGTCGACCGTCATCGGCGATGACTGCCTGCTGATGGCCTACTGCCACGTGGCGCACGGCTGCGTGCTCGGCAACCACGTCATCGTCTCCAACGCCACGCAGTTCGCGGGCGAAGTGCATGTGGGCGACTGGGCTGTCATTTCCGGGCTGGTGGGCTGCCACCAGTTCATCCGCATCGGCTGCCACGCCATGATCGGCGGCGCCACCGTTCTCAAACAGGATGCCGCCCCCTACATCATCACCGACGGCAACGACGCCCACACCTTCGGCGTCAATCTCGTGGGGCTCAAACGCCGCGGGTTCCCGGCAGAGACCATCCATGCGCTGCACGCCGCCTACAAGCTGCTCTGCAAATCCGGCATGAACATTTCGGACGCCGTTCAGGCCGTCCGCGAGCAGGTGCCGGACCTGCCGGAGGTGCGCACGCTGGTCGAATTCTTCGAAACGACCAAACGCGGCGTCATCCGCTGACGGGGGACCTCCCCGGCTTCCGGCTCCGGGAGCGCGACCGCTGCGGTTTTTCCGTTTCCTCTGTTATTCCTCTCCGTCCGGCGCTGAACCGGACCGGTTTTTCCCTTTCCATGACCGCTATGATTAGACCGCGTTCCCGCCGCATCCTTCTGACGGGTCTCCTCGTTGCGCAGACTTGCGCCCCCGCTTCGGCACAAACGCCCGGCGGGCGTCCGGATGCGGCCAGCGAAACCAACCGGCTGCTTTCCATTCTCCCGACGAGCCCTGCCGCGCCGGCCGCGGCGCCCGTGCCGGAGATCGTGCCACCGCCCCCCGTTGAGGCACCCGCACCCGCCGATGGCGCCGCCGACGCCACGGCGGAGAAGCGCGGCGCGTTTCTGTCGTTCACGTTCGAGCGCGTCGACATCCGCGTCTTCACGCAGGTCGTCGGCTCCTTTACAGGGCGCAAAATCGTCGTCGCCAACGATGTCGACGGCACCATCACCGTCGTTTCTCCGCCCGTTTCGCGCAACGAAGCGTTCTCCCTCTACGCCAAGGTGCTCGAGTCGTCCGGCTACACCCTCCTGTTCGAGGACGGCGTGTACCGCGTGGTCCGGCTGCAGGGCAACCGCTCCGCCAACATGGGCTCCGTCATTGCCGACGATGCGAGCATGCCCGAGCACGGCCTCGTGACGCGCATCATCCACCTCGGCCACGTTTCGGCGGACGACATGCGCAAGATGCTCGAAACCCATCTGCAGCGCAAAGACTCCATTTCCGTCCTGCAGGAGACGAATCACCTCATCCTCACCGATACGGCGGCCACCATCCGCCGCGTCGAAGAGCTCGTCTCGCAGCTCGATGTGCCCGGCATGGCGCGCATCACCGAGGTCATTCCCCTTCAGCACGCCGATGCCACGAAAATCGCCCGGCAGATTGACGCGATCCTCTCCGAGAATCCGTCCCGCGCCGATGCGCTCCTCAAGCGGATTCCCCCCACCGCCGGCAACACCGCCGCGCTTCCCGCGCTCCGCCCGCCGTCGGTCGTGCCCTCCGACCACGCGAACCAGCTCATCGTCTCCGGTTCGCAGCTCCAGATTCAGAAGGTCCGCGAACTCGTCGCCAAGCTCGACATCCCGGCGACGACCGGGTTCTCGCGGCTCAATGTCATCGAGCTCGAGTACCTCAAAGCCGCCGATCTCGCGAAGAATCTGACGACGCTGCTCGAAAAGTTCGCCGCCGGCAACAACGATCCGTCGCTCGTCCGGCGCATCTCCGTCGAAGCCGTCGAAAGCTCCAACGCCCTGCTCGTCAATGCCGCGCCGGAGGATTACCGCGAGGTGCTCTCCCTCGTGAAATCGCTCGATGTCATTCCGCGCCAGGTCCACATCTCCGTCCTGATTGCCGAAGTGACCGACGGCGACGCCAACACGCTCGGCATTCAGATGACCGGGCTCTCGATGCCGGATTCCGTCGGCGACACCGGCTTCGGGCTCGCCTCGCGCTTCAACGATGAAACCGCCACCGGCTCCGGCGCCCTCTCCGCCATTTCCGCGGGCCTCTTCGGGCAGGGGCTCACCGTCGGCATTGCGCACGGGCTGCGCGAAAGTGCCGACGGCACGCTCGAAACCGAGTATCCGGCGATTTTCAACATCGACGCCCTCAAGCAGCGTTCCAACGTCAAGATTCTCGCCAATCCCACGCTCGGCGCCCAGAACAACACCGAAGCCGAGGTTTCCATCGTCGACAATATCCCGATGACGGAAGCCACCATTTCCGGCACGGGCGACGACCGCGACGTCATTCAGAACATCACCCGCTACGACGTGGGCGTCAAACTTTCGCTGACCCCGCACATCATTCCCGGCGGGCAGGTGCAGATCGAGCTCGAACCCTCCATCGAGGCGGTCACCGACAGCGGCAACTCCAGCGACTATGCCCCCACGATTTCCAAGCGCTCCGTCAAAACGACAATGACCGTGCCCGACGGGCAGACCATCGTCATTGCCGGGCTGAGCCGCACGGACAAAACGGAGGTCCGCCGCAAGATTCCGCTGCTCGGCGATATCCCCCTCATCGGCTGGCTCTTCCGCTGGACCTCGGAATCCGAGCAGAAGACCAATATCCTCATCTTCGTCACGCCGACGGTCATGAAGGACGCTGCCGATGCCGAGCGCGTCCGCCGCGATCTCGAGACCAGGACCGGCATTTCCGCAGAAGAGGCCGACCGCGAACTGGCGCGGCCCCTCCATGCGGATGAAGCGGATGCGGCCGCACCCGCCGCCGACGGCACTGCGGCTACCCCGGCTGCGCCCCTCGCTGAGCCGCCCGCCGCCCCCGTTTCCGTCCCGTAAAAAAATACTCCACCCTGTTGTAATCGGTTCCGGAGTCTGTTTCCATGCAATTCGTTACGCCCCTGTTTCTCCTCGGGATTCTGGCTATTGCCATTCCCATTATCATTCATCTGCTGACCCGCAAGAACTCCCTGCGGATCGACTGGGGCGCAATGATTTTTCTCCGGGCGGCCGTCCAGAAACGGCGGCGCTCCGTTCTGCTCGAGGAGATTCTCCTGCTGGCGTGCCGCTGCCTGATTCCCGTCATGGCCGCCATCGCCATCGCGCGTCCGTTCGTGACGCCCGATGCGGAAATTCCGTGGGTGTTCGTGCTGCCGGCCATCATCTTTTCGGCGCTGCTCTTCGGCATGCGCTTTGCGCTCTACCGCTACCCGTTCTGGCGGCGCGTCGTGCTGCTCGCCTCCCTGCTGCTGGCGGCTTTCGCCGCATTTGCGATTCTGTTTGAGCACCGCCTCAACCTCAAGCGCTTCGGCGGCGGTGCCCGCCGCGACGTCGTCCTGATCATCGACGGCTCCGCGTCCATGTGCATGCCGGGCGCCGACGGCAAGACGAACTTCGAACTGGCGGTGGAAGAAGCCGCCGATTACGTCGAGCAGGCGCCGCGCGGTGCCTCCTTCTCCGTCATCGTGGGCGGTCCCGCCCCCGAAGTGATGATCCCCGTGCCCGTTTCCGACCGCCGCGTGCTGCGCGACACGTTCCAGCAGCTGCGCCCGACGCAGGGCACGATGAACGCCCCCGCCGCGCTCGCCGCCGCCGCCGTCTCGCTTTCCGCCGGCAGCAATCCCGCCCGCCAGATCATCGTCATCGGCGACGGCCAGGCCGTCGGCTGGGGCGTCGAGTCCACCGGGCGCCTCGAATCGCTCCGCGCCATTCTCAGCCAGCTCAATCCGCTTCCGCGCATCGTCTGGCGCACCCTCCCCCTCCCCGCCACCATCCGCAACCTCGCCATCTCCGATGTCTCCCTGTCGCGCAATCCCGTGGGGACCGACCGCGAGGTCGCCATCCGCGTGACGGTCGACAACGTCGGCACCGAGGATGTCACCCCCGACGCCGTCACCGTCCGCGTCGGCACGAAGACGCTCACCGACACCTCCGCGCGCCAGTTTGCGCCCGGGGGTTCGCAGACCTTTGAGTTCCGCCACAAGTTCGAGCAGCCCGGCGCCGCCGTCGTCAGCGCCGTCGTGGAAGCCGGGGACGATATGCCGTCGGATGACGCCGAGCGGCTCGTGGTGCCCGTGCTCGACACCCTGCGCGTCCTCATCATCGACGGCGATGCACCGCTGCCGACGAGCGAGCGCGGCGCCTCCTACGTCTCCCTCGCCCTGCGCCCCGATCTCGTTCAGGCTGCCGGCAGACGCGATTTTCTGCTCGAGACCACCATCGAGGATGTCGTCCGCGCCGGTACGCGCCCCGATTTTTCGAACTGGTCGGTCATCGTGCTCTGCAATGTCGCCCGCCTCTCCGATGCCTCGATGAAGGCACTCGCCGCGCATGTCCGCAAGGGCGCCGGTCTCCTCGTCCTCCCCGGGCGCAAGGCGATTCCCGAGGTCTACAACAGCTGGAGCGACGGCGCGGAGCCCCTCCTGCCGCTCCATCTCGGCAAGTGGATTGAAAATCCGCCCGACTCTCCGGCGCTTCCGCTCATCGATGTGGCGTCTTTCTCGCACGACAGCCTCCTGCTGCTCCGCACTTCGTCGGAGCTGCGCCGCGTCGCTCCGCTGCGTCTCTGGCAGCTCGAGCAGCCGCTCGGCGCCAATCCCTTCACAATCGCCCGGCTCAATGACGGCGCGCCCCTCTTCGCGATGAAGACGTACGGGCTCGGGACCGTCGCGCTCTCCGCCGTGCCCTTCGATCCGTCGGCATCCGATTTGCCGCTCCGCCGCGCCTTCGTGCCCCTGCTGCACGAAATGGTCTACCACATCGCGCGTCCCGTCCAGCCCGAGCTCAACGTGATTCCCATGGACCGCGCCGAAATCCGCCTGCTCAACGGGCGTCCGCCCTACGACGGCCGCCGCTACGCCGAGCGCGGAAAGCGCGCCCCCGAGGCGCCGCGCGCCGACCAGACCTGGCTCGAAATCTGCGACGTCACCAGTCCCCGCGGCGAGGAATTCCACGGCGAACTGCGCTTCACGCCCGAAGGCACGTTCCTCGCCATCAACCGCTCGCTCGTGCCCGGGCTGTACACCGTTTCCTCGATTTATCCGCAGGGCTTCCCCAAAGAAATGGCGTCCGTGCTGACGCCCAACGGCGTCATTGCGGTTAACGTCAAATCCGGTACCGAGGAAAGTTCGCTCCACACCTTCACGCCGGAGCAGCAGGATGCCATTCGCGCCTATCTGCCGCTTTCCGTCGCCACGCGCAAGGAAGACGTGCTCCAGCTGCTCAACGGTTCTTCGTTCGGTGCGGAAATCTGGCGCTTCTTCGCGCTCATCCTCCTGGCCGCTCTCATCGCGGAAATCGCCATCTCGCGCTGGATCGCCATCCGCCGCCGCTCCGGTGAGCAGATCGACGTCGAGTTCGTCAACGAAGGCGAACTGGGGCGCGCCTCCTTCAAAGAAGCGCTCCAGACGCTCCGCTCCGGAAGCTGACGGCCTGAGCCCCTGCCACCATCGTCTCCATGAAAACACTGTTTCCCAATTGGCTGTTGCGCATTGTGGTTCTGGGGCTTGGTGTCATTTTCGCCTGGGCTCTCTTTAAACTGTGGCCCTCAGAGGGTACGCCCGCGATGCATCGCATCCGGGCGCTGCTGGCGCTGCTTTCGCTCGGGTTTCTGCTTGCGTCGTTTGAATCCATCCGGCGCGGAAAACTCAAAGAGGGCTATGCCCTGCTGTGGACTCTCCCGACGTTCGGGATGCTGTTCCTCTGCTTCCTGCCTGAATCGCTCGAAGTCGTGCACCAATACTTCGGGCTCGCCTACAGTTCGGTCATGGCGGGCATTGCGTTTCTGTTCCTGCTCTGCGCCGTTTTCGTGCTTTGCCGCATTCTCACCCGGCAGGAGCGCTGCATCGTCCAGATGGCGCAGCGAATTGCCCTTCTGGAGGCACGGCTGCGCGAAACCCGCGAAAACAACGGAGCGCCCCGCTCATGAGCAAATGGCTGCGTGCGCTTCCTGCCTTGCTGCCCGCCGCGGCCGCCCTGTGCTTTTTCGGCTGGGCCGCTCCGCGCGCGCATCAGGACCTCTTTACGGGCGTCGACAGCGCCTGTTATCTGCTCCTCGCCGAGGAATACCGCGATGCCTTTTCGCAGGGAAAATGGCCGCAACTGACGGGACGCGCCACCGCGTTTGATGCGCTTCCCGAAGCCGTCCGCGCAGACGTTCTCTACCGCCCGGCAGCCGCCCGGAAAACCGCCGACTGCACCCATCAGCTGCTGCCGACGGAAGGCCCTGACGTCGTTCGCGAGGTGCCGTTTTACCCGCCGATTTTCCCGCTTTCCCTCGCGATTTTTCCCGCGCTGGTTCCGGCACTGGCTGCGCTCTTTCTCTGTCTGCTGCTTTGCCGCGCCCACCTCGCGGGCGGCCTGTGCGGACAGCTTCTCGCGCTGGCGCTTTTTTTCGCCTCGCCCTACACCGCCTGGTTTACGCGCGGCGCCTACCCGGACGTCGCCGCCGCCTACCTCGCCGGCATCGCGCTCCTCATCTATCTGCCGCACAATGCCGACGCCCCGGAGCGGCGCGGCAGCCGCATCCTCCGCGCCCTCGGGGTCGGGCTCACCGCCGGACTGGCCGTCAGTTTCCACCAGACGCTCGCCGTCTTCGCGCTTCCCGTCCTGTTTCTCGCGGCGCTTTCGCCCCGGCGGTTTTCGCTGCCAGCCCTGCTGACCGCCGCCGTTGCGGGGCTTCTTCCGCTGCTGCTTTCCACGCGCTTTGTCTGCGCACCCTACGGCGATTTCACACGCCCCGCAGTGCTCCTTGCCATGCTGCGGGGCAGTGCGGACATCCGCGCCGTTTTCGCCGCACTCGTGCTGTCTTCCGCAGCGGGCGTTGCCGCGCTCTGCATCGCCCGCATCCCGGCGGCGCGGCGACGTGCGCAGCGGCTGCTGACGGGGACGCGCCCCGGCCGCCTTGCCGCCGCCGCAGGCGGACCCGCCCTCCTCGTCCTCTTCACGGGCGCACTCGCCGCCCTGCCGCCCGTGCGCACAGCCCTGCAACGCGCGGGCATCGACTTCATCCCGCTCTCGCTCGGACTGGGAATCCTGCTCCTGTGCTCGGTCGTCATTCCCGCCGTACGCCGGTTGCTTGGGCGCACCGCTCCGGCGCCCGACTTGCTCGGACCGCTCTTTCTGCTTTGCACGATTCCCTTTTTCGTGATTCTGGGTCAGGAGGCGCCCACGGGCCTCTGGGGTCTGCGCCGCGCCTTTCCGCCGCTGCTGCTGGGCATGACCGCCGTCCTCGTGCCGTTCCTCGGGCGGTGCCACGCCCCTGCCACGACGGCCGGGTGCGCCGCCCTCTGCGCGGGAGCCGCGCTGGCGCTCTTCCCGGTCGGCGCGTATACCGATGTCAACGGGAGCGGCGCACATCCGGAATCGGTCTGGAACCGCTCGGTTTACGGCTTCCGCGAAGTCATCCGTGAACAGATGCTGGCGCGGGGACGGCAGGGCAAAGAGCCGCCGCTCTTCCTGTTCGACCATTTCCCGGCGGCCATCCCCTTTTTCCGGCTTCCGCAGCCGCAAGGCGCCGCCGATCCGGCAAAGCCTGCGGTTTTCGCCATCAGCGATGTGACGTCGAAGAACCTGGACTGGGAACATCTGCTCTCCTGGCTTTCCAGGGAAACGCGGCGCCGCCCGGTTTACGCCGTCTTTTCGCAGCCTCTCGAAGGCCCGTTCGTTGCGGGTGACCTGGTTTTCAAAAAGCTGAACCGCGAAACCGCGGCTTTCCGGGTGCGCAACGGACGCTGTTTCGCACACGCCCGGCCGACAATCGAAACGCGCGAATTCACCTTCACAAAAGCGTCGATTTGGCGCGAGGATTCACCCGCCCCGGATCAGCCGCTGATTCTCAAGCCCGGTTTGCATGCCGCCCTCGGCATCGAAGGTCCCTGGGCGCCGCTGCAGCGCAATAAACCGGGACGCTGGGCGCGCCGGCATGCAGCGTTCTCTGCGCCCTTGCCGTCCCCCGGCGGGAACCTGAAGCTCAGGCTGGAGGTGTTGTGGACCCCGCCGCCGGATGACCCGGAGGCGTCGCAGACGCTGATCCTGACGCCGCCCTGGCCCGCCGTTCCGGAGAAAGCCGTTTTTACCGTTCCGCCGACGCCCGATCCGGATGAACCGACGGTGCTGGAAGTCACCTTCCGGCGGCTGCCCGTGTCCAATCCGGTCCCGGCAGGAGCGTCATTCGTTCTCCAGTCTCCGACCCCGTACAATCCTGCAGAGCACGGGTTGAAGGGATATCCGCCGGATCTGCTCGTCCAGGTTCTGCGGATGGAGGCGGAAACAACGCAACCGCAACCCATAACGCCCCCTTCGCCGTGAAACCCGAATACCCGATGCGGCGCAAAGACCGCGAAGTAACCGACCGCGCACGCATGGATGAAGTCATCCGCGATGCCGACTGCTGCCGCGTCGCCTGGAATGAGCCCGGCGGCCCCTACATCGTGCCGATGAACTTCGGCTACAGCGTGGAGGGAGAAACGCGCGTTTTCTATTTTCATGGTGCCTTCGAAGGCAAGAAAATCGATTTTGTACGCGAACAGCCGGAAGTCGGCTTCCAGCTCGACACCGGGCACCGGCTGGTCAGCGGCGGCGCTGTTGCGAGTGCGTGGTCCTTCGATTATGCTTCCATCATCGGCAAAGGAATCATTTCCTTTGTGACGGAGCCGGAAGAAAAGCGCAAAGCCCTCCTGCTGCTCATGGAGCACTATACCGGCCGCACCGACTGGGCGTTGCCGCCCGCGATGCTCGAGCGCGTCAACTGCCTCAAGTTGACCGTGCGGTCGATGACGTGCAAGATTTCCGTACATCCGGCATCCGCCCCTTCCTGAGCGGCTGCCCGGTTTCCGCCCTGCATCTCCGCCCCTGCATGAAAATTCTGGACCTCAACGGCGCCTGGCGCCTCCGACGCAAAGACGGCACGGACCCGGATGGCCTTTCCTGCGCCATCCCGGGCTCGGTGACGCAGGCGCTGGTGCGGTCCGGGGAACTGTCCGATCCCCGCGCCGGGGAAAACGGGCGGAAACAGTCGGCATGGGTCGCGGAAACGGTCTGGGACGTCTCCCGGGAATTTTCCGTCGACGCGGCTTTTCTGCGCCACGATTTTGTCGATCTCGAACTGGATGCCGTGGAGGGCTGGGCCTCCGTCTCCGTCAACGGGGTTCCGGTTCTGCGGACGGACAACGCATTCCGGCCGCACGCCTCCGAGGTGCGGAGTCTGCTGCGCCCCGGGCGCAACGAACTGCTCATCCGCTTTTTCCCGGTGGAATCGCCGCCGCCGCTACCGCCGTGGATGCCGCCCGTCTGCCGCACGGGTGTTCCGGGTGCGGTGCGGCTGCGCGCCTGGAGCATTGCGCGCATCGCCGAGCTGGGCTTCAGCCAGCGCCACTCCGAATCGGGTCCCATCCGGCTTTTCATCGGCGGCTGGGTCGAAACGGCGGATCCCGCCGACGGTGCGCGGACGGAGCCCGTCACGCTCTCGCTGCGGCTGCTCGACCCAGAGGGCGAGCCCGCCTGGGAGGGCGCCGCCGATTTTCCGTCCGCCTCGGACGGCCAGTTCCATGCCGTGGCGGCGGTGCGGCATCCGCGCCGCTGGTGGCCCGCCGGGCTCGGCGGACAGCCGCTCTACACCCTGCAGGCGCTGTTGCGCACGCGCGCGGGGCGCGTCCTCGATCTGCGCGAACTGCGCATCGGGCTGCGGACGCTCGAAGCCGGGGAACCCGCCCCCGGCGGGCCGGTACGGCTCCGCTGCAACGGCGTGCCCGTGTTTCTCAAGGGCGCAGTGTGGTCGCTCCCCCCCGCCGAAGCTGCGGGCTGTCAGACCGTCGACGCGCAGCTGGCGGCCGCGCGCGATGCGCACTTCAACGCGCTGGCGCTCACCCCGAGTCTGCCGCCTCCGCCGCCGGCCTTCTGGGACCGCTGCGACGAAGCGGGCATCATCGTGCTGGGAACCGGCGCCCTCGGCGAAGCCGCGGCGGCGCCGCCCGGTCCGTTCGCGCGCATGGGCACCGGCACCGAGGCGGAAACCGAGTCGTTCGCGCAGGTGCCGCCGCCCTT
>CASFKR010000018.1 GCA_949295265.1 uncultured Verrucomicrobiota bacterium | reverse complement strand
GGAACAAGTAAATGCAAATTCGGAACAACTAAATGCGACCATGTGACATTATGGCGCAATTTGACCCTGAATTAGTCGCATTTACTTTGTCAAGTGACCTCCTTATTTGACACCTTGGTCGGAACGTTAGTGGAGACTTCAGAAGGGGGCTCCGCCCCTTCGTGTGACTCAATTTTCTTAACTCATCGCGAGGCTGAGTTTCACAACCTCCCTCCGTGTGGCTCAAAAATCCGGGATAAGCCTGGACTCATTTTTACTTGCTTTTTCGAATCAAAGTGATATCTTGAAAAGTCCTGGCGGAAACTCCGCGCCCTTCCCCCGTAATGCGCGGCAGTAGCCATTCGCACAGTGAGCAATGGCACCTGCCTTGTATGAGCGTTCACGGCCTCCGTGAACGCTCTTTTTTTTTACCCGTCCGCCGAATCGCCGGACTTCCGAATCGAATCCCGGAATCGTCGAAGGAACTTGTGTCGCGCGCGACGGGCTGTCACAGACGGAGGTTCACCGCCGACCCCTGAGCGCGTTGCCTGTCTGTGAGCGAATTTTCGGTGGCGAAGTTGACGTCGTCTTTCAGGCCGTCCTGCCGTCCTGTTGCCGTTTCGTCGTGTCTGCGCCGGCTCCGCGGCGCTACGATGCGCACAGGGCTTTGCGGAGGCGCTGCACGCCTTCCGAGGCGCCCGTCTGGAAGATGGTGACGGGGCGGCTGGAATGCGTGTCGACCGGCTTGGGGTCGATGAGATACACCGGCGCACTGTACGGGACATCGGCGAGGAGACCCGCTGCCGGATAGACGTTGAGCGAAGAGCCGATGATGACGAAGATGTCCGCCGTCCGGCAGAGCTCCACCGCGCGCGTGATGTTCGGCACCGCTTCCCCGAACCAGACAATAAAGGGACGCAGCTGCGCACCGTCTTCCGCTTTGTCGCCCAGGTGAATCTCCGGATGCTCCGGCGAGAGCTCGCGGATATAGCGCGGATCATTGGGTGCGCGCTCCGAGCAGACTTTCATCAGCTCGCCATGCAGGTGCAGGACCCGCGTGCTGCCTGCGCGTTCATGCAGGTTGTCCACATTTTGCGTGATGACGTCCACGTCAAAGTCGCGCTCCAGTTCCGCAAGCCCGGTGTGCCCGGCATTGGGCTGCGCCGTAAGCAGCTGGCGGCGGAGTCCGTTGTAAAAGTCGAGCACGAGCGCCCGGTCGGTCTCGTAGCCTTCCGGGGTGGCGACTTTTTCCACGGGATAGCGCTCCCAGAGTCCGCCTGCATCCCGGAAGGTGGCAAATCCGCTTTCGGCACTGATGCCGGCGCCCGTCAGGACAACAAGATGCTTTTTCATGTGGCTTCGTTCAACAGGGGTGGAGAAGGAGAGAGGGAGAAAGCGTGCAGGTGAACGGGGATGGGCGGAGCCGGGGGCGCGCTACGCGAGGTCGGCAATCGAGAAGAGCGCGAGGAAGAAGGCGATGTACACGAAGCCGACCAGAAAAGCGGCGATGCCCACCGCCACCGGTTCGATGAGAACGGACAGGCGCCGGATGCTCACCAGCAGCGCCCGTTCATGGAAGGCGGCGACTTCTTCCAGCGTATGCGCGAGCATGCCGGAGGCTTCGCCGACGGCGCACATACGCGAGAGCATGGGTTTGAAGGTGTTGCCCCGCGCAAGGGTTTCGGAGAGGAATTCGCCGCGCAACACGGCATTCCGTGCGCGATCGATGGTTTGCGCCTGCCGCTTGTTGGACAACAGGCGCGACAAGGCGCGCAGCGCTTCCGGCAGCGCAATGCCCGACTCGATGAGCATCGCGAGTCCGCGCGCGGCAATGGAGGTTCCGGAAAGCAGAAGAATGCCGCGCACAACGGGGATGCGCAAGAGAAGGGTATCCGTCGCCAGGCGTCCGGCGCGTGTGGCGCGGATGCAGCGCACCAGCACAACGAGCGCTACGAATCCGACCGGAATCCACAGTCCGTACGCGTGGAGCCAGGCCGCAAGTTCCAGGAGCAGCATCGTCAGATCCGGCAGCTGCGCACCGCCTGCCGTGAGAAAAGTTTCCAGTTTGGGCAGGACGGCGACAACCAGGTAAACGGCGACGCCGAGCGCCGCCGCAATGGCGAGCATCGGGTACAGGAGCGCGTTGATGACGGTGGCGCGCACTTCGCGGAGTCCCTCCAGATGCCGGGCCGCCCGCTCCAGCACGACATCCATGTTGCCCGACTGCTCGCCGGTTGCGGCGAGTTCCGCCACATAATCGGAAAAGGGCGCGCCGATGGTGCGAAATGCGTCCGACAGCGTTCCGCCGTTGGCGACCATCTGCTCGACGCGCCGCCAAATAACGGATGCGCGCGGGCATCGCGCCTGTTCGCCAACCATGCGCAGCGCGGACAGCACCGAGAGACCCGAACGCAGCATCGAGGCCATTTGACGGAGGCCCGTTTCCGCATCGATGTCGCGCACGCCCGCAAGCCACGCCGGATGGAACCGGGGCGGCAAGCCATCGCGCAGCACCGCCCGCTCATCCAGCGGCTCCAGCTTGATGACCAGCGAGCCCGCCGCCCGGAAAGACTGCGCCAGCGCAGGTGCAGAGCCCGCCTCGGCAACGCCTTTTTCCAGGCGGCCTTGTGCAGTTTTGACGGTGTAGCGGAAATGCATGGGATGAACGGTTCTTCCAAGTCGGGACGCAGAAAACGATAAATCGTCTTCTCTTGCAATGCAAACGTCCCAGCCCCCGCCATGGTTCACCGGGCAGGGCGGCGGTCGGGGCGGCGGTTGCCGCCATTTCTGCCGGTCGGAATTTCAGGCGGTGGATCACCGCCCGACCGGCCTAAGCCTCTGGCTGATGAGTCGACCGCCCACTCCGAGGGCGGGCGAAGTTGCCGCCGAGTCGGAATCAGCGGGGTTCATCCGTCGTGTCCATCCTGTCCGTCGTCTCTGCAAGCGAGGCGGCGGAGGCGAAGCCGTCGAACCCAAATTTCTCTCCCTCGCCCTGCTTCTCCTCTGTGTCGCTGTGGTTTCTTCGGGAACCAATAAAAATCACGCGGCTTTGGTGCGCTGCCCAGTCGCGCGAAAAGCACAAGCCGCCCCTTCAAAGAAGCGGCGGCTTGTACGGCTTGCGAGGCTTTCAGCGATTCAGTCGGCGGCAGGCTTACCGGTTCATCTGCTCCCAGGCGGCTTCGATGGCGGGCAGATCAGTCTCCGGCACACCGAGGGCGAGCAGGACGGTCCGGGCAATGAGTTTGTTGCCCTCGAAGACCGGGTGAACGCCGTCGTAGGTGTAGAAGTTGCCGCTGTTCTTCGGACGCTTCGCCAGCCCTGCGATTTCCGCGGCACGGCAGTCCGCCAGCGGAAGATTGCGCAGCTTGGCCTCCGCACGGATGAAGTCCGCATACGGGTCGAGCAGCCGGTTCTTCTCGTTTGTGGGATCTTCCTGAATCAGCGTCGGCGTCAGAGCAACCACCTGAATGCCCGCGGCGGCGGCTTTGTTGTACATGGAGCGCACCTTGTCGGCATATTCCTCCAGCGGGAATCCGCGTCCCCAGTCGTAGCCCCAGACATCGTTGACGCCGCAGGAAATCGTGAGGATTTTCACGTCGGGATTGAGCAGGATGCTACCGATTCGCCAGTGCATATCGCCCGCATGGTTGCCATCGATACCGGCCGGGACGGCTTTGACATCCGGTACACCAGCCACTTCGAGGCCTTTGAGCACGAGGTTGATGTAGCCGGTCGGCTGGGCGCCGAGGCGCGTGATGGAGTCACCCAGGAAGGCGATGGTTTCGCCCGGTTTGACGAGGATGCCTTTTTCATTGCGCTCCCGGAGCGGCAACAAAATCGGTTTGGGAATAGCGGCAATGCGCTGCGGAATATACACATCGGTGGGAGCCACTGCGGCGCCTTCCTGAATCATGAGGCGCACGGCGAAGCCATTCGATGCAGTACGGCCCACGCAAAAATCGCCGACCATCAGACCGAAGTGTTCCAGCAACCGGTTGCCCGGCCACTCCGCAATGGTGGCCGAGCCGTGCTCCGCCTGCTGCTGCTGGCGCCACGGCCAGGCGCGACCCCAGACGAGCAAGCCGCCGCCATTTGCAACGAACTGCTGGAGTTCTGCGGCTTTGGCCTGCGCCAGTTTGTCGAGCGCCTGTGTGCGAACCTGCCGCTTGCCGCCATCGGAGAGCCACCGGCGCACATTCTCGAGAAAACGCTGATTGCTGCCGAGTTTCGGATCGATTCGATCATCCGCCACCAGTACGACGCGGCCTTTGCCCACGAAGGCTGCCGCCGCCATTGCGGCCGGCGTGTTGTCCCAGTTGCGCGCCTCAATCAGCGGGAAGGCGATTTCCGGCTTCGTGCAGTAAACGGGACCCGGGAGCCCGGCGGAGTCGTACACGGCGACGCCGCGCAGCAGGTCCGCCCGCGCCTGGTACTGCGCAGGGGTGAGCTTTTCGTAGCCGGGAACGGGCTGCGGTTCGCGCGCTACGGCGGCATCCACGCAAATGCGCAACCCCGTGGCACCGTGTCCGGTGCCCAGCCCGCAGTAGTGCCCGAGTTCGCGTGCATGCGACATGGCGCGCTGCGGCCTGCCGAAGGTGGCGTTCCACCAGCTGCCGCTTCGCTGAACGCGGCGAATCTCTTTGGGCTTACCTTCCGCATTGGTGCCGCAGTCCGGCGGCCCCACTGGGTCTTTGCCCGAATAGGCGTCCGTATCCCCGGTGGGCATCAAGTAGTCGAGGCAGTGCTCAAAGACGTTGCCGTGGGTGTCGTAAATACCCCAGGCATTGGGCTCGTAGCTGCCGACCTCGGCCGGACCATACGGCGTCTGGACGCCGCTTTTCATCAACGGGTCATTGGGCGTGCGGGATTCGCCGCCGTTGCCGCAGTAGCGCCC
Organism: uncultured Verrucomicrobiota bacterium; assembly: GCA_949295265.1. Taxonomy (GTDB): domain Bacteria; phylum Verrucomicrobiota; class Kiritimatiellia; order RFP12; family UBA3636; genus JAEDLN01. The sequence continues at coordinate 23,959 of CASFKR010000018.1, read as the reverse complement.
GAGCTTGTCAAGGACGCGGTCGCGGTCCATGCCATCGTTGTAGGGATCGGGGCTTTCCCCGTTGTTCCAGACATTGGTGGTCAGGGCGCGGGCCGCATACTCCCACTGCGCTTCCGTGGGCAGATCGAATTCCGCGCGGAAGGCGCAGAGCTCGCGCAGCCGCCCGAGGATGGAGGTGAGCGAAACCTTGTGCCCCGTATGCGGCCAGTTGATGCCGTCCCGCAGCTGTCCGCGGCACTCATCGTGGCTGATGTTGTGGACGGGGCGCGTTTCGCGGTCCACGCCCGGTGCGCCGAAGCAGTTGGGCTTCCACGAACCCATGATGTGGTAGTACTGCTCCTGCGTCAGTTCGTAGACGCCGAAGTAGTAGGGACGCGTGATTTCGATGTCGCGTGCACCTTCCCAGTGGTCGGCCGGGTTGGAAAGGTTGCCGATGGTGAAGGGACCGTCGGTCGGCTCCACACGGCGCAGGAGCAGGTGCGTCGTTTTCCAGCGGCGGTCTTTTTCGCCGCCGGGAATGTCGTTGCGCGTGCGGTAGAGCGAGATTTCGCCCGCCTGGTCACCGGCCAGCGCAACGCCCATGTATTCGCCGGAGACGGGTTCCGTTTTCGGGGGGACGTACGGCTCGGGCACGAGGTCGCGCGTGATGTTCGGGTCGGCATCCGGATACTGCGCGCAGTAGTCGAGCGTCGCCTGTGTGATGGGGATGGACCAGACAGCGAGCGCCTTTGCGAGGTTGTGCTTCGTGACGTCCGACATCACGCGGGCGAACGTCTGCCACTTCTCGTGGTCGTTCTGCGGGCGGACAAAGCCCGGCTCCCGGTAGCGCCGGAACGCTTCCTTGTACGCCTCCCAACCATACGCCTCCTTGATGCGCAGGTACATTTCGAGCGCCGTGAAGTAGCGGTTCTTCCAGTCCTGGAAACGCTTGCCGTCGGCGACGAACCGGCGGATTTCGCGCTTCGCCCCCGTGGGGTTGGACGGATACTGCCGCGCGCGGCAGTCGATGCCCACGACCGTTTCCAGAACGTAGCAGGTGAAGAGGTTGACCGTCACTTCGCCGGTGCCGTCCGGCGTCCAGTCGCTCTGCTGGTGGTTGTGCCCGATTTCGTGGAAGATGCCCCACGAGCCGTAACGCTCGAGCTCTTCCAGGTCGATGACCCCTTCGAAATGCTCGGGATTGGTGTGCCCCATGAGCGGGTAGCCGTTGTGGAGCCATCCGGCGATGAGCTGCACATCGTGCGTGTAGCGCTCGGGGTAGCGGCGCTGCGGGAGGTTCGACAGTTCCTGGCAGGCGTCCAGCACGCGGTCCCAGAAGGCGGCGATTCCCTGCGGGTTGTTGACGCGCTTGAGTCCGACCGTCTCCGTGGTGATGATGAAGTTGTCGCCTTCAATTTCGCCCCACGGCGCACCGGTTTCGGCGACTTCCTGGAGGAATTTTTCGTTCGTGTCGCGCCCGAGTTTGAACCACGGCGCCATGATGCCGCCTTCAAACGTCACGGATGCGCTGCCCGAGGCGTTGTTCGGCACGACGACGTACACGAGCCCGCCGAACGGCGAGGAGAAAACCGTCTTTTCCTTGGTGATGGGCACTTCCACGGTCACCAGCGGAGCGCGCCGCCACTCATGCCGCGCGCTGATGTCGTCCGCGGTGGTGCCGATGCGCACTTTCAGCCCGAGCGCCGTCGCTTCGGGTGCCACGGTCACGGTCAGCGCCTGTCCGGCCGGGGCGTAGACGCCCGTCGAGTGCCACCGCGGAATCGCGAGATTCACCGCCACTTCACGCGTGACGGTCGGCGTGTCCGGTGCGCACAGCCCCGGATAGGCGCTCGCCGCCGGGTCGGCTTCCCAGATCTTTTCCCGGTCCGCGAGCCAGGCGTTCTTGCGCGCCAGAATCGCAAGGCGCGAGATCAGTTCCTCCGCCCCGACGGGCCGTTCCGGCGAGGGGACGGCAACATTCGGCGTTGTGGTGAAGAGGTCCGTGATGTAGCGGTCGAGCTCCGGCTGCGATGCGGGCGGGAGGCTGTTGATGAGCGAGGAGAGGCAGGTAACCACCTGCTTGCGCGCTTCGCTGGAGGGGTAGCTGCCCTCGCGGAGCATCCGCAGGGCGTCCGTGGCGACCATCCCCGGGGGAATGTCGCCCGTTGCCGCCGGGTAGGTGTCGTTGATGCGCTGCGAGCCGTCTGCCGTCATCAGCATGCCCATCGGCGCGAGCAACTGGTTTTCGGAGAAATCCTGCGAGAAGTTCGCCGAAGGATTGAAGTACATGTAGCCCCAGCCCAGGCAGGAGAGCATCATGCCGCGACCCTCCCGCACGAAATCGCGGAGCGGCGCCACGTCGTCCGGCCGGGTGCCGTCCGCAAAGACGATGTCGAAGTCGCTCGGCAGCTCTTCCGCGCTCTGGATGACCGTGACGTCATCGATGCCCAGCGCGCGGACGAAGGATTCCAGCCTGTCATTGCGCAAGATGGCAGCCTTCGGCGCCGTTTTGCCTTTCGCCAGCCATGCGACGGCATTCCGGAAAAAGGTTTCGGCATCGCCGACGAAGGGCATTTCGTAAAAGGACCCATGCCCGAGCAGGATGGCGCGACCTTCTCCGTACGTGCTTCCCGCAATCGCGCACGAGGCGGTGCCGTCGTGGTTGCGGTTGCGGGCCAGCGGGAAGGCGTCTTCCGTGAGCAGCAGGACCTGCCCCGGGATGGGGCCGGGTTGCAGCCCGACGTCGTTGACGCCGCGAAGGATTTCATCCCGTGCCGTCTGCGCGGCCGGCGTCATGGCGTCGGCCGAAAGAGGAGCGGCCCACAGCAGGAAGAGCGGTAGGATTCGTCCGATTCGATGCAGGAAGTTCTGATTCATAGGAGTCAATATAAGTGAGGTTCCAGATAAGTGAGGTTCCCGAAAACGGGGTTCAGTCTGCAGCCCGGCAGGGGCTTCTGACCCGCACGCATTCGCAAAAAGGGTTCTTTTGTCGTTTGCGGAAAACCGGGACTTTGGCGCCCCTTGCGAAGGTTAGTTCCGATTGTACCCGATTCTGCAGATATTTTCATCCGGAAAAACCGGAATCGGGCGAGACGGACCTTGCGCGGGATTGTCTTCAGTATAACCGTTTTTTTTGCGAAAAGTCCCGCTGAATGCGAACTAAAAATCTGTCCGCTTGCGCAGAATCTCCGAATCCGCTATCATCCGCGCCGCACACCATGAAAACGATTCTCTTTTTTACCGATATTCACGCCGGCGCCCATCAGGTGGAGCTGACCGGCGTTCATGCACAGGCCAAGTTGCGCGGCTGGCGCGTCGTCGAGGTGGAATATAACCGCACCGACCGGCCGGCGGAGGAATTTATCGAGCACTGGCAACCGGAGGGCGTCATTGTCGAGTGTTCGTATCTGATGGAGCCGGTCAATTACAAGGCGTATGCCTCTGTGCCCGTCGTTTTCATCGATCCGTACGATCCGCTCTTCGACCAGCAGAAGCGTCTTTTCACGGTGAGCACCGCCCCTGCGCCGTTTGCGCGGCTGGCGTTGCGCGAACTCTCGCGCCTCAATCCCGCCTCCTACGCTTACGTCGATTTTTCGGGCCGGCCCGACTGGTCGTCGCACCGCTACGAGGCGTTCCGCGAGGCCGTTCGCGCGGAGGCCGGCGACAAGCCGCTCGCGCGCTTCAAGGATACCTGGTACCGCTACAATCTCGTGGCGTTCCAGAAGGCGCTCATCGCCTGGTTCCCGTCCCTGCCCAAACCTTGCGGCATTTTTGCCGCCAACGATGCGACCGCCGAGCAGATCATCATCTCCTGCCAGCATGCCGGGCTCAAGTGTCCCGAGGATATCGCCGTCGTCGGAGTGGACAACGATGCGTTCCGCTGCGAGAACTGCACGCCCACCATCACCTCCATCGGTGCCGATCATTTCGGTGCCGGGCGCATGGCCGTGGAGATGCTGGCGCGTCAGTTCGAGAATCCGCAGTGCCCGGGCGAACGGCTGTATTACGGCTCCACCGAGTTGGCCAGCCGCGGCTCCACGCTGCTGCTCAATACCAACGACTACCACATCCGGCGCGCCATCGAGCGCATCCTGCGCGACTCCTGCTCAGGACTCACCGCGCGCCAGGTGCTCGCCGATTTCCCGTATTCGCGCCGTCTCGCCGAGCAGCGTTTCCGCGCCGTCACGGGCGTCTCCATCGGTGAGCGCATCCTCGAGGTGCGCTTTCAGGAGGTGATGCGGCTCCTGCGCGATCCGGCACGTCCCATTTCTCTGATTGCCACGAGCTGCGGCTGGAATTCCGATTCCTTCCTCAAACGCTACTTCAAGCGGCGCACCGGGCTGTCTATGCGCGAATGGCGTCAGCGCGCCCTTCGCGTGCCCGGCGCCGAATCCGGCGGGGCAGGGGAGGACGCATGAGCCGCGCCTCCGCCACCTCCGTGCCGCGCCCCCGCCCCGTACCGCTCGCCGACATCGTCCGCGAGCTCGACCGCCTGCTCCGTCCGGAAGATTTCGTCAACGACGTTTCCCACAACGGGCTGCAGGTGGAGGGCGCTTCGCAGGGGGTGACGCGCCTGTGTTGCGGCGTGGACGCCACGCCTGCCTTTTACGAGGCCGCCCTTGCGCGCGGCGCCCGGCTCCTGCTCGTCCATCACGGCATCAGCTGGGGTTCTTCTCTGAACCGCATCGCCGGTGCCAATTACCGGCTGGTGGCGCCGCTCATCCGCGCCGATGCCGCCCTGTACGCAGCGCATCTTCCGCTCGACGCGCATCCGCGCTTCGGCAACAATGCCGGCCTGGCACGCGCGCTCGGCCTCACGAAACTCAAGCCGTTCGGCTGCTGGCACGGGTACAGCGTCGGTTTTCAGGGCGTTCTGCCCCGGCCTGTCCGCTGGGAGACGCTCCTCGAGCGCCTCGCCGCCGCCTGCCCCGGCGGCGAACTCCACCATGTCGATCACGGCCCCGCCCGCGTGCGCACCGTGGGCGTCGTCACCGGCGGCGGAGGTGCCGCCGAATATGCGCAGGCGCTCGAGGCGGGGCTCGACGCTTTCATCACCGGCGAGATGAATCTCACCGCCTGGAACGCCGCCTCTATCGGGAACGCCCACTATGCCGCCGCCGGACACTATGCCACCGAGCGCTTCGGCATCCGCGCAATCACCGAACATATCGCGCAGCGCTTCTCCCTTCCGTGGGATTTCATCGACTTTTCCGTCGCCCTCTGAAGCCGCTCCTCCGCCGCGCCGTTTCCCGTTTCGTTTATGGAGTTTGAACCCATCGGCACCTACCGCAGCCGCGCCGTCCGCAAGTACGATGCGCCGCGCCAGGGTATTTTTGCCGGGGGTGTCTGCGGTACCGTGGAACTCTGCCGCGGGCGCGACTTCGAGACCGCGCTGCGCGACCTCGACGGCTTCGAGCGCATCTGGCTTCTCTTCGTGTTTGACCGCAATGGCGCCGCATGGCGGCCCACGACGCGTCCGCCCATCGAAACCCCCGGACGCCGCCGCATCGGCACCTTTGCATCCCGCTCGCCGTATCGGCCCAATCCGATCGGACTCTCCTGCGTGCGTCTTCTGTCCATTGAAGGGCGCACCCTCACGGTCGCCGATGCCGACCTGCTCGACGGCACGCCCATCCTCGACATCAAGCCGTATCTGCCCGCCGCGGATGCTTTCCCGACCGCAAAGGCGGGCTGGGTCGATGAGCAGCATGCCGAAGCCTACGAAGTTCTCGCCGCACCGGAATTCCTGGAAGCGGCTCAGCGGATTCTTGCGCTGGGCGGTCCCGATCTGCTGGCGACGGCGCGCACGCAGCTCTCGTTCCAGCCGCTCGACGACACTCGGAAGCGCGTCGAGCCCGTTCCCGGCCCGCCGCCCGGCGGGATTCTCTCGCTGCGGATGTTCCGCATCCGCTTTGTCATCGAAGACCGTCTCGTGCGCCTCCTCGAACTCTGCACGGGATACGACCCCTCGTCCCTTGCGGCTCCGGACGACCCCTACCACGACAAGGACCTTCATCGTCGCGCCGCCCTCCGTCCTCTCTGACCCTCCTTTCGGCCCCGCAGCGGCGGTGCCGCCACCGCTTCGCCGCATTCTGGGGCCACTGGGAGTGAGCCCTCTGGGGCTACTGGGTCCACTGGGACTACTGGGGCCACTGAGGCCTCTGAGGCTACTGAGGCCACTGGGAGTGTGGGGTACCGCTTTCGCCGTATGCGGCAGCGGGCTGTCCTGTCCTCTCTGCTTTTTTGGCGAAATGGGTTGATCGGCGGGTAATGCAGATAAACGAAAAGAAAAATTCCACTTGCATTAAAATTGTAATTTCTGTATAATTTTATCGTATCGATGATCATGGACGCTTTACCGGTGCAGTCGCATGAAATATCCGGGTTCCAGGACGATTGTCATCCCTGTCCCGATTATCGTGCGGACTGCACAGGTCCTGATACCGCTCCCTTTATGATGCTGAACAACCCGGACGAAGAAACAGCATGACAGACAACCTGAAGAAAAAGATTGAGGCATACAGGAATTCGGTTGCAAAACGGCAACTCTCATCGCGGTGGGAAGCACGGCGGAACGGTTGCCGCCTGCACCTTTCTGACCGCGAGACGGATGCATACATGGAAACGCTGGCCTCGGTCTGTACGCGGATCGGGTATCCGAGCGTCAAAAAAGATGCTGATTTCGAAGCATTGAGCGATGTTGAACTGGCGCTGTTCTGCGACTTTTTGGGGGATCAGAAACGTTCTTTGCCGCCATCGCCCCGGATTGCTTCGTTCCGGTATATGCGGGCGTTCCTCTTTGGACGGCTGCGCGGTTGCGGTCCGGTCAAAGTCGGCTTTGTGGATAAGGCGACGTGTGAATGCGACGGGAAGCGCAGAGAGATGCTGGAAACGGACAATATTGCGCTTTACAGCTTGAGCCGTGAACTGATGGGGGAAAAGGTCGCCGTTGAAGAACTCGATCTGGTGCTTCAAAAGGGAAGCGTCAAAATTCTGTCCGCCATGATGGGGGAGGGACTTCTTTCCAATCCCGCCTGGGCCGGTCATGTTGCGGATGCCTTCTGGTCCGACTTCATCTCACCGCCAAAAAGCGGTTTTAACGCCGTTACCTTTATCCAAAAAGAGGTGGAGGAGGGCAGGGGAGAAAGCTGGGTTTCCATTTTGCGGACCGGGTTCATGAAAAACGGAGCCCCCAACGGCAATCCGCTCACCTGGCATTGGAATGCCGCTTCCTTCTCAATCCGCGGGGGCTGGCAGTGCGCCGGATTGAGCGAAACCGATGAGCCCGACGAGGTGACGGCGGAGTTGATGAAAGCCGGTTTCCGGGAGACGTTCCTCGATCAGAGCGGAATCAGTGTGCAGCTGTGCCGGAGGGCTTATGTCGCCTTCCGGAAACTCTGCGAAGGACTCTTCGGGCGCCTGGAGGAGGGCACGTCCGCTTCGGATGCGCTCTTCGATGCCCGATATCTGGTCATCGACCTCTCGGAAGGTCCCGACGCGGAATCCTGGCCCGTGACCGCGCTGGATCAAATCCCGAAAGGCGGATGGACGGACGTTTACAAGACCGCCAAGCTCGTTCTCCGCCGCATCGATCCCGGTTCGTTTGAAATGGGGTCTGCCCCGGGTGAACTAGGCCGCATGAAGGACGAAAAACGCAGAACCGTGACGATTTCGCGTCCGTACTACTGCGGCGTCTTTCCGGTGACGCAGGAACAGTGGAAACTGGTCATGGACAAAACCCCGTCCGCCCATCCCGCCAAAAATCATCCGGTGGAAAAGGTTTCCTACGATGAAATCCGGGGGAGGACCTACGGAGCCGCCTGGCCGAAGGCGGATACCGTCGACCCAGACAGTTTTCTCGGACGGCTGCGCGCCCGGACCGGACTGGAGACGCTGGACCTGCCGACGGAGGCGGAATGGGAGTATGCCGCCCGTGCCGGAGTATCGGCCTCCTTTTCAGACGGAACCCAAATTCTTGACTTTTCTGCCGATCCGCACCTTTCCGAGCTCGGACGATATGCCGCAAACAGGGGAGACGAAACGCATGCGCCCGTCGGTTCGTACCGTCCGAACGCCTGGGGTCTCTACGATGTTCACGGGAACGTCTTTGAATGGTGCCTGGACCGTTCCGGCGGCAATGAAACGACGGATTCCGCGACGGATCCCGCCGGCCCGAAAAGCGGCAGACAGCGTACGCTCAAGGGCGGCGCATGGCTGTATACGGCCAACAGCTGCCGCTTCGCAAACCACGTATTCCGGGTCGGCAAATACACGGACAGCACCATCGGGCTGCGTATCGTCTGCCGGTGACACCGGTCTGATCTTCGAAAGGATGATTTTCCATGGCTGACAACCTTCTCGATATGTCGAACGCGGTTTCGACGGAAGAATTGCGCAAGCTACTGAAGTTGCAGGTGCAGAAGCTCATGTCGAATCCGGAACTCGCCGGCAAACTGCCTCCGCTGATGGTGTGGGGCGCCCCCGGCATCGGCAAAAGCTCCATTCTGCGCTCCGTTGCGGAAGAACTGGGCATCGGTTTCATTGACGTCCGGCTCGCCCAGCGCGAACCGGTCGATATCCGCGGACTTCCCGTTCCGGACAAAGAGACGAACAGCGTCAAATGGTTCGTCTCAGATGACTGGCCGAAGGACCCGAACTCCAAAGGCATTCTCCTGTTTGACGAGATTACGGCTGCCGACCGCAGTCTGCAGGTCGCGGCCTACGAACTGATTCTCGACCGGCGGCTCGGCGGTTTGTACACCATGCCGAACGGATGGTATATCTGCGCGGCGGGCAACCGGATCGAGGACGCCGCCGTCGCCACGACGATGAGTTCCGCGCTGGCCAACCGCTTCCTTCATGTCGAACTCCATGAAGATTCCGAGCTCTGGATCCGCTGGGCCATGCGCAGCAATATCAATCCGACCGTCATCGCGTTCATCCGATACCGCCCCAAACTGCTGTTCCGCCAGAAAAACGAAAATCTGGAACGGGGCTGGCCCAGTCCCCGTTCCTGGGAGCGGGTCAGTACGATGCTCGAAGTGCTGAGCGGAAACGAAGCCCTGCTTCCCCGCGCGGTCAACGGGCTGGTCGGCAATGCGGCCGGCACCGAATTCCTGGCCTTCCGCAAAACGGCGCTCGAACTGGAGGATGTCCGCACCATTATGCTCCATCCCGACCGCCCCTTTCAGATTCCGGAGCATGCCGACCGGAAGTACGCCTTCTGCAGCGCCGTGGCCTACCATGTCTGGCGCGGAAAGGATGCAGCCGAGGCCGCCCGGCTGCTGGACGGATTTTTCCGCATCTCCATCGAGTTGACCGGCGACTTTGCCGCCATGCTGATGATGGACGTCCTGCAGGGCGATGAAGAAAACGACATCGACAAGACCCGCGCCGCACTCATCTATCAGCATCCGAAATATGCGGACTGGACGAAGAAGCACGGTCTGGCGATGCGCAAACGCATGAAACGGCTGGCCACAACCCCGGCAGCGGGCTATGAACGCAAAAACGGCTGAAGATTCCGCTTCGCAGGGCCAGGTCCTTACGCCGGAGCTGCGGGATGAGGTGGAGGCCGACCTTGTTGAGGTTCGCCGCACCATCCTCACCCGGATGCCGTTCATCGGCAGTGTCCTGATGCACCTCGATTTGGAAGTGCGGACCGATCTTCCGTTCCAGACCGCCGCCACAAATGGTTCGGACATTCTGGTCGATCCGTTCTTCTTCAGGAAACTCACCGAAGAGGAGCGTCTCTTCGTCATCGCCCATGAGGCATGGCATTGCGCGCTTCTTCACTTTGTGAGAACGCAGGACCGCATCCCCGAGCTTGCCAACATTGCGCAGGACCTGGAAATCCACTTCGTGCTGATGCACGATCTCAAGAAAAACGGCTGGAATGAGCCGTTTGTTCTTCCGCACAATCCGAAATGGGAGGGTCTTTCGTTTGAGGAGATTTACGAAAAGCTCCTCAAAAAGTGCAGCGTTTCCGCTGTGGATACCGGCGGCGGTTCCGGGCCCGGCAATCCGCGCAATCGGCGGAAAGCCGATGCCCGGAACGGACGCGAATCCGAGCATCTCAAACGGCATGGCGCTGAAGGGTTCGATCATCGGTGCGAGAGCTCCACGGGGCGTTCCGATGATGCGGTTTCCGATGCCGAAATCCGCCGCCGCACGGAGCAGATGCGCGAAGCCGTTCAGCAGGCCGCGGAGATGGTTCGGCGCAAGCAGGGAAAGCTTCCGGCCCATCTGCAGAGGATTGTGGACAGAATTCTCGAACCGCAGATCGACTGGCGGATGCTCCTGAAACGGTTTGTCACCTCTGCATATGGCGGGTGCAGACGCTGGCTGCCGCCATCCCGTCGCCACGTCTGGCAGGGGCTCTACCTCCAGTCGATGCGCAGCGAACGGCTACGCGCATACCTTGCCATCGACACGAGCGGCAGCTGCACCGGGGATTTGCCGCAGTTCTTCTCTGAACTGTCATCGCTGCTGGGTACCTTCGGGAACTACGAAATCACCGTGATTCAGTGCGATGCCGAAATCGGAAAAATCGAAACCTTCTCGTCCGATGTGCCGCTTCCGGGGAACTTCAAATGGACCGTAACCGGCGGCGGGGGTACGTCGTTCATTCCCGTGTTCGACTACATCAGGTCCAACCGGATTCAACCGGACGTCTTTATCTATGTGACCGACGGCTACGGCGACGCTCCATCCAAGCCTCCCGCTTACCCGGTGCTGTGGGTTCTGACCTCCGACGGTACCGATGCGTTTGCCTCCTGGGGCCAGAAAATCCGGCTCAAAACGCCCTCCGCTCCGTAAACACCCCAATTCAAACAACCCTGCAAATCCATGAAACAGACGATGGTTCAGAGCATGACAGGCACGTCTTCACCGCTTCCGGAATTTCCAAAGTGGTGGGGTCCCTCCGACTGGATGGAACAGTTGGATGCACATCCCGAATATGCGTCTGTCTGTCCCTGGCACCTGTTCGGCGGAATGGACTGGTTCATGCTTCTGTGGGAGCACCCGCAGTTCGCCGAAAAATGTGATTGGAGCAAACTGGAAGAATGGCACTGGGCTAAAATCCTGCAGAAGCAGCCGCAGTTCGGTGACCATTGCGGCTGGAACAAGTTGGAGGGTTATCATTGGTCCATGATTCTGAAGGAGCAGCCGCAGTTTGCCGACCGGTGCGACTGGAGCAAGCTGGACGGAGGGGAGTGGTCTGATCTCCTGCAGAAGCGACCGCAGTTCGCTGACAAATGCAACTGGAGTAAACTGGACGGAGAAGACTGGGTAGATCTCCTGAAGAAGCAGCCTCAGTTCGCCGACCAGTGCGACTGGAGCCAGTTGGTCGGCGTGAATTGGTCGACTCTTCTGGCGTTTTGCCCGGAGTTCGCCGACAGATGCGACTGGAACAAATTGGACGGCGATGACTGGGAATACCTTCTGGAGGAGCAGCCGCAGTTTGCGAAATACAGAAAATAATCTGAGCCGATTCCCGTCAACGCTCCAACCACATGACTTGCTTAGGTCGTTGAATATGCGTTGAAGAAAGTCCCTGGAACAGGATCATGGAAAACAAAACATCTCAGAATGAGACGGCTTCGTCCCGCGCGAAGAAAGCTTCTGCGAAGCCGACCGAAAAGTCTTCACCGATTCCGGAATTTCCGAAGTGGTGGGGTCCCGCCAACTGGATGGAACAGTTGGCTGCGCATCCCGAGTATGCGTCTGTCTGTCCCTGGCACCTGTTCAACAAACCGGACTGGTTCATGCTTCTGCATGAGTATCCCCAGTTCGCCGACCAGTTCGCCGACCAGTGCGACTGGAGCAGGCTGAATGGGTTTGATTGGTCTATCATACTGGACTGGCATCCGCAGTTCGCTGACCAGTGCGACTGGAGCAAACTGAACGGCAGCAACTGGTCGCATCTTCTGCAGGAGCATCCGCAGTTCGCTGATAAGTGCGACTGGAGCAAACTGGAAGGTTGGGACTGGGTTACCCTCCTGCAGGAACAGCCTCAGTTCGCCGACCGGTGCGACTGGAGTAAGTTGAACGAGAAAGTTTGGTCTAATCTCCTGCAGAAACAGCCGCAGTTCGGTGAGCAGTGCGCCTGGAGCAAACTGACTGGAGACGACTGGTCCGATCTCCTGCAGAAACAGCCGCAGTTTGCCGACAAGTGCAAATGGAGCAAGTTGGACGGAAGGACCTGGTCGAACCTTTTACAGGAACAACCGCAATTCGCGGATCGGTGTTCTTGGAACAAACTGAAAGGGCATGACTGGGCGAGCCTTTTGCAGGAACAGCCTCAGTTCGGCGAACGGTGCGACTGGGATAAGTTGGACGGGGAAGATTGGTCTAATCTTCTGCAGAAACAGCCGCAGTTCGGCGAGCTGTGCGATTCGGGCAAGTTGAACGGGGAAGATTGGTCTTCCCTGCTGCAGGAACAGCCTCAGTTCGCCGACCAGTGCGACTGGAGCAAACTGGACGGCAGCAACTGGTCGTGTCTTCTGCAGGAGCAGCCGCAGTTCGTCGACCAGTGCGATTTGAGCAAACTGGAAGGAAATGACTGGTCCATGCTTCTGCAGAAGAAGCCTCAGTTCTCCGACCAGTGCGACTGGAGCGAACTGAACGACGGGGACTGGGTTGACCTTCTTCAGGAACAGCCACAGTTCGCTGACCAGTGCGACTGGAGCGAACTGGACGGATATGATTGGTCTGAACTCCTGCAAAGGCAGCCGCAGTTCGTCGACCAGTGCGACTGGAGCAAATTGAACGGCAGCAACTGGGTTAACCTTCTTCAGAAACAACCCCAGTTTGCCGACCAGTGCGACTGGAGCAAATTGGGCGGATTTGACTGGGTAAATCTCCTGAAGGTGCAGCCTCAGTTCGCCGACCAGTGCGACTGGAGCCAGTTGGTCGGCGGGAATTGGTCGATTCTTCTGATGTTTTGCCCGCAGTTTGCGAAATACAGAAAATAATCTGAGCCGATTCCCGTCAACGCTCCATCCACATGACCGGCCAAGGACGTTGAATATGCGTTGAAGAAAGTACCAAGAGTAGAATCATGGAAAACAAAACATCTCAGAATGAGGCGCTTTCGTCCCGCGCGAAGAAAGCGTCTGCGATGCCGACCGAAAAGTCTTCTTCACTGCCGGAATTTCCGAAGTGGTGGGGTCCCTCCAACTGGATGGAACACTTGGCTGCGCATCCCGAGGATGCGGCCGCCTGTCCCTGGCACCTGTTCAACGGTGCATATTGGTCTAATCTCCTGCTGAAAAACCCGCAGTTCGCCGACAGGTGCGACTGGAGCAAACTGGGCGGGGGTGACTGGTTCAAACTCCTGCAGGAGCAGCCGCAGTTCGCCGACAGGTGCGACTGGAGCAAACTGAACGGAGGTCATTGGGTTGATCTTCTGCAGGGGCAGCCTCAGTTCGGCGAGCGGTGTGACTGGAACAAACTGGACGGGGAAGATTGGTCTAATCTTCTGCAGAAACAGCCTCAGTTCGGCGAACGGAGTGACTGGGACAAGTTGTACGGGGAAGATTGGTCTAATCTTCTGCAGAAACAGCCTCAGTTCGGCGAACTGTGCGACTGGGACAAACTGAGCGGATTTAATTGGTTTAGCCTCCTGCAGGTACAGCCTCAGTTCGCTGACAAGTGCGACTGGAACAAGTTGGACGGACAGAATCGGTTGGACCGTCAGAGGGTGCGGTTTCTGCGTGTGGACGTGAGAACGATAGTGTACCACAAGCCGGTCGGAGCAGAGTGGTCGAACCTTCTGCAGAAACAGCCCCAGTTCGCAGACAAGTGCAATTGGAACAATTTGGAAGGCAGGGATTGGTCAAATCTTCTTCGGGAACAACCTCAGTTCGCCAACCAGTGCGACTGGAGCAAACTGGACAGAAAGGCTTGGTCTGATCTTCTGCGGGCGCAGCCTCAGTTCGCTGACAAGTGCGACTGGTGCAAACTGGCCGGACGGTACTGGTCTGATTTTCTGCGGGCGCAGTCTCAGATCGATGACGGGTGCGACTGGAGCGTACTGTGCGGAGAAAACTGGTCTGAACTCATGCTGAAACACCCGCAGTTTGCCGACCAGTGCGACTGGAGCGTACTGAACGGACGGTACTGGTCTGAACTCCTGCAGGAACAGCCGCAATTTGCTGACCGGTGCGACTGGAGCAAACTGGACGGATGGGACTGGTCTGTACTCCTGCAGAAACACCCGCAATTCGCTGACAAATGCGACTGGAGCAAGTTGGATGGGGTGGCTTGGCTGAGGCTTCTGGAGCAGCAGCCCCTGTTTGCCGACCAGTGCGACTGGAGCAAACTGGAAAGGTTGGATTGGATATTCCTTCTACAAGGTCGACTCCAGTTTGCCGACAAGTGCAAATGGAGCAAGTTGAAAGGCGGGGATTGGTCATACCTTCTGCAGGCGCGGCCGAAGTTTGCCGACAAGTGCAAATGGAGCAAGTTGAACGGGGAGGAATGGTCATTACTTCTGCAAGATCAGCCGCAGTTCGCTGACCAGTGCGACTGGAGCAAGTTGAACGGGGAGGATTGGTCATTCCTTCTGCAAGATCAGCCTCAGTTCGCCGTCCAGTGCGACTGGAGCAAACTGGACGAAGAGAACTGGAAATCCCTTCTGGAGGTTCAACCGCAGTTTGCGAAATACAGAAAATAATCTGAGCCGATTCCCTGATCAGGAATGTTTTACAGCCGGGTTTATTGGGCATGGTTCCAGTGAGGTGGTCTGCCGGGAGCGACTTTTCTCATCTGGGAATCCCCGCGAGGCTGAATCATACACAGTCGGCTCCGCCTGACCGCTTCGCTCGCGCGCTTTAGCTCGTCCTGTTCGTCCTGTCTGTCGTATCTGCGCTGGCTCCGCTGCTATCTGGGGCCACTGGGGCTGCTGGGAGTGTGGGGCTACTGAGGCTACTGGGACTACTGGGAGTGGGATGCGTGTACTCCCCGATTATTCCGATGATTCCGATAACTGCGGCAGCATTTGACACCTTGGTCGGAGCGTTAGTGGAGACATAAAACGGGGCAACCGCCCCTCGCGAGGCTGAGGTTCACAGCCTTCCTCTGTGTGGCTTGAAATTCCGGGATAGGCCTGAAAAGGAGGGCGGTTGCCGTGGCGGGAGAAGTCGTGTAAGATTGTCGCAAAGGGTCTGCGAGAGCGGATTCCCGGGAAATGACGATGGAACAATTACCCCTTATCGATCCGCTGGATGATGCGGACCTCCGGAGCCGTCCGCCGCAAAAGGCGGATGGCACGCAGCCGCTCGCCAGCCGGATGCGGCCGGACTCCCTGACGGAATTCTTCGGTCAGGAGCATCTGGTGGGACCGGGTAAACTGCTGCGCGGGATGATTGAACGCGATCAGATCCCTTCGCTGATTCTCTGGGGACCGCCCGGCGTCGGAAAGACGACGCTCGCCAACATTATCGCGAACATGACGCGTGCCGCTTTCATCACGTTCAGTGCGGTGACGAGCGGCATCCGCGAAATCAAGGACATCATGGCGCAGGCGGAACGCGCCCGCAGGGGCGGCGTGCGCACCGTTCTGTTTGTCGACGAAATCCACCGCTTCAACAAAGCGCAGCAGGATGCGTTTCTGCCGTTTGTCGAACAGGGAAGCATCATTCTGATTGGAGCGACGACGGAAAATCCGTCCTTTGAGGTGAATTCGGCTTTGCTGTCCCGCTGCAAGGTCTTTGTGCTCAACGGATTGAATGAAGCGGATCTGGTGGCGCTTCTGCAGCGGGCGCTGACGAGTCCGAAGGGTTATGGCGGGGTTCCGCTGCAGGTGGATGAGGACGTGCTGCACCGGATTGCGGTGTATGCGAACGGCGATGCGCGCACGGCACTCAACACGCTGGAAACATGCGTCAACAATGCCGGTTCCGTGGACGGGGTGCCGACGGTCACCCCGGAGGTGTTGCAGGCGTGCGTCAACGGCAAGATGCTCCTGTACGACAAAAACGGCGAGGAGCATTACAACATCATTTCGGCGCTCCACAAAAGCATGCGCAATTCGGATCCGGATGCCGCGCTGTACTGGCTGGCGCGCATGCTGGAAGCTGGTGAGGACCCGCTGTATGTGGCGCGCCGTTGCATCCGCTTTGCGAGCGAGGACGTGGGGCTGGCGGACAGCAATGCGCTGCTGCTGGCGACGTCGGCCTGGGATGCCTGCCACAACATCGGGCTGCCCGAATGCAAGCTGGCGCTGGCGCAGGTGGTGATTTACCTGTCGCTGGCGCCGAAATCCAATGCGCTGGAAGCCGCCTACATGGCTGCGGCGCGCGATGCGCAGCGCATGATGGCGGAGCCGGTGCCGCTGCAGATCCGCAATGCGCCCACGCGGCTGATGAAGGAGCTAAACTACGGTTCCGGGTACCAGTATGCGCATGATACGGAGGAGAAGATTGCGCGCATGACGTGTCTGCCGGAATCGTTGCAGGGGCGGCGGTACTACCAGCCGGCGGGGCTGGGCGCGGAGGCGCGGATGCGGCAGCGGCTTCAGGCGGTACGGGATTGGCGCGAAGGGCGCACGGAGGTGCCGCCCTTTTCCTCGGCGGCGTATCAGGCCGACGGCACGGTCGTGTCCCGGCGGGCGGCTGAACCGCCCGCGGCACCCGCGGCACCGTCCGCGCCGGATCCGGCTCCGCCTCCGAAACCCTGAGTTCTCTTTCTGCTCTTTTCGTTCTTCTGTCCTTCTTCCATTGGTCTGTCTCCATCTCTACCCTGGGAGGTTTTATGATTTCTGAGCTTTTGTCCAAACTTCAACATCCCGGTCCCACGTTTCGCGGGGCTCCGTTTTTTTCGTGGAATGCGCTGCTCGATCCGGAGGAATTGCGCCGGCAGGTGCGCATCTTTTCCGAGATGGGGCTCGGCGGATTTTTCATGCACCCGCGGACCGGTATGGCGACGCCGTATCTGAGCGATGACTTTTTCGCGTGCGTGGAAGCGTGCATGGACGAAGCGAAGGAATGCGGGCTGGTTCCGTGGATGTACGATGAAGACCGCTGGCCGAGCGGCAAGGCGGGCGGACTGGTGACGAAGCGTCACGCTTTCCGGTTCCGCACGCTGGAGCGGTATGTCCTCGCCGTCCAGCCGGCGCCGGAAAAGCCGCTCCCGCCACCGCCGAAGCCGTCGCGCGACTTTACGCCGCTTGCCTGGTTCGTCGAAGTGACGGACCCGGATTCGCCGCTGGACGGGCTGGATACCTTCGGGCGGCCCGTGTACGGCACGCTGCGCTCGTACCGGCGCGTGGCGGGTCCGGATGTCCCGCTCCGCGACGGCGAACGGCTTGTGCTCTTTGCGGTGAAGGTGCAGGAGAAACACTCCTGGTGCAACGGGCAGACCGAACTCGATACGTTGAACCCGGCGGCGGTCCGGGCTTTTATCCGCAAAACGCATCAGGTGTATCGCGAGCGGCTGGGCAAGCGCTTCGGCGAAGAGATTCCCGGCTGCTTCACCGATGAACCCCGCTTCTGGTACGGACAGTGGACCGAAACGCTGGCGGAGTCCTTCCAGGCGAAATTCGGCTATGACCTGATGGAGCACCTGCCGGAACTGGATAACGTCGTCGGCGGCGAACACTGGTCGAAGGTCCGGCACGACTACGAGTCGCTGCTCACGGACCTGTTCATGAACGCCTACGCGAAGCAGATCGGGCAGTGGTGCGGACGCAACGGGCTTGCGTTTACCGGGCATGCGCTGGAGGAGGACACGCCCTCGAAATCCATGTGCTGCGCGGGTTCCGTGATGCGCTTTTACGAGCATCAGCAGATTCCGGGCATTGACCTGCTGACGGAGCGGTGGAATATCTACCTGACGGCGAAGCAGTGCTCGAGTGTGGCGCACCAGTTCGGGCGGCGGCTCCGCATTTGCGAATGCTACGGCGTGACCGGCTGGGATTTTGCGCTGGAGGGGCACAAGGCGCTGGGCGACTGGCTCATGGTGCTGGGCATCAACATGCGCTGCCAGCATCTGGCGTGGTACTCGATGGCGGGCGAAGCCAAGCGCGATTACCCGGCGAGCATTTCCTTCCAGAGTCCCTGGTACCGGAAGTATGCCACGGTGGAAGACTATTTTGCGCGGATTGGCGAGACGCTCGATGCGGGCGGTGAAGAGGTGCGCCCGCTGCTGGTGATTCATCCGGCGGAATCGTTTTACGGCTATACCTTCCGGTCTGTGACGCCGCTGACGCGGGAGATGGATGACGCGTTGCTGGATGCGATGGCGCAGCTGCTGGAGGCGCACATCGATTTTGATTTCGGCGAAGAGGACATGCTGGCGCGGCGCGGCGCGATGCGCGGGCGCAAACTGCGCCTCCACAAAGCCGCCTACGAAGGCGTGCTCCTGCCGCAGCTCAAGACCATCCGCGCCACGACGCTGCGGCTCCTCGAAGCCTTTGCGGCGGGCGGCGGCAAGGTGTGGTACACCGGCGAAATCCCCGCGCGTATGGACGGAACGGCTTCGGCCGAGCCCGCGCGCGTCTACGCCGCCTTCAAGGCCATCAAGGCGGACAACCTTGCGGGCGCGCTCGACCCGAAGCTGCGCCGCGTTTCCGTGGCGCAGGACGGCGTGGAATGCGCTGATGTCTTCGTGCAGCTGCGACGCTCCACACAGGCGCTCACGCTCTTTGCGTGCAACACCTCGACGCGCGCGCCCCATAAAGTGGATGAACTCTTCTCAGCACCGCGCGTCATCGCCCGCACCGACGTCTATCCGCGGGCGGAAATCACCGTAAAAAGCGCTTTCCGCGGAGCGGTTTACGAGGTCGATCCCCGCACGGGCGGCATCGCCCCGGTCTTTTATCTCTACGAAAAGGGGCGCTACCGCATCCCGATGCCTTTCGGGCGGCTGGAGTCGCATCTGCTCATCATCACGAATGAACCCGTAGAGGCAGCGGTTGCTGCTTCTGGTGCGGTTGCTGCTTCTGGTGCGGGCGCTGCTTCCGGTGCGGGCGCTGCAACGGCGGCGCCGTCCGCCGCGATGCCGGAAATCGTCATTCCGGATGCCGGGCTCAAGTACCGGATGGAAGACCCCAACGTGTACGTGCTCGATTCCGTCAAAATCGCCCTCGGCGACGGCGCCTGGAGCGCCAACCCCTACCGCATTCTGGATGCCGACCGCTATCTGCGCGACGCCATCGGCGCCGAACAGCGCGCCGGTCACATGACGCAGCCGTGGGTCACGCTGGGGCGCACGCCCAAAAAGCATCAGCCCTTCCGGCTCCTGTATACGTTCCGGATTGACGCGCTGCCCGAAACGGCGGTGGACCTGGCCGTCGAGACGCCGGAGGTCTACACCATCACCGTGAACGGCATTCCGCTGGAAACGCATTCCGACAAATGGTGGGTCGACCCCTGCCTGCGGCGGCTGCCGTTGCCGTTCGGCGCTTTGCGCGAGGGGCTCAACACCATCGAAGTGAGCGGCGTTTACACGGAGCTCTCGCAGGGACTCGAAACGATGTTCCTGCTGGGCGGCTTCGGGGTGACGCCCGGCGGCAACGCCATCTGCAGACTGCCGGAAACGCTCCACAAGGGCGATGTGGTCGGGCAGGGGTTCCCCAACTATGCGGGCAACCTAACGTACATCTTCCAGGCGGCGGTGCCGGCGGAGGGACCGTGCCGCATCCGGCTTTCGGAATTTGCGGGCGTTGCCATCGGCGTGCGCGTCAATGGCGGTGAGCAGCATTTCCTGCCGTGGCCGCCGTACGAAACGGTGTTCACGGATGCGGACGGTTTGCGCCGCGACGGGCAGGATACCTTCGAAATCAAGGTCTACGGCTCCCGTCGCAATGCCTTCGGACCGTTCTACGTGCCGGGCGGCGTCAAATGGCCGGTCTGGACGGGTCCGTGGCAGATGGGCTGTTGCAGTGCGCCTTCGCGGGCACTGGTGCCGTTCGGGCTGGGTGTGGTGCCGGATCCGACGATGGTCTGATCCGTCGGTTCTGCAAGAATTTCGGCTGGAGGATTTTGAGCGATGTCGATTCGGGATTTTGGAACGTACGATGTTGTCGTCGCCGGGGGTGGCCCCGCGGGCGTGTGCGCGGCTGTGGCAGCGGCGCGGCACGGTGCGCAGGTGCTCCTGCTGGAGATGACCGGGATGTTCGGTGGGATGGCGACGGCCGGGCTGGTGCCCGGCTGGTGCGGTTTTACCGACGGCGAGCGCTTTGCCCACACGGGGCTTGCCAAGGAAATTCTGGACCGTCTCCATCGCGAGATGGGGCTGCCGGTCAACGATGACATCCGAAACCTGGGGCCGATTGACGCCGAGGCGATGAAACGCGCGCTCGACCGGCTGGTGCTGGAGGCGGGGATCGACTTCCTGTTCTTCACGACCGTGGCGGATGTGGAGCTCTCGCCGTCTGGCGAGCGGCAGCGCGTGGATGCCGTGGTCTTTGCAAGCAAGCAGGGGCTGTGGCGCGTGAAGGCTGCGGCGTTCATTGACGCCACGGGCGATGCCGACCTTTGTGCGCTGGCGGGGGCATCGTGTGCATTCGGGGATGAAACCGGAGATATCCAGCCCTCCTCGCTGTGCTTCACGATGGAGCGGGCCGACTGGCAGAATGCGCCGGACGGGTGGAAACAGCAGGTCATCGACAGTGCGCGCTGGCCGCTGGTGCAGGACGATTACTGGCATCCGGGGCGGCGCGTCAATGGCGGGCACCTCTGGGGCGTGGATGCGCGCGATGTCCGTTCGATGACACGCGCGATGACCGACGGTCGTGAACTGGTGCGCCAGCTTGCAGATGCCTTCCGCACCTTTCTGCCCGGTTCGCGCGAGGCGGCCGTCACGCAGACTGCCCCCCTCATCGGAATCCGCGAAAGCCGCCGCGTCGCGGGCGAATTTACGCTGACGGAGCCCGATTACCGGGCCCGGCGCCATTTCCCGGATGATATCGCCGTCAATACCTTCTTCATCGACATCCATCCGTCGCTCCGGCAGCGCCGGCTGGAGCGCGAAGGCAAATGGAGTTGGGAGGAGGAAAAGCGCAAGGCCCGCTACGCGCCGGGCGAGAGCCACGGCATCCCGTTCCGGTGCCTCATCCCGAAAGGGTTCGTGAATCTGCTCGCACCGGGGCGCGCCATTTCCTGCGACCGCATCATCCAGTCGGCCGTCCGCGTAATGCCGCCGTGCATGTCGATGGGCGAGGCGGCGGGTATTGCGGCGGCGCAGTGGCTCGGCGCGGACTCGTCCGTTGCGGCGGCAGGGTTCGCCGCGCTCGACGCCGCGCGGCTGCGCGAGGCGATTCGCGCGGCCGGCGGTACGGTGTGACGGTTTGATTTTCGCCCGGAGAAACGCTGCTGCATGCGCTGCGTAGGACTGGATTTTGAGACGGCAAACGGCCACCCCGCGAGCATCTGCGCGGTGGGCGCGGCACTGGTTGAGCAGGATGCCACTCTGGATACGCGCTCGTGGCTGGTGCAGCTGCCGCATGAGATTGCGTGGATGAGCCCGTTCTGCCAGCAGGTCCACGGAATTTCGCTTGCCGATCTGGCGGGTGCCCCCGTTTTCCCGGAAATCTGGCCGGAACTGGAGCGCTTCTTGCATGCGGGCGACCTCGTCGTTGCACACAACGCCGCCTTCGATATCCGGTGTCTGCGGGGATCGCTGGCGTACCACGGCCTGAAGACGCGGAATTTTCCGTACGCAGACACGCTCCGGCTCAGTCGGCGCATCCTCGGCAAAACGCTGCCCAACCACCGGCTCAATACGGTGGCGGACGCCTTTGGTATCACGTTTCGGCACCACGACGCGCTCGAAGACGCCGCCTGCTGCGCACGGATTCTCGGGCGGCTGCTGACGCTGGCGGAGGCGCAGACTTTCCCCGAAAGCTGGTCCGGAGAGGAGGCATTTCTGCAACCCTTTATCCGGAATTTCCTGCCCGAAACCGCGTGGCGTCCCGACTGACGGCGCGGCTTGCCCCTTTCTTGTACCCGGCCTCTTTTCTGTTTTTTTTTGAATGCGTATGTTCACCCCTGCAACAAGAGCGAGTTATGATGCGTGCTGAACTGAAATGGCTGACCGTCCGGGACGGTAAACTGACGACGGAAGACGGAGAGCCCATCCGGCTCCATGGCATCGGGCTGGGCAACTGGTTTGTCCACGAGGGCTATATGTTCGGGTTCCGGGCACCCTGGGACAATCCGCGCAACATCCGCAAACTGGTCGCGCTGCTGGCGGGGGAAGCCTATGCGAAGCGGTTCTGGGCGCAGTTCCTCGACCGCTATGTGACGGAGGCGGACATCCAGGCCATCAAGGCGGACGGGTATGATTCGGTGCGGCTGCCGCTCGATTACGCGCTGCTGATGGAGGACGATGTCACGGAAACGGTCTTCAAGGAGGACGGTTTCCGGCGGATCGACCGCTGCATTGAGCTTTGCAAAAAGCACGGGCTCTACGTCGTGCTCGATTTGCATTGCGCGCCCGGCGGCCAGACAGGTGCCAACATCGACAACTCGTACGACCACGTCCCGCGCCTCTTTCTGGACCGTCCCCGGCAGCGGCAGTGCATTGCGCTTTGGCAAAAACTGGCGGCGCGCTACCGGGATGAGCCCACGGTGGCGATGTACGACCTCCTGAACGAGCCCATCGCCACCAAACAGCGTCCGGAGCAATTCTACGATGCCTCCCTGCGGGGCACCCTCATCGAGTTTACGCGGGAACTCGTTGCCGCCGTCCGCGCCGTCGATTCGCGCCATCTGCTCTCCATCGAGGGCGCGCACTGGTCGACCGACACCACCTCCTTCCCGGCGTCCTACGATCCGCTGATGGTGGTCCATTTCCACATGTACGGCGACTTGCCCGGGCAGGAACTGTTCGACCGCTGGCACGCGGTCGGCCGACGCGTCCGCGCGCCCATCTTCCTCGGGGAAACGGGCGAAAATGAGCCGGAGTGGATTTCCGCCGTGCTCTGGGAAGCGGAACAGCACGACTGCTCCACGAGTCTGTGGTGCTGGAAAAAGGTGCCGCCGCACGGCTCGCCGGTTATCATCCGCCCCTCTGAAGGCTGGAAAAAGATTCAGGACTGGACCAAGGGCGGTCCCGCACCGGAACCGGAAGAGGCGCAAGCCGTTTTCGACGAATTTCTCGAGGCCATCCGCGTCGAAAACTGCGACCGCAACAACGCGGTGCGGCAAGGCGTCCGGCGCGAGGCGCCGTTTGCGCTTCGGGCACCCGACTTTGATGCGGGTGCCGAGGGCTCCCATGCTGAGCATCCGCAGACGAATATCTGGAATTACCGCTGCGAAAAGGGGGTGCTGATTGAAACGGAAAAGGGCGTCAGCTACCAGAGGGGACCGGGGATGCGGTCGGACCGCAGTGTTTTCCGGCTTGTGCTGACGGAGGGCGACTGGGTGTGCTACACGGCGAAGCAGGTTTTCGCGGGTGGTCGCGCCGTTGTCACCGGCACCGGGATGCCGGGCACCCGGCTTGAGCTGACAGCCGGGGAGGGAAGCGTCACGGCTGAGCTGGGCGCCGCCTCCACGGACATCGTGCTGCCGCTGACCGTGGACGGCCCGGCGCGGCTCCGCGTCCGCTGTCTCAGCGGTCGTGCCGCCCTCACCATGGTCTCCTTCGACACCCCTCCGGAATGAGCGCGGCGCAATCAGCGTGAGACCGCACAGACGGGCGGAGAATCCCCGCCGGTGATGCAGGCGGCTTCTCAGGCGGTGGATTATCGCCGCCCGCTGAAAAGCCAGCGCGGACGGAGGCGGGCGATGGCAGGGAGACTGAATCCGGGATCATTGATCCAGATTTCTTGTAAGATGGCTCCTGCAGCCTCTTTTCAAGACTAGATACTCGTGAATAGTCCGCCAATACTTTTTCACCCGAAAGTTCAGTAAAATAGCTTTGCCGTCGCTCAAATGGTTGCGCTGACTTCGTTCAGGCGGCTCTGCCGCCGAGAAAAAGTCCTTATTTGACACCTTGGTCGGAACGTTAGTGGAGACTTCAGAAGGGGGCT
>CASFKR010000017.1 GCA_949295265.1 uncultured Verrucomicrobiota bacterium | reverse complement strand
GCCATCGGCGGCATCGCGCCGCTTCCGGTGCGCCGCCCCACCGCTCCGCGCCCCGAATTCATCCCGCAGCCGCGCAAGGCGCCCCCCGCCATGCATCCGGCTGATACCGCCGCCGCACATGGCTCCCGCGCCGCCGAAGTGGGCGGTCTGCAGGGCGCCGGCGGCGTCAGCCAGACCGCCCGCCGCGTCCAGAATGATACGCCGGAAAATCGCGATCTCCGGCGCGACAGAAAGCGCGAAAAAGCCGAACAGGCCAAGGCGCAGCGCGAGGCGCACCGCCAGCAGCAGGCTACCGCAGCCGCCGCCACCGCGCCCGCATCTTCGGAAATCACGCTCCGCGGCAATATCGTCGTCAAGGATTTCGCTGAAAAGCTCGGCATGCGCCCCAACCAGCTCATTACCGAGCTGATGAAGCGCGGCGTGCTGGCTTCCATCAACCAGAGCATCGACGCCGCAACGGCCGAAAAGGTCGCCAATGCGCACGGCTTTACCGTCATTCACGAAAAGCGCCGCAACGCCGACGCCAAGCCCGTTTACCGTGATCCCTCGCAGGAGGATGATATCCCCGAGGATCGTCCCGACCAGCTCCGGCCCCGCCCGCCGGTCGTCACTTTCCTGGGGCACGTCGACCACGGCAAGACGACGCTGATGGACTACATCCGTTCGGCGCACGTCGCCGCCGGGGAAGCCGGCGGCATCACGCAGGCCATCAGCGCATACTCCGTCGAGGTTTCCGGGCGCACCATCACGTTCCTGGACACCCCCGGCCACGCCGCCTTCTCCGCCATGCGGACCCGCGGCGCCAGCCTTACCGACATCGCCGTCATCATCATCGCGGCGGACGACGGCATCATGCCGCAGACGCGCGAGGCCATTCAGGCGGCGCGCAATGCGCACGTCACCATCATGGTCGCCATCACCAAGTGCGACAAGCCGACCGCCAACACGATGCGCGTGATGCAGCAGCTGCAGGCGGAGAATCTCACGCCGGAAGACTGGGGCGGCGACACCATCGTCTGCCAGGTTTCCGGTGTGACCGGCGAGGGCGTCGGCAATCTGCTCGACATGATTCTGCTGCAGGCGGACGTCCTCGAACTCTCCGCCAATCCGGACCGCCGCGCCAACGGCTCGGTCATCGAGGCTTCGATGGAGCCGGGCTCCGGCCCCGTTGTCAATGTGCTCGTCACCGGCGGTACGCTGAATGTCGGCGATATCATGCTCTGCGGCGAATACTACGGCAAAGTGCGCGCGCTGACGGACAGCAACCGGCGGCGGCTCAAGTCCGCCGGCCCCTCGATGGCTGTCTCCGTCATGGGGCTTTCCGGTGTGCCGGAGGCGGGTGCGGAATTCCGCGTTCTCAAGAATGCCAACCGCGCGCGCGAACTCGCCGAGCAGGTCGCCCTCGAACACAAGGAAGCCCTGCTGTCCGCCTCTTCGCAGGCGCGTTCGGTGGATGATATTTTCCGCAAGATGCACGAGGCCGACCAGCTCACGCTCGACCTCATCCTGCGCGCCGATGTGCAGGGTTCCGTGGAGGCCATCGTCGACGCCATTCACCAGATCAAGAGTGAAAAGGTTGCGACGAACATCATCCAGAGCGGCACGGGCGCCATCGCCGTCAACGATGTGGAGCGCGCCGGCAACGGCAAGGCGCTCATCATCGGCTTCAACGTTTCACCCGAGAGCGGCGTCAACGCGCTCGCGCGCCACCATGGTGTGCGCATCCAGACGTTCCGCATCATCTACGAGCTGCTGGATTTCGTGAAGCAGGAAATGCTCGCGCTTATCCCCGTCGAATACCGCGAGGTGGTGCGCGGCCATGCCGTCGTCAAGCAGGTCTTCGATCTCGGCAAGGAAGGCGTCGTCGCCGGCTGCCTCGTCAACGACGGCTTCATCACGACGAAGGGTCAGATCCGTGTGATGCGGCACGGCAAGCTGCTTCACACGGGCGGCATCGGCACCATCCGCCACTTCAAGGAGTCGGTGGAAGAGGTCAAGATGGCGCAGGAATGCGGCATCATGCTCGATTCCTTCAAGACCTTCCAGGAAGGCGATGTGCTCGAGTGCTTCGCGTTCGAGGAACTGCCCAAGTCGCTCTAACCCGCATGCGTCCGCCGGCGCCGTTTCGCCCCGGCGGCGTTTTGCATCCGTTGTTCCGTTTCAACAAGGCAATGCCCAGTCATGAGACCCGGTTCCACGCCAAAAGTCGACCGCATCAAGCGGGTCAATGAGCGGATTCTCCGCGAGCTTTCGATGGGTTTGTACCGCATCGGCCAGGGGCGGGACGTCGATTTGGCGCGCATTTCCTTCGTGGATGTGCGCACGTCGCCCGATTTGCACGGGGCCATCGTCGTGGTTTCCGTGCTGGGGACCGAGGCGGAAGCGGAGAAGGTCATGGCCTGGCTCAAGGAAAACCGTGCCGCTTTTCAGGCGCACATCGCCCGGACGGTCGGCCTCAAATACACGCCGGTTCTTTCTTTCCGGCGCACGGCCGCCATCGAAAAGGGCAACCGCGTCCTTTCCCTGCTCGACCGGCTCGACATTCCTGCGGACGACCCTGCCCCCGAGGCCTGACGCGCCCCGCTTCGTCCCTCCGGTACGCCAATCGCTTCGCCCCCGGCTTCGGGTGCGAAGCGATTGTTTCATCGGACTGTTGCCGCCCGGTTACGGGCGCGGTGTCAGCAGACGGTAGGCCTGCAGGGACATGGGACGGAGTGTGACGGGCAGAAGCGCCATGCCGTCCTGAACGGGCACGCGGACGGTTTGTCCGCTGACCAGATCGAGCAGGGAGGCGGTTGTGCCTTCTCCGCAGGGGATGCGGAGCGTTTCGGATGCTGTCGCATAGCCTTTATGCCCCCGCTGCGATTTGGGGCCTTGGGAGTGGGCCACTGAAGGAACTGGAGTCTCCAACCGGGGCTCCCTCGTCTGGCTCAAAATCCCGGGATAAACCTGACGTGAAATTGAACTGGATAAAGATTGGGGCGGATGATAGAATCGCGGGGATGAAATCCGAGGCAACGGGAATGGAACGCATCCTGGTTCTATTGGCATTTTTCGCGTTGAGTCTGGAGGTTTTCGCACAGGCGAATGCTTCCGGACCCGTTGCGCTTACGGCTTCGGATATGTCGGCGGCCCGTTATGCGCCGATTCTGACCCGCCTCCCGTTCGGCCCCGCACCGCCCACCGCCGATGCGGAAGGGGAGGGAATGACGCCGGAAGAACTGGCGGCGATGGAAGCCGAAATGGCGGAAATCATTCCCGAGGGGCTTTCCAAGGTCAAGGTGACGCTGCTCTCGCGCTATCACGGACGCCCGGCCGTCGGCTTTGTCGACGGCTCCGACGGGCGCGCCTATTATCTGCTCCAGGGGCAGACTTTCGAGGATTTTACGTGCGAAGAAGTCGACCTCGAAAGCGGGACGGTGACGCTTGCACGCAGCGGGATTACCGCCGAACTGCCGCTCTGGATCAACCCGGTTACGACCAACTGCGCGGATGTGCTCAGCTACGGGCAGCCCGGCGGCGTTCCCGCCACGTTGCCGACGAAGACCGATTGGGAGCAGCAGCGCGACAAAGAACAGGCGGAGGCCGCCCGGGCCGAACTCATGGCGCGCCGCCAGAAGGCGCGCGAAGAGATGAAGGAGCGGCGGCGGCGCCATGCCGAGGAAATGGCCGCGCTCTCCCCCGAGGAGCGCGAACGGCGGCTTCACGATATCAATACCGATTTGATTATCAGCGGGAGCGGGCCGCCCCTTCCCATTGAACTGGATGACCGCGATATGCAAAAGCTCCGCGATGCCGGGTTCGAAGTGCCGGATTCCGCCGATGGCGGCGGTGGCGGCAATCGCCCCCGGGGTCCTCGCCGGGGGCCGCCGCGCGGTGAAGAAAGGACGCAATAACATGCCGATATCCGTCAGTTTGCGGGAAGGCGCCAGGCCTGTGCTGGTCGATTTCGGCGTGCGGGTCCGGGATGTGCTTCCGGCGCGCGACGACCGGGGGTATCCCATTGTCGCGGCGCTGGTGAACAACGAAGTCGTGTCCCTCCAGACGCGGCTGGCGATGAACTGCAGCGTGCGCGGGCTCACGGTCACCACGCAGAACGGGTGGCTTGCCTTCCGCCGGACGATGTGCTTCCTGCTGTCGGCTGCCGCGCGGCGCGTGTTGCCGCAGCGGTTTCTGCGCGTCCGGCATTCGGTCGGGGCCGGCGTTTTAGCGCGGATCCGGGACGTCGACGACGGACCGGAGCGTCCCGTCACCCCCGAAGAGGTCGAGGCGCTGCGCCGCGGGCTTCAGGACCTCGTGGATGCGGATTTGCCCATCGAGGAAGTGACCTGCGGATACGAGGAGGCGGTCGCCACCTTTGCCGCCGCCGGGCAACACGACAAGGTCGGGCTCCTTCGTCACATGAATACGCCGCTGGTGGTTTTGCAGGCATGCGGCGATTTCCGCGATTTGCATCAGGGGCCCATGCTGGCCTCCACGCGGCAGCTCGCGCCGGTGGATTTGCGCCTGGAAGACGGCGGCGTGCTGGTCATCGGGCCCTCCCGCGAGAATCCGGCGGAGGTCGCTCCGCACAGCACGCAGGAGGGGCTCATGCGCATCCACCGCGAACATGCCGCGTGGGGCGACATTCTCGGAATCCACTCCGTGGGCGACCTCAATCAGGCCATTGCCGAGCGCCGGATTTCCGACGTCATGCAGATGAGCGAGGCGTTGCACGACAAAAAGTTCAGCCGCATCGCCGACATGATTGCCGCGCGCAATCCGGTGCCCCGGATTGTGCTCATTGCCGGCCCTTCCTCGGCCGGGAAAACGACGAGCTGCAAGCGCCTCGGCATCCATTTGCGCGTCGTCGGGCTGCGCCCCGTCCTCCTTTCCACCGATGATTACTTCGTTGCGGAAAAGGATGACCCCATCGGTCCCGACGGCAAGCCCGATTACGAGGATATCCGCGCCATCGATATCCGCGGACTCAAAGCCGACCTCGCCGCGCTGTTCGCCGGGGAGGAAATCCGCCGCCGCATCTTTGATTTCCGCCGCAAGGAACCGGCGTGGACCGATGAGCGCATCCGGCTCGGTCCCAACGATATCCTCTGCATGGAGGGCATTCACGGGCTGAACCCCATCCTGACGGATACCATCCCGCGCGAGCAGAAGTTCCTCATTTACCTCTCCGCCATCACGCAACTCGGCATCGACGATACGACGATTCTCTCCACGTCCGACAACCGTCTGATCCGCCGCATCGTGCGCGACCACCTTTTCCGCAATCATACCGCCAAGCAGACCATTGCCCTGTGGCCCAATGTGCGGCGCGGCGAGGAAAAATGGATTTTCCCCTTCCAGAACGAAGCGGATATTTCCTTCAATTCTTCTCTTGATTACGAACTGTCTGTGCTCCGGCCCTTTGCGGAGGCGCTCCTCATGGAGATCAAGCCCGGCGATCCGGAGTACGCGACGGCGCGGCGCCTGCAGGGCGTGCTCCGCAATTTCCATTCCATCCCGCCCAATGCTGTACCCGGCGACTCCATTCTGCGCGAGTACATCGGCGGCAGTCTCCTGAAATATTAAAAGGAGACCGTTTTTTCGGTTTTTTTCAGTCTGACCTATTGTTCATGAAAACAGTCAATCTTCGTGTTGTCCGCTGGTCCCCCGCACGCCGTTCGCGTACGGTGGAGGTGTTTATGAAGCGTCCGGCCTTCGATGCGCAGGCAGAGGCGCGCGCCGAGGAAATTCTCGCCGACATCAAGCGGCGCGGGCTGCCCGCTGTGCTGGCCGCCATTTCCAGCATCGAGAAAATCGCCATGCGCGCCACCGAGCTGCGTGTTTCGCCGCGCGAATTCGAGCAGGCGGAGGCTTTGCTCAGCGAGGAAACCAAGGCGCGCATCCGCGAGGCGCACGAGCGCGTTGCCGCGTTCGCGAAGCAATCGATGCGGCCCGACTGGCAAATGACGACGCCCCACGGCGGCGTTCTGGGCGAGACGTTCACCCCGCTTCAGCGCGTCGGCGTCTATGTCCCCGGCGGCACGGCGCCCCTCGCTTCCACGGTCATCATGACGGCGACCCTCGCCCAGACCGCCGGGGTCCCCGAAATCGTGGCGTGCACGCCCTGTGCGAAGGACAGAACCATCCGTCCGGAAATTCTCTACGCGATGCAGATCTGCGGCATCAGCGAAGCCTACCGCGTGGGCGGCATCCAGGCCATCGGGCTGATGGCGTACGGCATCCGCCATGTGGAACCCGTGCTCAAGATCGTGGGGCCCGGAAATGCGTACGTCACGGCCGCCAAACGCCAGGTTTACGGCACCGTTGCGCTCGACCTCGTGGCGGGTCCCAGCGAAATCGCCGTCCTTGCCGATGACTCCGCCAACCCGGACTGGATTGCGGCGGATCTGCTCTCGCAGGCGGAACACGGTTCCGGCCACGAGCGTTCGCTTTTCATCACCGACAGCGAGGCGCTCGCGCAGGCGGTCAGCGAAGCCATTGCCCGCCGCATCCCGGCGATGTCGCGCAGGGAACTCGTGATGCGCGTCGTCCAGAATTCCGGCATTCTCCTGCTGACGGTCCCCTCCATCGAACAGGGTGTTTCGCTCATCAACCGCTTCTCTCCCGAGCACTTCGAGCTGATGGTCCGCGACCCGGACCGCTGGCTTTCACAGATTCACACTTCTGGTGCCGTCTTTGTGGGCCCCTGGACGCCGGAATCGGCGGGAGACTTCGCGGCGGGCCCGAGCCACGTGCTGCCCACGGGCGGTGCCGGGCGTATGTTCAACGGCTTGACCGTCGAAGATTTCCGCCACCGCACCAGCCTGGTCCGCTACACGGAAAAGGACCTGGAAGATGCGCTGCCGGTCATTACGCGCTTTGCCGACATCGAAGGGCTCGACGGGCATCGCTGGGCGGGGACCATCCGCTTCGGCATTCCCGCCGAAGAACCCAACGAGTCGAACGCCTGAGGTCCATCCCGCCCATTTCTTCCTGCGGGTGCCGCCATGCGGTTCCCGCGCGTTTTGCATACCCCCGCCGCATTCGCGCCTCCTTGCTCTGCGTCTTCTGCCGCTGAAGCCGCGTCTGCCACACAGCCGTTGAAACGGCCGCGGGCGATTTTGTCGCCTTTCTTTTACTGAAATGCGGTTTTCACGGCGGAAAATGCAGGAACCCGGAAAAACCCCGGGCGCAGGGCACTTTTCAAAGGGCACGGTTTTTAATATACTGCAGATGATTCCTGCTTACGGGCAGGTTCAGCCGTGTTGTTGAGCGGCTACTCCGACACCGGAGCCGATGCTGAAACCTGCGGGTTTGCGCGGCCGGTTGTCTACCCAGAAAGCAAAGCCTTCAAAACCCCAATCCCCCATTTGCTGTTTACCCCCATCACCGGTTCGCTCCTTCCTTCGGGCGAGTTTCGGCGAGGGGGTGCTTTCGTTTTTGGTCCTATGACGGGGACGTTTCCGCCTTGAGATCCGGCGGGTTCGGTACCGGTGTTCCGGAATGGCGATTCCGTCAGCCTGTGCCGTGTTGTCGATCCGCCCGGATGGTCGTCTTGAACCGCATGACCGCCCGTTTTCCTCCGTTCGCCAAAAACTTCTTTTGATTGTCTTTTTCCCTTTTCCATGACAGACCCTGCTTCGGCCGAAGGATCAGCTTTGTTTTGGCGCTTGATCATCATGGCCGCCGCTCTCTCCGCCAGTTTCTTCTTTTCCGCTTCTGAGTTTGCCGTCATCCGCCTCGACCGTCTGAAAATCCGCAATGAGGTCGATCACGGCGACAAACGCGCCGGCATTCTTCTCCGCTTCCTGGAAAATGCCGGGCGCTTCCTTTCGAGCATCGCCATCGGCAACACGTTTGCCAACCTGCTGCTTTCCTCGTTCGTCGCCGTCACCTTCGCCGAGCCGCTCACCAACTGGCTCATCAAGGTGTTTGGCGCTACGGATATGAACAAGGAGACCGTCACCTCCGTGGCTACGGTGATCGTGACGGTGGTCATCACGTATCTGGTGCTCGTGTGCGGCGAAATTACGCCGAAACAGTTCGCCATCAGCAAGGGCGAAGTTTTCGCGCACCGCATGAGCCGCGCGTTGCGGGTGTGGTCCATTGTCACTTCCCCCATCGTCTGGCTCGTTGACAACACCGCCAGGTTCCTGCTGCGCTTCTTCGGCATCAAGCAGCTGCCTTCCGCACAGGTCGACGTCAATGAGGAGCAGATTCTCATGCAGGTCGAGTACGGCGAGCAGCATGGCGCCATCGAGACCGATGAGAAGGAGATGATTCAGAACGTCTTCGAGCTCAACGATCTCACGGCGGCCGACGTCATGGTGCACCGCAAGGACGTCGTGGCACTCCCGATCACCACGACGCCCAAAGAGGTGCAGGATACCATCCGCGAGACGAATTTCTCGCGCATTCCCATCTACAAGGAAAACATCGACAACGTCATCGGCGTGCTCAATTCGCGGGATATCCTGCTCCGCTCGCTGGATGGCAGCGATTTCTCCATTGAGCCGCTCATCCGCACCGTGCTCTTCGTCCCGGAGACGCTCAAGGCGGACGTCCTGCTCAAGCGGATGCAGAACCGCAAGCAGTCGCTCGCCATTGTCGTGGACGATCATGGCGGCACCTCCGGCATTGTCTCCATTCAGGATTTGCTGACGGAAATCGTCGGCGATCTGTACGATGAGTACGACACCGAGACGGACGAACTGCACATCGTGAATCTGCCGGACGGCAGCTGGCGCGTTCCCGGTGAGGCGACCATCGACGATGTCAACGCCGACGTCGGCACGGAGCTCGTCGAAGGCGAGTTCAACACGCTCGGCGGCTACATCATCGAGCGCCTCGGCTCCGTGCCGACCACCGGTACCATCGTCAATGTGCCCGAACTCAATCTCCGCATGATGGTGGAGAAAATGGACGGGCATCGCGTCGATTCGGTCATCATTCAGAAGGTCGAGCCCGCGCCGCAGCCGGAAGAAGCTGCAGAGGCGGACGAAGATGAAGAAGAAGAAACGTCCAAGGACGGACAATAAAATAAACCCCAACGGGCCGCGGATGCGGCCCAAACTGCAAAAGTCATGACGCGGCATGAACATCGGGAGACCATCTCGCTGGACGGTCTCTGGTCGTTTGCATTCCTTGAAAACGGTGCCCTCGATGAGGCGGCGCCGACCTTTGACGGGTATGATGACGTCATGCCCGTTCCGGCGGTCTTCGATTTGTTGCCGCGCTATCTGCGCAAGCGGGGGCTTGCCTACTACCGGCGCGAAATCCGTCTGGCCGCCCCGTGCCCGAATGCGGTGCTGCGGGTGGGCGGGCTCGGTCTGAGCGCGCGGTTCTGGATCGATGGCCGCGAAGTCGGCACCGCCGACATGCCTTATAACCCGTACACGTTCCTGACGGGCGCGTTGGAAGCCGGGCTCCACACCATCGTGGTTGCCGTGGACAACCGCCTGAGCCGGTCGACGCCCTTTTTCAAGCCGAATTACGATTTCTACGCATTCGGCGGCATCTACCGTCCCATGTGGCTGGAGGCGCTGCCTGCCGGTGCCACCGTCGACCGCATCCAGGTCCGCACGGTTTCCCTCGCAGAGCGCCGCGTTTCGCTGCGCATCCTTTTCCACGACACGGGCACGCCTCTGCCACAGACGGTGCGCGTGCGGTTCGATACGGAGAAAGAGCCGCGCACGCTGACCATCGCGCCGGAAAAGACCGCGCTGGCGCCCGGCGGGGAGGCGACGCTCGAGCTGACGGTGCCCGAGGCGCGGGTGTGGTCGCTTGCCCGCCCGCATCTGCACGAGGTCTGGTGCGAGGTGCCCGAATCGGGCGATACCATCCGCGAGACGTTCGGCATCCGCACCATCGAAGGCAAAGACGGCAAGTTCCTGCTCAACGGGGAACCCGTCCGGCTTCTGGGCTTCAACCGCCACGAGTCGCATGCCGAGCTGGGCCCTGCGCTGCCCGAAGCCATCATGCTCACCGACCTGCAACACCTGCGCGAGTTGGGCTGCAATTTCGTCCGCGGTTCGCATTACCCGCAGGATCAGCGCTTTCTCGACCTGTGCGACCGCCTCGGCTTCCTCGTCTGGGAAGAGGGGCTGGGCTGGGGCGATGAGCCGCCCGTGCTCGGCAATCCGGTCTTCATCGAGGGGCAGACCGCGCAGATGCGGCGCATGGTCCGCGAGAGCGTCAACCACCCCTCGGTCATTTTCTGGGCGTTTCTCAACGAGTTCAACTCGGGGAGCGATGAGGGCGTCGCGCTCTGCCGCCGGCTGGTCGACACCATCCGCGAGGAAGATACCTCGCGCCTCGTGACGTTTGCCTGCAACCGCGGCGGCAACGACCGCTGCATCGGCATGGTCGATGTGGCCGCCTACAACACATATCCGGGCTGGTGCGGCGATGATCCCATCGATGACCAGCCGGAGGATAAAATCCGTCCGAACCGCGACAACATCCTTGCGCACATTCTCCGGGTGCGCAAAGAAGGCGCCCCCATCATGGTTTCCGAAATGGGTGCCTGCGGCGTCTACGGATTCCGGGATGATGCCGCCGCACAGTGGACGGAGGAGTTTCAGGTGCGGTACATGCGGGAAATCTACAAGGCGGTGCTGGAACGTCCGGAAATCCAGGGCTTCACGGTCTGGCAACTCAACGACTGTTACAGCTATCACCGGCGGGGTGCGAGCCTCCGCGTGAAGGCGTTTGCGCAGAATCTGGCCGGCGCCTTCGATATCTACCGGCGGCGCAAACTGGGCGGCCACCCCGGCGCCTACTTCCCCGAGGTCGCCCCCAAAGACTGAGCGGTGCGCCCTGTCCGCCCGGCCCATGCCGGTGCGGACAGGTAGCGTCGGAAGTGTCGGAGCGCAATCCGCGCTCCGGTGCCACGCCCCTGCCACCGGCTTCGCGTCGCACGGATGACGGGCGGCGTGGTGGGCCGTGCCCGTGGCGGCTTGCCATTCCGCCTGTGAAACGGTGTCCCATTGCGGGTTTTGCAGGAGCCCGGGACGGGCCGGTTGCAGCGGGAGCCGGTTGCGGCGCGGGGCTTTTCGCGCTATGTTTGGGTGGTCGGCGGTCGTGCCCCGTGGGGTACGGGCGCCGTCAGGAGACGTTTTCCGTTGGCGATTGTGCACGATTTCACCAAGGGCCCCCTGTTCAAGCCCCTGGTTTTGTTTTCGCTCCCGTTCATGCTCTCGAACGGGCTGCAGGTGCTGTATTCGCTCGTCGACATGATTGTCGTCGGCCATTGTATCGGCGCAACCGGGCTCGCGGCGGTCTCCAATGCAAGCCGGATGTTCATTTTTCTGACCTTTGTGAGCATCGGGTTTTCCATGGCGGGCCAAATCTATGTGGCGCAGCTGGTGGGGCAGGGGCGGCTGGCGGATTTGAACCGGAGCA
Source organism: uncultured Verrucomicrobiota bacterium (assembly GCA_949295265.1). Classification (GTDB taxonomy): domain Bacteria; phylum Verrucomicrobiota; class Kiritimatiellia; order RFP12; family UBA3636; genus JAEDLN01. The sequence goes on along the minus strand of CASFKR010000017.1, from coordinate 18,356 downwards.
TCGGAACGCTCTTTTCTTTTCTGACGCTGCTGGGCGTTTTGATTACGGTGCTGGGCTTGTGCTTTGCGCAGGAGTTCCTGACGCTGATGCAGGTCCCGGCGGAATCCTTTTCCGACGCGCGCGCCTACCTGATGATCTGCACATCGGGCATCGTCTTTTCCTTCGGCTACAACATGATTTCCGCCGTGATGCGGGGGCTGGGGGATTCGCTGCGGCCGCTGCTGTTCATCGGTATCGCATCGGCCGTGAATCTGGTGCTGGACCTCCTGTTCATCATCGGATGTGGCTGGGGCGTGGCAGGGGCCGGGCTGGCCACCATTATCGGACAGATTGTCTCCTTCGTTTTCGCCGTCTTCTACCTGTACCGGCGGCGGGAGCAGATCCACTTCGATTTCCGGCGGTCGAGTTTCCGGATTCACGGACGGACCTGCCAGGCGCTTTTGCGGCTGGGCATCCCGTGTGCGCTGCGCTTTTCGCTCATCAACATTTCGATGATGTTCGTGCTGCGGATGATCAACGGATATGGCGCCGTCGCGGCGGCCGTGTTCGGCGTCGGCTGCGTGATGGATGACACGGTGCAGAAACTGACGCAAGGCATCATTCAGGCCTGCACGAGCATGGTCGGCCAGAACTGGGGCGCGCGCCGCATCGACCGCATCCGGCGCATGGTTCTGTACGGGAGCCTGTACTCCAGCTTTTTCTATCTGGCGTACGGCATCCTGCTCATCAGCAATCCGCGGGGACTCTTCTCGCTGGTGTCGGACAGCCCGGAGGTACTCGATCTGGCGCCCGTGTTTGCGCACGCCATCGTGTGGTCCTTTCCCGGCTACGTGCTGATGCGCGGCACCAACGGGTTTATCCACGGCATCGGCGCGATGAATCTGAGCCTGGCGTTCGGACTGCTCGACAGCTTTTTCCTGCGCATCGGGCTGAGCTGGTTTTTGGGAACGGTGCTGGGGCTGGGCTTCTACGGCTACGTGCTCGGGTTCGGGCTCGCCTGCTATGGCATGGGCGGTCCGGCGCTCCTGTATTTTCTGTTTTACCCGTGGCAGAAGCGGCGTCTTTCCACCATCGCGGCGGAGTCGTAATCCGCCGCGCAGCGCTGGCTGTGTTGCCGCCGAAACGTCAGCGGCGGAAACGCAGAGGCGCAGAGAAAATCCGTGAGAAGGAACTTCTGCTACAGGACAGTTCGCCCCTTTCAGGGGGGTGTGGCAGCGCTGTCTGCGCTGGGGCTACTGGGGCCACTGGGGGGGCACGGTTGTGCCTTTTGCTGGGGCTACTGGGGCCACTGGGGCTACTGGGGGTGCTGCTGGCTCCGCGACGCGCAAAAGCGAGCCGTCGTGTTCGTCCTGTCTGTCGTGTTCGTCCTGTTCGTCGTGTACGTCGTGTTACGGCTCCGTTCCGCTGGCTTTGCAGCGGGCGGTTAACGCCGCCCGTGTGGCTCAAAAATCCGGAATTAGGCGGGTTGTCGGCGGATTTCCGGGAATGATAAGATTGCGGAAAAGCCGGATGCCGGGTTGGCAACGGATTCAATCGAACTGATTTAATTCCTTCGACGAATACAGTTATGATGACGCTTGAAGATGGTGTGTTGGCGGAAAACGGTACGCCGGTGCTGACGGGTTTGCCGCCGGAAATGACGCTGGAATGCGCGGAAGGCGGTGCCTTTCTGCAGTGTCCTTTTGAGAACCGGGCGAGCGACGGGGTGTTCCCGCTCGGACACCTCGAGAAGGTGGAGCGCTACGCTGCATGCGTGCGTTTCCCGGTCAAGCCCTGGTGGACGCATCCCGCGGCGGGAACGGCTGCAGAGCCGTTGCCGCCGCTCACATACTGGGCTGTCTATCAGCATGCGGCGCCGTCCGGAACCACGCCCGCGCTGACGCTGCTCATCCCGCTGCCGACCGAAAACGAGGCCGTTACGCTGCAGGCGCCCGCCCGGGCCGATGAGCCGGAACTGCTCGCCGAGACCGGCAGCGCGCGTCTGCAGCTGCAGGGCGGCCGCTGCCTGTTTGTGGCGCATGGCACGGACCTGGATGCAATGCTTGCGCAAGCGGCTGCGGCGGTGTCGAAGGTGCTGCCCGGTGCCCGGCTGCGCACCGAAAAGCCGGTTCCGCCCTTTATGGAAGGCTTCAGCTGGTGCACGTGGAATGCCTTTTATCAGGACGTCAATGCCGACAAGGTCATGGCGGGCTTGCAGTCGTTCGAAGACGCCAAGGCACCCATGCCCAGGACGCTGATTCTCGATGACGGATGGCTCGACCTCGAGTTTTTGGCGAAGGGCGGCGCGGTGCTGCGCGGGTTCGAGGCGGATGCACAGAAATTCCCGGGCGGTCTCAAAGCCTTCACGGAACGCGTACGCTCCCGCTTTCCCATCGGGGATATCCTCGTGTGGCACACCGTCGACGGCTATTGGAAAGGCATTTCGCCGACATCCCCGTCCATGCAGCCGTATGCGCCTGTGCGCACCACGGTGCGCGGCGACTATGCGATGCGGAGCACCGGCCTCGTCTGGGGCGTCGGTTGGTGCGATCAGGTTTCGCTCCCGGCCATCGACCGCTATCACGATTTTTACTTCGATTTTCACCGCTTCCTGCGGGAGCAGGGCATTACCGGTGCCAAAGTCGACAACCAGGCCTCGTTCCTGTTTCAGTCCGACAACTATGCGGAAGGCAAGGGGCGCACCCACCATGCCGCCGCATTCCGCCAGGCGCTCTCCGAATCCGCGCGGGACAACTTCAACGGCAATCTGATTTCCTGCATGGGCAATGCGCAGGAGCTCCTGTACCATGCGCCGTACGATAATCTGACGCGCTCCTCGGATGACTTCTTCCCGGACATCCCGGCGTCGCATGCCGCGCATCTGCGCGCCAATGCGTTTCTGGGTCTCTGGTTCGGGGCGTTCAACTGGATGGACTGGGATATGTTCGAAAGCGGGCACCCGTACGGACCGTATCATGCGGCCGGGCGCGTTTTGTCGGGCGGTCCCGTCTATGTGACGGACCGTCCGGGCACGCATAATGTGGCGCTTTTGCGCAAACTGGTGTTTGCGGACGGCACCATTGCCCGGTGCGACGCGCCGGGGCGCCCCGCTTTTGCGAATCTGTTCGAGCGTCCGGAAAAGACGCATGCGCCGACGGTTCTGGTGAATACGTTCCTGCAGGGGCAGGTCGGTCTGGTTGGCGTTTTTCAGTCGATGCCCGGCGCGAGTGCGGAAGCGGCTTTCCGCGCGGCGCTCCGCGACGTACGCGGCTCGGTGCTGCCCGGGGCGGCGGGGCACCGCTCCGGCGCATGGGCGGCATGGCTCCACAACGCGAAAACGCTGCGCGTGCTTGCGGATGGCGGGGCGCGGCTGGACGTCGCCGCGGGCGACGCCTGCCCGGAGTGCCCGCTCGCGTTCGAGGTCGTGACGTTTGCGCCGGTATACGGGAAGCTGGCGATTCTCGGCATCGAGGAAATGTTCAATGCCGCCTCTCCCGTCACGGCCGTGACGGCGGCGTACGGCGCGCTGTGCGCGGACTTCCGCGCGGGCGGCACGCTGGTGGTGTATGCGGCCGACAAGCCCGCCGACGTGCGCTTCTCGGGCGAGTCGCTGCCGTTCGAATACGACCCGGCGACGGGCCGCATCACCGCGACGCTTCCGGGCGCGGGGCGCCTCGAAGTGCGCGCGTAAGGCGGCGCGATGTTTTCACACGGACCGGCGGGTGCGGGGTTGCCTGCGCCCGTCGGTCGTCTGTTTTCAGAACGTGTGGATGAGCAGGCCGGAGCGCAGCTTCGGCTCGAACCACGTGGACTTGGGCGGCATCGTGGCGCCCGCATCCGCAACCGCCATCATCTGCTCAATGGTGGACGGGCGCATGGCAAAGGCGATGGCCGCCTTGCCTGAGGCGATGTCGCGCTCCAACTCGCCGGTGCCGCGAATGCCGCCGACGAAGTAGATGCGCGGATCCGTCCGCGGATCGAGGATGCCGAGTGCGGGCGCAAGCAGGTCTTCCTGAAGGCGCTGGGCATCCAGACGCGCCACCGCATCGGCCGCCTGCTCAGGCGTGACCTTCCAGATCAGGCGGTACCAGCCTTCGGGCAGACGGGCCGTGCAGGAGTGATCCATCGTCGTTTCCGGGAAGGGAACGGCGCTGATGACGAAGCCCAGTCCGTTGGCTTTGCGGAGAAATTCGCGCGTGGTGAGTCCGTTGAGGTCGCGTACGCAGCGGTTGTAGGGCAGGATGGAGAGCTGCGAGGCGGGGAAGAGGCACGCCATCGTGTAATCGGATTCCGACCCGGGGGCGGCACCGGCGCGGCGCGCTTCCATGCCGGCGCGGTAGGAGGCTGCGGCGCGGTGGTGTCCATCGGCAATGTACGCTTTGGGCACTGCCTCGAAGGCTTTTTGCAGCGCTTCGGGGTTGGCCGCCTTCCAGACCGTGTGGCGGATGCCGTCGCTGCTCTGGAAATCGTAGAGCGGTTCGGCTTTGCACTCGGCTTCCACGAGGGCGTCAATGGCAGCCTCATCGCGGTAGCAGAGGAAAATCTGCCCCGTGTGGGCGCGCGTGGTGAGGATGTGGCTGGTGCGGTCATCCTCTTTGTCGCGGCGCGTTTTTTCGTGCCGGAGGATGCGTCCTTCTGCGTAATCATCAATGGAGCAGCACGCCACGACGGCGGTCTGTTCGTGCGTGCCCATGGTCTGGCGATACAGGTAAATGGCGGGCTCGGCTTCGCGCAGCAGCGCACCGGAGTCGACGAGGGCGCGCAGATTGTCCCGCGCTTTTTCATAAACGGCGGCGCTGTGGCAGTCGGCTTCCGGCGGAAGATCAATTTCGGACCGGACCACGTGCAGGAAGGAGAGGGGATTGCCGGCCGCCATTTCGCGGGCTTCCTCGCTGTCCATGACGTCGTACGGCAGCGATGCAATGGCGGAAGCTTTGTCCGGCTGGGGACGGAGGGCGGCAAAGGGGCGAATGAGCATGGCGAAATCGATTCAGGCGTTCCACAAAAGGCGGCAACCTGTCCGTCACCGCTGTGGCGAGCATACCAAAACCCATGTTCCCCGTAAACGAAGCGCCGCGCCGCCGCAGGCTTATCCCGCTTTTTCGGGATTCATGATCCCGGAATCTTGAAAGACGGCTTCTGCAGCCACTTTTCAAGACTAGATACTCGTGAATAGTCCGCCAATACTTTTTCACCCGAAAGTTTAATAAAATAACTTCACCGTCGCTCCAATGGTTGCGCTGACTTCGTTCAGGCGGCTCTGCCGCCGGGAAAAAGTCCTTATTTGACACCTTGGTCGGAACGTTCGTGGAGGCTTCAGGAGGGGGCTCCGCCCCTCCGTGTGGCTCAATTATCTTAACTCATCGCGGGGCTGAGTTTCACATCCTCCCTCCGTGTGGCTCATAACGGGCAACCGCCCCCGGGAGGAACCGGCGCGGTGTCCGGTTTGCGCGGCAACAGGCGTTTTGGTAGAATGTCCGGAACGAAATGTGCGGAGTCATCTGATTCCCGGAGCACTTCATGAAACTGATTTTTTCCGCTTTGCCTGTTTTTCTGTTTTCGGCACTTGCCGCCCCCGCTCAGGACGCTGCTTCCGGAGTGGCGGAGTCCTCCGGCCCCACGCTCATCGAGCTCTTCCATCAGGGTGGCTGGCTCATGTGGGTGCTTCTGGCGTTCTCGGTTTTTGCGATTGCCAATGCGCTCTATCTGCTGCTGACGCTGCGCGAGGGCCGGGTTTCTCCGAATGCCGTGGTGCGCGACGTTTTCGAGCAACTGCAGCGCGGCGACCTCCAGAGCGCCCGCAAAGTCTGCGATTACCGCTCGAGCGCATTTTCCCACATTGCCATCGCCGCCATCGATGCGGTGTCGAACCTGAGCGAGACCAATCCCGCGATGGTGCCTTCCGTCGTGGAGGATGCCATCGAAGGCGAGGGGACGCGGCAGGCCGCGCTGCTCGATGAGAGCACGGAGTGGCTTCTGGATGTGTCGACCATTGCCCCCATGGTGGGGCTGCTCGGCACGGTGCTCGGCATGCTCCACGCATTCCATGCGGTGGGCGATATCGCCGCCGCGCGTCCCGTCATCCTGGCGCAGGGCGTTTCGATGGCGCTGATTACGACGATTGCCGGTCTGATCATCGCGGTTCCGTGCGCCATCGCTTATGCGTACTTCCGCCGCCGCGCCCGCAAACTCTCCGCGGTGCTGGAATGCCGCGGTTCGGAAATTCTGCAGATTCTGCTGGCCTCCCGCCGCGGTAACTGAGCGCGTCCATGAAGTTTTCCAAACACAGCGCGAAGCTTCCGAGTTTTCAGATTACGCCGATGATCGACGTGGTCTTTCTGCTCCTGTGCTTCTTTGTGACGACGTCCGTGTATTCGCAGTGGGAAAGCGAAGTCAACATTCAGCTTCCCACGGCGGACGCGAGCACCACGCCGCAGCAGCGCATGCCCGGCGAAATCATCATCAACCTCGACGCCGACGGTGTCATCCGCGTCAATCAGCGCGTGCTGACGCTCGAGGAACTGGGAGAACGCTGCCGCGTGCTGGCGCAGAACTTCTCCGGGCAGCCCGTCGTCTTGCGCGCCGATAAGCGCACTGCCTACGAACACGTGCTCGCCGTCATGAATACGTGCGTGAAGGCCGACGTCTGGAACATCTCCTTCGCGACGGAGATGGGCGGCGGCACATCCGCTCCGGCGGAAGACGAACCGCCGCCCGCCAACGTCCACTGAGCCCCGTTCCGGCTCCCGTAGCTCCGCCCGCAACCTGCGCATATCGCTCTGCGTTATGCCCCGGTGGCGGGTTCCTATTTTGTTGGCGCACGGCCTGCGAGCTTTCCAAGGTCATGGAGTGTTTCCTCATGGGAATTTCATTGGATAATACTGGGCTAAACTTTCTAACGACAACCTCGAATAAAGAATGACACAAAATCATCAGTGCGTATGCAATCAGAAAATTCAAACCGCCTGTCCCTATGACCGAAGCAATCGGGCTATGGAACAGGCGGTTTTCTTTACCTTGAATGGGTAGATAGCCAGGGCGATTTAATGTCAGGATAAAGGTCGATTTTGAGCCTTTTCTTTCGCTGTAAGCGGCTTTTGAACGCAGTGCCATATCCCAATATTCCTACATGGGAAAATGCCGCCCAGAGCGCATATAGTTTATTTTTCATTCCTCCCTATGGGCAATATCCACACATGGAAAATCCAGATGTGGTAAATCCACACATGGAGAAACCACACAAGGAAAGTCACGTACAATAAAATACTAAATAAAGAATTACCAAAGAATCAACTAACAATCTAATTAAATATCAATCCTATCAATCTTGATGATGAGATTTAAATTGAAGTTTGCAAATACTTGGTTGCCAGACTATTTCATTACTTTATTTAGCAATATCTCGTAGCTATCCACCACATCGTAGACCACATTCCCATTGCCAATCGCTTTGAAATGTTCCCTCGCGCAATGGATTTTGGAGTCTTCGATCAGGCGGAGCTGCATCGAACGCATGGATCCCTTCGTCTCCGCGACGAAGTAGATATGCTTGACGGGTCCCTCATAGAAGGCGATCGCCCAGTCCGGGTTATACCTCCCGACCGGCGTAGAGATGTAAAAACTGTCTGGCAGCTTCACATAGACGGCCACATTCGTATTGGTGTCGAGATCCGTGGCAAAGCCTCGCTCATTGGTGGAATCATACACGATATGGTCATACAAATGCCGTTGCGCTTTCATGGCGTTTACGCCGAGCTTTCCTTTGATCGTCGGCTCCGTGAAGATAGCCGTGTCGTACCGCTCATCCAACATGTTGTAAGTGATGTGCTGGATAATGGCCGTTGCCTTCTCGTCATTGATCAGGTCGGCGGCTTTGATGATGAACGCCTCCGGGTTATCCTTGAATTGGTCGAAAACGGGCTTTTCGATCCCGGTAAGAATGTCCACGACCGCTTTTCTGGTCAGCCCCGTCTCGGCGACGAGCTTTCCTACCAAATCATATTTCACGCTGCTGCTTGCGTGGATGCGCCTTGCGGTATCATAAGTTCCGGATTTCTCTTTCACAAATGAAGCGCCTTCCAGCAATGCCTCCTTGGAGCGTATCTCGTTCATAGTACCCGATTCCACTTTGAAGAATATCTTGGAAACTAGAAGGTTGCGATTAAGTGAAGAGATTGCTTTTTCTACGAGTTCTTCTGTATCGAAGTCTACAACATATACGGATTTGGGGCTGATCTTCTGCCACAGCGCCTTGAACTCCGGCATAGCCAGTTTTTCAGGATCAACCTGCAATTCCACATTCTTGTCGCGGGCGTTCTCCGGCTGCATGGCGCGGCTGTCATAGATCGAGTCTACAATGGAGAGGACTGCATCGGCACAATCAGCCACTTCCTCGGCAACCTTAACAGCATTATTGGCCTTGTCTGCATAATACTTATCGGTCAATGCGCCCTTCTTATCCACATAACCATTGACGACCATGTCGAAATAGATCGCCTGCGCGGTTTCTCCATCCACGACCTGCTCGTTGCCATGAACATCACAGATGACTTTGCCCTTGAAGAGGTCAGCGGTAACAGCAACCGGACGGTTGGCAACTGCTTCGGCAAGCTCGGTTTGAAGTCCCTTGGCAAAGCTGTCGTAGCTTTCACTGGCAATTACCGTCAGGACATTGACGGAGTGAACATCATTGCCCAGTACATTGGCATCCATGCGCTCGCCATCCTGATTGACGCACAGGCGCAGACCGCGTCCGACTTCCTGACGCTTGCGAACTTCACTGCTGCTCTGTTTGAGCGTACAGATCTGGAACACATTCGGATTGTCCCAGCCTTCCCGAAGCGCCGAGTGGGAGAAGATAAACCGCACCGGAGACCGTTTCGGGTCACGATCCAGCAGCAGCTCCTTGTTCTTCATAATCAGATCATAAGCGTCAATATCGTCCGATGTCCCGGCTTTTTTATCACTGAGCTTGCTGTCAGTCAATTTACCCTTCTTGTCAATGGAGAAGTAACCGGCGTGTGTCTCATGAACGGGAATTGCGTCCAGATACTTGATGTAATCCTCGTCTCCGATCTCTCGCTGCAAATTGCCGACAATATCATTGTATTCTTCCTCAAACATATCGGCATAGATGCCGTTGTACGGGTGCCCGGCCTCATCATATTGTTTGTACTTGGCAACCTCGTCGATGAAGAACAGGCTCAGCACCTTGATGCCTTTATAAAAAAGCTCGCGTTCCCGCTCAATATGAGAGAGAATGGTTTCGCGGATCTGGATGCGGCGGAGCTGGTCTTCACTGACCTTGCCGATGACATCGCCGGCAAAAATCTTCACTCCGTTCAAAAACTCCACCGAGTTGTCCCGTCCGTCGATAAACTTGACCACAAAGCCATTTTTGTATTCAGCCAGATTGCCGGAATTGTCGTATAAATTAAAGCCAATCCCGACCTTCATCGTCTTTTTGCGGATGCCGGTTGCGCCCTTGAAATCGAATTCGATGGTTGCAGTCGGATCGGCCTTAGAGAGATTGATGCCTTCCAGATAGACATAGCCTTCTGTTGCCGTGCTGCCGGATTCGGTAATGCCTTTAACGGAGATTTTCTTCACCAGCCGCTTGTTGTACGCCTCCATCGCGTCCAGACGGTAGACCATGTTGTAGATGCTGTCTGATTTGTGGGTGGCGGAGTAGCGCAGGGTCAGCAGTGGGTTGAACTCTTTCAGCCGTTCCTTTGTCTGTTTGCCCTCCACAGACTGCGGCTCATCAATGATGAGGATGGGGTTCGTCTTGGCGATAATGTCAATGGGGCGGCGGGAGCGGAACTCGTCCAGCTTCATGTAGATGCGCCGTGCGTCCTTGCCCTTGGCGTTGAACGCCTGGGAGTTGATGATCATGGCGTTGATGGAGCCGTCGGAGGCGAAACGGTCGATCTCGGTGAGCTGCGAGGAGTTGTAGATGAAGAAGCGGACTTTCTTGCCGTATTCCTCCGCGAAGTGTTCCTGCGTCACCTGAAAAGACTTATAAACGCCTTCGCGGATGGCAATACTCGGCACCACGATGATGAACTTGCTCCAACCGTAGTGCCTGTTCAGCTCATACATGGTCTTGATATAGGTGTAGGTCTTGCCGACGCCGGTTTCCATCTCGATCGTGAGATTGTACTTGCAGGATTCCGACCGCTCCAGCCTTGGGGACGGCGCGATCTGATGGGCGCGCTGGATCTTGTTCAGCTGTTCCAAAATCCGTGCGTCGGACAGTTCCGGCACAATCCGCTCATTCCGCCAACCGGTGAAATCCTCGTCGTCCGTCAAGGTCTGCTGGCCATAGCCCCTGTCCATCATGTAGGTGGGCGTGAGATAAGGCTGCCCGGCGAAGACATCCACCACCGCCTTGGCCGCGTCCGCCTGAAACTTCTGATGCTTGAATTGCAGCCTCATGCCTCATCGCCTCCCGTTTCCTCTTCGATCCACTCTTGCAACTTCTTTTGCAGCAACCTCTTGTCCGGCAGATACCAGATACAGGCAGTATTCCGCCGCGAAAATATTGCTGTTTTTCGGCAAGGTCATCTGGACAACGGCGTCGTTTTTCTCCCTGCAAAGCAAAATGCCGATTGTCGGGTTTTCGTCAGGCAACTTCACCTTGCGGTCATAGTAATTGACATACATCTGCATTTGCCCCAAGTCCTGATGGGTCAACTTGTCGATTTTCAGATCAATCAACACATAGCAGCGCAGCAACCGATTGTAAAACACGAGGTCTACATAGAAATTTTCCTCATCGTAAGTAAAACGCTTTTGCCTTGACTCAAACAAATAGCCTTTGCCCAATTCCAGCAAAAACTTTTGCAATTTGTCGATAATGGCCGATTCCAAAACGCTTTCCGAATATTTTGCCTGTTCTTCCAGCCCCAGAAATTCCAGAACCGTGGGCTGCTTCACGATATCCGACGGTTTTTCGATTACATTGCCCTGCCGCGCCAGGCGCATCACCTCGCTTTTGTTCCGGCTGAGGGCCAGACGCTCATACAGGCAGGAATTGTATTGCCGCTGCAGCGTTCGCAGGCTCCATGCGGACTCGGTGGCCTCGATTTCGTAAAATCGTCGTTCTTCAGGGTTCTTGATCCGCATGAGTTGCAGGTAATGCGACCAGGACAGCGTGAAAGGATCCTGCCCGTCGGAAATCCGAAACGCCGCTTCGGATTTCCCCTCGGTGAATTTCCGAAACACCGTTTCGGAAATCCGATCCTGATAGCACCGATAAAACTTTCTCGCGTTTTCCAGGGTATCTGCCGAAAACCCCTTGCCAAACTCCGCGTTCAGCCTGTCCGAAAGCGTCTGAATCACCTTTTTCCCGTAACCGGCGCGGTGCTCGCCGTGCTGCTGTTCTTCCACGATCCAGCGGCCAAGGGCATAATAGGTCATCAGCTGCACGAGGTTGACCTGCCTTGCGGCGATTGCCCGAGCGTGCCGGATCAACTCGATGGAATTGCGGCACAAGGCGTCCATGCCGGTCAAAAGGGCAGGCGCGAAACCGTTGTCGTTCTTATCCATCGCCGCGCCTCCTTAAATGACTCGGACCCGCTTGGAAATGTCGTTGGCATCCTCCGGCATATAGAGCTTGAAAATCTCGAACACATTGATTTTGGAAGGGCTGTCGGCAAAGCTGCTGTCGCGGAAAACGGCGCGCAGGGGCTTGCGTTTGGCAATCTCTTTGACAACGCTCTCGGGAACATTGGCATCGAAGCAGGCAATCAGGTCGCCATCATTGTAGGTGTGGACGGTGCAGCCGTCGATCTGTTCCGATGTATAGGGCAGAGACAGGGGCAGCCCCCAGTCCAGCAGGCAGCCGAACAGCAGGTCCAGGTCGGTGCGGTCCTCCTTGATGTTGGAGATCATGTCCACAAGGTTTTGCTGATCGTAGTCGTCCGCGGCATAGTAGACATCCTTCATGTTGCTGTCGGCCAGCTTGAGGACGCGGAAGCCGGTGTCGAGGGAGAGCTTAGAGTTTAGATCTTGGAGCTTAGATATTTGATCAGAGAGGAGAGCATTTTGCTGATTTCCTCTAAATCGCTCAAGACAGACGCGATATCCGAGTTCGTTAAGTACTGCAAGCGGGCGCAGAGCAACAACTGTGTCTCCAGTTCCGCTCGTGATCCCTTTGCCACTTTCAAAAACTGGATAAACTCCCGCGTTCCCCGCGACTGTCCCTCCGCGATATTCGACGGAATCGAAACCGCTGCCCGCCGCATCTGATCTGCCAGCGCGTAAGTTTCCTCCCGTGGCAGCTTCCTGATGAGAGGATACACCCGCTCCACCAACTCCATAGACTTCTTCCAAACTTCTAATTTCTGATAATTCTCCCGCATACTTCTCAATCAGCCCCTCTTTTTCTAAGCTCTCTACTGGAGAGTTCTTAGAACTGAGAACTGGGAGCTTGGATTTATCGATCTTTTCGATCATTCCGTCCCTTTCTAAGCTCTCCAAACTACGTTCTAAAATCTGTCTCCCGGCGCGGCGGATGCGCTCTTTGCCGATTTCGCAGATGTTTTGGTAACCGGCTTTGTAGGCTTCGCTTGCTTCGTCGCAAGACTCCGGCAGCTGCACCATGATGAACTTGCGGTGCCCGCCGTCCTCGGCGTTGAGCTGCATGACCGCATGGGCAGTAGTGGCGGAACCGGAGAAGAAATCGAGGACTATATCATTGTCGCCTGTAAATGATTGTATGTGTTCGATGCAAATGCTAACAACTTTGGGAGTCTCAAACGGTATGCCCATTTGGGAAAGAAGGTCTGTATCACTTCCTCCATAGTACAGAATGGATGGGATATTTTCATACAAATTGTCCTTTAATAGATACTTACTATTTGGAATTGTAGATTCGTCTTTGCCAAATAGAATAAGACCCTGCTCCTGCATTCTTTTCATAGTGGTCGATGGGTTCCGCCAGCCCCGATTGGGAACGGGGCAAGGCTTGTGCGTAAGTGGATGAATCAGAGGAACGAAATAGTCGTCCGGCGCTTTTTTCTTATTGGGCCAAGCCATAGAAACAGGACGGTAAACATTTCCATCCGAATCAATTTTATTATATGCTTTTTCTCCACCGCTAAAATCATTTTGCTCTCTAATCCATGCGGCAAAATCTGCATTTGCATTTTCTAATGTGTAGCTATCCGAAACTCTTGCATATAATTGAGCCGCTTTTTTGAGAATCGTGTTTGCATTTTTCTTTGGACGCTGTATCTTGCATTTTTCCGTAAGCGCAACCTTGTTTTTTGCGTAAACGAGAATATACTCGTGCTGATACGAAATACCTTTTGCGTCCCCTTTAGGGTTTCTCTTATCCCATACAATAGTACCTAAATCATTTGATACGCCGAAAGTTTCTACACAAAGATTTTGAAGATTTGTAATCTCATTTTCATCCATGTTAATGAGAATCACCCCATCCTCGCTCAGCAAATTCCTCGCCAGCATCAATCGCGAATACATCATGCTGCACCAGTCGGAGTGGAACCGCCCGTTGGTGTCTGTGTTCTTGAACAGGCGGTTGTCGTCCTCGTCGTACATCCCCATTTGCTCGTTTTCCTCTTCCTGCGAGCGCATGAAGTCGTCGGCGTAGATGAAGTCGTTGCCGGTGTTGTAGGGCGGGTCGATGTAGATCATCTTCACCTTGCCCAGATAGGCCTCCTGCAACAACTTGAGCACCTCCAGATTGTCGCCCTCGATATAGAGGTTTTCGGTGGTGTCCCAGTTTTTGCTCTCTTCGGGGCAGGGGCGGAGCGTCTTGCGGATGGGCTTGTTGGCCTCCACGATGGCCGCCTTCTTGCCCACCCAGGTGAATTCATAGCGCTCGTCCCCGTCCACCACATCCGGCGACAACATCTGCCTGAGCAATTCGAAGTTGATCCCGCGCTTCACCTTGCCGCCCTCGTCCCGCATCTCGGTGACGCAGTTGGGGAACAGCGCGGCGATCTTGTCGATGTTCTCCGCCGTCAGATCCGGCGTTTCCTGTTTCATCTTGTCCATTTGTGGTGTCCTTCGATTCGTCGGTTTAGGCCTGTCCCAACTCTTTTTTGAGCAGTCTCAGTTGTCCGTTCATCTCCATGCGGCGGTTGAGCTGCCGCTCTTTCCGTATCTTGCCTTCCAGGGCGGCGATTTGCCTTTCGAGCCGTCGTCTGTTCTCATCACGCGCCACGGACGTCTGAAGCGTCTCGCCTTCCGCGGAGGGAAGGGCGTCCCCCGCGACCTGCCGCACAAGGTTTTCATAGACGGCGTCCAGGCTCAACCCCTCCACGCGGAATCGCAGCCCATCCTCCGGCACCCAGTCGGTGTGGTAATACCAGCCCACCTTGAAGGCGCTGCCGCCGGTCGCGGCCGCCTCCTTGCAGCCGACCCATGCCTGCGCCTTGCCGTCGCAGGTCAGGACGAAAAGCGTGTGGTACGGGACCGCCCTGTCGATCTGGCGGAGCACCGCCTCGTCCAGCCGCGGGGCATTGAGCCGAATCTCAAAGACCTCCACCTCCGTCACCGCCCCGCCCGCCGCGAGATTCAGTGTCGTAACCGCCAACTTGTTTCGCCACAGGATGAGGCGTATCCGCTCCACGAAAACCCGCTTCAGCGCGGGCGTGATGGCGATGTTCTCATAAAACTTCTGCTTTGGTATTTTTTTGCCGAACTCGGTTGATGCGGGAAACCCGAACATGGACGACCCTCCTCACTTGACCACAAGAAAGCAAATCAGCTCGAAATCGTCAAGTCCCGACACGGCCGAGAGCAGGGCGGTCGTGCCGCCGCTCCTGAACAGGCTGTCGATATCGCTCGTTTCCTTCACGTCGACGATGGATTTGATCGCCTCGGAGAGCAGTTCGGAGACTTCGCCCATCTTGCGCCCGTCGTCCGTTTGCCGATTGAACTCCCTGCAAAGCGCCATCGCCGGTTCCTGTTTGCCGCGGCAGAGCAGCCGCATGGTGTCCAGCAGTTTTTTCGGGTTCAGGTAATCGCAGACGATCTCGCCCCCTTCGCCGACATAGACCATGTAGAAGGGGTGGATGCGGTTGCGGTTGTCGATGTTCACGCTGTCGTTGACGTTCCGCAGCACGAAGACGACCCCGGCGGGGGCCGTTTCCGTCCGCGGGACGACCGCGTGCAGCCCCTTGGGGGCGGTTTCGATGTCCCCGTGGCGCTTGATGTATTCCAGCAGGTCGAGGCGGAACTCGTTCAGCCCCAGATCCATGATGGAGATGCCGCTGCCCATGTCCTCGATGTCCACCACCTCCTCTTGCAGGCGCCTGAGCTGCGCGCGGCGGTATTCGAGGTCGCCTTTTTCCTCGGCGTTGATGGGATCGTCGTCGCCGGTGGCGGTCATGACGGTGATCTTCATGCGGGTTTCCACACGGGCTTTCAGATTGATGTACTCGTCCAAATCCATATCCGGCCAGAAGTTGACGAGCTGGATATGCTCGTTTTTACTGCCGATACGGTCGATGCGCCCGAACCGCTGAATGATGCGGACAGGGTTCCAGTGAATGTCGTAGTTGATGAGATAGTCACAGTCCTGCAAGTTCTGGCCCTCGGAGATGCAGTCGGTGGCGATCAGGATGTCAAGCTCGTCCTTGCTCCCGGGCATCAGGACGGTTCTTCCCTTCGAGACAGGGGAAAAGCAGGTAAGCACGGTATTGAGGTCGGCGCGGAGCTTTGGAATAGTGGTCTTGCCGTCCACCGTGCCGGTAATCTCCGCTGTTTCCAGGCCGAATTTTTCTTTGGCATATTTGCTAACATTTTCGTAAAGATAGTCGGCAGTATCGGAAAATGCAGTGAAGATAATGATCTTCCGGTTGCCGGGGTTAATGGGATGCTCGATCTTCTTTTGAATCAGGTCGAATAGTGTTTGAAGCTTGGTGTCATGCTCCGGCGTAATATCCGCTACCATCAGGTTCAGAAGTTCCAGATTTTCTGCGTCCTTTTCCAGTTCGCGCCTCCACGACACATAATCCATGTCGGCGAGGTCGATCCGCACTTTCTTCCCCACGGGGAAATAATCCGTGTTCTGGTCGTCGTAATCGAAATCGTCGTCATCCGCGATCTCTGTCAGGTCAAGGATGTGACTGCCGGACCGATAACGGTCGATCGTTTCAAGGGTACCGTCGATCAGCGTCTTGATGCGGTCTATGGTAAGCCGGAAGGCATGCACCGAGCTTTCCAACCGCTTGAGCAGGTTGATGCCCATGAGCCTGCGGATGCCTTCCTCGCGCCCCCGCTGCGTCAGGCCTGTCCCTTTGTGGCGGGCCATGTCGCCGTATTTCGCCATCCGCGAGGGCAGGATATAGTTGGATGGGGTGTAGATCGTCAGGTTCAGGGACATCAGCAGGCCATAGATGCCGTTGAAGCCGATTGCGTCGTTCAGGTCCGTGAGCCGCGGGCGCAGCGAAACCGGCGGAAGCCGATCGGGGAACCCGCCGATCGCGGAGGTGTTGTAGTACTTTTCGATATGTTTTCTGGAACGGGCGATCGTCACGCTGTCCAGGAGCTCAAAGAAATCAAAGTCGAGCATCCCAAGCAGCCCGTCCGTGGTGCGCTTCTCGGCGGGCAACTTGCACCACGCATTGTAAGCCCGCTGTGCCTGACGGAAGATTTCGTCGATGCTCTTGGATGTCGCGAGTTTGTCGTCGATCCGCCTGGGATTGCCCTCATAGGCAAGCGCGAGCTGGTTTTTCAGGTCAATGAATCTGTTGTTGACCGGGGTGGCGGAGAGCATCAGCACCTTCGTCCGCACACCCGCCCGGATGACCTTGTTGAGCAGTCTCAGGTAGCGGTTTTCCTTTGCGTCTTCGCCGGAGACCCCGCCGCCGTTGCGGAAGTTGTGGCTCTCGTCAATGATCGCCAGATCGTAGTTTCCCCAGTTCAGGCGATCGAGGTCGATGCCGTTGGACTGCCCGTGTTCCCGCGAAAGATCCGTGTGATACAGCACGTCGTAGCGCAGCCGATCCGCGGCAATGGGGTTGTTGACATAATTGCCCTTGTAGGTATTCCAGTTCTCGGACAGTTTCTTGGGACAAAGGACAAGGACGGATTTGTTGCGGTTCTCATAGTATTTTATGACGGCAAGCGCCGTGAAGGTTTTGCCCAGCCCGACGCTGTCGGCCAGAATGCATCCGTTGTATTTCTCCAACTTGCCGATGATTGCCAGAACGGCGTCTTTCTGAAAATCATAGAGCATGCCCCAGATTTTGCTTTCCTTGAACCCGGTCGCCTCGTTGGGCAGCTCGTCCTCGGAGAGATCGTCAAGGAATTCCCTGAAGATATTGTATAGGGCCAAGAAATAGATGGATTCCGGCGCGTTTTCGCGATAGGCCGCGGAGATGTTGTCAATGACCACATCCGTGACTTCCTGCAGTTTTTTCCTGTCGTTCCACAGTTGCTCGAAAAGGTTGAGGAAATAATTCGCGTTCTCGTGGCTTTCCGTCTTTTGCACCGGGTAATAGGCATTGTTGCCGCGCTCACAGCCAAGATCCACGGTCGTAAAGCCGTTGATGGGCATGTAGGTGCTCTTGTCGACGGTCAAAAAGCCCATCATCTGTTCATTGGTGACATTGGACTTGAACGTCACTTTTCTCCTGACCCAATCGGCGCACTCTTTCGCTATGGCCTTTTGGGTCAGTTCGTTGCGGAGTCTTATCTCAAACTCCGTGCCACAGAGGCTGCGCTCGCGGGAAAGGCGCGGGATGTAGAATTCGCGCTGGGCTTTTGGCGTTTTCTCCGTCACGAAAGTCGGCGAAGTGAAGATGAAGCGCAGTTCATCGATTCCCTCAAGCTGTCTTTTCAGTTCTTGGTAGGCATAGATTGAGAAGCAGGCCGCCGCGATGGAGAGTTTGCTTCCTTTGTGAATGGCCGACTGTAAATCGCCTTTGACAGTGGTATTGATGTTATCAATTATCTGCATCATCTCACCCCGTGTTCGTCTGCCTTCTTAATATATTTCCCGCTTTTTATTCGAGCATCGGCAGGTTTTGACTCATTATCGGGGATCGCCCACTGATTGCCAATTTTTATTGCACCGGGAATACGGTTTCCGTCGCACAATATCTGTATTCTCCGGGTAGAAATTCCCCATTTTTCAGCGGTTTGCGTTACAGATAAATATTTCATTGGCGTATCTCCTGGTTCATAAAGTCTGCTCTGCATTTTGCCGTCCGCATAAATCCACATTATAATTATAATCGCAGAAACGAATAAAATCAAGCTGCCATAAGTGCTGGACATTCCCCATTTTTCAACAGCGCAATTGCGTAAGATGCTGTAAAATAAGATTTTATGCCAACGCGCAAGTGAAATGTGGCTTTCCACGTTCGGATTCCGTAGACTTTACGGGTTCCTAAACC
>CASFKR010000016.1 GCA_949295265.1 uncultured Verrucomicrobiota bacterium | reverse complement strand
CGGGGTCGTAATATGAGGTATCTGCTACCTCGGGATTCGCTGGCGCTCATCCCGAGGTTAAGCATGCTTCGACCCACTTCGCGGGTCGCTGCGCTGGCTTCGCCCCGCTGGCTCCGCTGCGCTGGCTACGCTACGCTGCGCTGGCTACGTTACGCTGGCTCCGCTGCGCTGGCTATGCTGCGCGCTCGCGAGCCGTCCTGTCTGTCCTGTTCGTCCTGTACGTCCTGTTCGTCGTGTCCGTCCTGTTTTCGGCTCGCGACGCGCGGCTACGCTGCGCTGACTTCGTTCAGGCGGCTCTGCCGCCGAGAAAAAGTCCTTATTTGACACCTTGGTCGGAACGTTCGTGGAGACTTCAGAAGGGGGCTCCGCCACTCCGTGTGGCTCAATTTTCTTAACTCATCGCGAGGCTGAGTTTCACAACCTTCCTCCGTGTGGCTCGAAAATCCGGGGTAAGCCTGTCCGCCTCCGGCGGTGGCGGGTCGGCGGCGACCTGTGATACGATTGAGCGCACACACACGCCCCCCTCCCCCTTCCTTTCCGAGCACAGAACGAAATGGTACGCGACGACATCAAAAAAGTCATGATTATCGGCTCTGGCCCGATTGTTATCGGCCAAGCCTGCGAATTTGATTATTCCGGAACCCAGGCCTGCAAAGCCCTGCGCGAATGCGGCTACAAGATTGTTCTGGTCAATTCCAACCCGGCGACCATCATGACCGACCCGGTCATGGCCGACGCGACCTACATCGAGCCGCTCAACGTGGAGCGCCTCGAGCAGATCATCGAAATCGAGCGCCCGGATGCGCTCCTGCCGAACCTCGGCGGCCAGACGGGGCTGAACCTCTCGCTGGAACTGGCCCGCGCCGGCGTGCTCGACCGCTACGGCGTACGCGTCATCGGCGTCAACCTCGACGCCATCGAGCGCGGCGAAGACCGCGAAATTTTCAAAGAGACGATGGCGAAGCTCGGCATCGAGACGCCGCGCTCGGAGATTACGCATACGGTCGAAGGGGCGGAAAAGATCGCCGCCACGCTCGGCTACCCGGTCGTCGTGCGCCCCGCCTACACGCTGGGCGGCACGGGCGGCGGGCTCGTCTACAACGTCGAAGAGCTGCGCACGGTGGTCAGCCGCGGGCTGGAAGCCTCGCTCACCACGCAATGCCTCATCGAGGAATCCGTCCTCAACTGGGAGGAGCTCGAAGTCGAAGTCGTCCGCGACGCCAAGGGACAGATGATCGCCATCTGCATGATTGAAAACATCGACGCGATGGGCGTGCACACGGGCGACTCCTTCTGCTCCGCCCCGATGCTGACGATTGACGAAGAGACGCAGACGCGGCTCCGGGAGTACGCTTTCCGCATCGTGCAGAGCATCGGCGTCATCGGCGGCACCAACGTGCAGTTTGCGCACGACCCGCGCACGGGGCGCATCGTCATCATCGAAATCAACCCGCGCACCTCGCGCTCCTCCGCGCTCGCCTCCAAGGCCACGGGCTTCCCCATCGCGCTCATCTCCGCCAAACTGGCCGCCGGCATGACGCTCGACGAGCTCCCGTACTGGCGCGACGGCTCCCTCGAGAAATACACGCCTTCCGGCGACTACGTGGTGCTCAAATTCGCCCGCTGGGCCTTTGAAAAGTTCCGCGGCGTCGAGGACCGCCTCGGCACGCAGATGAAGGCCGTGGGCGAAGTGATGTCCATCGGCAAGACCTACAAAGAAACCTTCCAGAAGGCGATTCGCGCCCTCGAAAACGGACGCTCCGGGCTCGGCTTTGCCAAGGATTTCCACACCAAGAGCCTCCCGGAACTGCTCGAGCTGCTGCGCTTTGCCACGAGCGAGCGCCAGTTCATCCTCTACGAGGCCATCCGCAAGGGCGCAACCGACGAAGAACTCTTCCGGCTGACGGGCATCAAACCCTGGTTCCACCGGCAGATGCGCGAGCTCGTGCAGCTCGAAGAGCAGCTCCTGGCGCACAAGGGCGCCGTGCCGCCGGACGACCTCCTGGCGCAGGCCAAGCGCGACGGCTTCTCCGACCGCTATCTGGCGAAAATCCTCTCCGTCTCGGAAACCGCCATCCGCACGCGCCGCGAAGCCATCGGCGTGACAGAGACGTGGCACCGCGTCCCCGTCTCCGGCACCGGCGGCGGCGAAGCCTATTACTACTCCTCCTACAACGGCTCCGCCGACGAAGTTCCCGCCTCCGCCAACCCGAAAAAGGTGATGATTCTCGGCGGCGGTCCCAACCGCATCGGGCAGGGCATCGAGTTCGACTACTGCTGCGTCCATGCCGCCTTTTCGCTGCGCGCACTCGGCTACGAGACGGTCATGGTCAACTGCAATCCGGAAACCGTCTCCACCGACTACGACACCTCCGACAAACTCTACTTCGAGCCCGTCACGATGGAGGACGTCATCCAGATTTACCGCAAGGAAAATCCGCTGGGCGTCATCGTGCAGTTCGGCGGGCAGACGCCGCTCAACATCGCGCGCCAGCTTTCGGAGGCGGGTGTCCGCATCCTCGGCACCTCCATCGACGCCATCGACATTGCGGAAGACCGCGACCTCTTCCGCCACCGCATGGACAAGCTCGGCATCCCGATGCCGGAGTCCGGCATGGCGGCCACGCTCGATGAGGCGAAAAAACTCGCCGACGCCATCGGCTATCCCATCATGATCCGCCCCTCCTTCGTGCTGGGCGGGCGCGGCATGGAGGTCATCTACGACGAGCAGATGCTCTCCGAATATGTCTCCAAGGCGGTCGGCGTCACGCCGGACCGTCCGCTGCTGATCGACCGCTTCCTGCGGGACGCGCTCGAGTGCGAAGCGGACGCACTCTCCGACGGACAGGACGTCTTCATTCCCGCCATCATGGAGCACATCGAACTGGCCGGCATCCACTCGGGCGACTCCGCCTGCGTCATTCCGCCCGTCTCCATTCCGGCGGAAGCGCGGGAGACGATTCTGCGCTACACGCGCGCCATCGCGCAGGAGCTCAAGGTCTGCGGGCTGATGAACATGCAGTACGCCATCGAGAACGGCAAGGTCTACGTCATCGAGGCCAATCCGCGCGCCTCGCGCACGGTACCGCTCGTCTCGAAGGTCTGCAACATCCAGATGGCGGGCGCGGCCACGCGCCTGATGCTGGGCGAATCGCTCGCGGAGCTCAAGCTGCACCATGGCGTCATTCCGCACTTCGGCGTCAAGGAGGCGGTGTTCCCCTTCTCGAAATTCCCGGAAGTCGACCCCGTTCTGGGCCCGGAAATGCGCTCCACCGGCGAAGTGCTGGGCATGGCCTCCTCGTTTGGGCTGGCCTACTTCAAGTCGCAGGAAGGCGCCGGCTCTCCCCTGCCGGTCGAATGCGGCGGCAAAATCCTCGTTTCCCTTTCCGAAAAGAAAGAGAACGCGATTGATGCGGTCCGCGCCTTCGTCAATCTGGGCTTTACGGTGCTCGCCACCGAAGGCACTGCGGCGTGGCTGCGCACGCATGGCGTCGAGGCCCTCCCCGTCCACAAGATCGGCGAGGGGCGTCCCAACGTGATCGATGCCATTCTGAACCGCGAAGTTGCGCTCATCATCAATACGCCTTCGGGACGCCGCGATGCGCGTGCCGACGATGCCTCGATCCGTCAGGCGGCCATCAAATACAAGGTGCCGTATCTGACGACGATTGCGGCGGCATCGGCGGCGGCGCGCGGCATCCGAACGGCGCGCGACGGCGGCGGGCGGGTCAAATCCCTCCAGGCGTACCACGCCGACATCCGGTAAGCGGCATCGGCCCGCTTCACCAAACAAAAAGGCCGCCCGGGCATGCCCGGACGGCCTTTTCCGTTACCGCCGCGGAGGCGGTACGGGCCTGCGCCCGCTTACTTCTTTTTGGCGGGTGCCTTTTTCGCAGGAGCCTTTTTAGCCGCGGGCTTCTTGGCGGGCGCCTTCTTGGCCGCGGGCTTCTTCGCCGCGGGCTTCGCCGCAGCTTTGGCGGGCGCCTTCTTCGCAGGCTTGGCGGCGGGCTTCTTCGCCGCGGGCTTCGCCGCAGCTTTGGCGGGCGCCTTCTTCGCCGCAGGCTTCGCGGAAAGTGCGGTGTAGAGGTCCGCGAGTTCCTTCTCCGTCACATCGCGCGGATTGCCCGGACGGCATGCGTCCATGAACGCCGACTTCGCCAGGAACGCGATATCCTCGGCCTTGACGATCTCCTTGAGGTCCGGCGGAATGCCCACATCGGCACCGAGCTTCGCAACAGCATCGCAAGCCGCCTTGATGGCCGCCGCGCCCTTGAGTTTCTCGGCACCCGGAACGCCCATCGCAACCGCAATCGCACGGTACCGCGCGTCCGAACCCTTGACCGTCGAATTGAACTTCATCACGTGCGGCAGCAGAATCGCGCATGCCACGCCGTGCGGAGTGTCGTAGTACGCCGAAAGCGGGTGCGCCATCGCGTGCGCAATGCCGAGCCCCACATTCGAGAAGCCCATGCCCGCGATATACTGGGCCAGACCCATCTTCTCGCGCGCCTCCTTGTCACCCTTCACGCTCTTGCGCAGATACTGGCCGATGAGCTCGATGGCCTTGAGATGGAACATGTCCGTCATCTCCCAGGCCCCCTTGGTGATGTAGCCTTCAATGGCGTGCGTCAGCGCATCCATGCCCGTGGCGGCGCAAAGCTTCGCCGGCATCGAGAGCATCATGTCGGGATCGACGACGGCCACCATCGGGATGTCGTGCGGGTCGACGCACACGAACTTGCGGTCCTTTTCGCGGTCCGTGATGACGTAGTTGATGGTCACCTCCGCAGCCGTGCCGGCGGTCGTCGGCACCGCAATCGTGAACACGCAGGGATTCTTGGTCGGTGCAACGCCTTCCAGCGAACGCACATTCGCGAACTTGGGATTCGTCACAATGACGCCGATGGCTTTGGCCGTGTCGATGGACGAACCGCCGCCGATGGCGACAATGCAGTCCGCCTTCGCGGCCTGGAACGCCTTCACACCCGCCTGAACATTTTCAATCGTGGGATTGGGCTTGATATCCGAGAAAACTTTGTATTTGATTTTCGCCTGATCAAGCAGATCCGTCACTTTGCCGGTCACGCCGAATTGAATCAGCCCCGGATCGGACGCCACGAAAACTTTCTTGCACCCTTGTCCCTTCACGATTGCGGGAATCTCGGCGATTGCACCGGCTCCGTGATAAGAGACCTGGTTCAGAACAATACGATTTGCCATGCGAAATACACTCCTGTGGTTATTCGTTGGGATTCAGCAAAAAGCGAGCACCGCTTTTTCCGCAGGATAAGATAAACCTTCATCCCGTGCAAGTTCTGTTCCCGCGCAACCGCAACATTTTTGATTTTTCTCCGAAAACAATCCCGAAAAAGGGCGGGCGGGGGACCCCCGCTGGTGATGCGGGCGGGCGGCAATGTGCCGCTTCAAGTGCGGGCGGGCGGCAATGTGCCGCTTCAAGTGCGGGCGGCGTTAACCGCCCGCTGCGGAGCCAGCGCAGCGGAGCCAGCGCAGCGGAGCCAGCGCAGCGAAGCCAGCGCAGCGAAGCCAGCGCTGCGAAGCCAGCGCAGCGAAGCCAGCGCAGCGGAGCCAGCGCAGCGAAGCCAGCGCAGCGAAGCCAGCGCAGCGAAGCCAGCGCAGCGAAGCCAGCGCTGCGAAGCCAGCGCAGCGAAGCCAGCGCAGCGAAGCCAGCGCAGCGGAGCCAGCGCAGCGAAGCCAGCGCAGCGAAGCCAGCGCAGCGAAGCCAGCGCAGCGAAGCCAGCGCAGCGAAGCCAGCGCAGCGGAGCCAGCGCAGCGAAGCCAGCGCGCACTCCCAGTGGCCCCAGTGGCCTCAGTAGCCCCAGTTGCCCCACTCCCAGTAGCCCTATCAAATGGCACAACCGTGCCGTTTTTCAAGCTGGGCTATACTGAAACGGTACAAAACCGGAAACCCGGAAACAGAAGAAACGATGATTACAATCAAGGATGTTGCGCAAAGAGCGGGCGTTCCGGTCCGGATGGCGGCCCGGGCGCTTTCCGGCGCAACGCTCGGCGTCCGGCGGGATGCCCGCGAACGGGCGGAACGGGTCCGGCAGGCGGCAAAGGAACTGGGCTATATTCCCTCGGAGATTGCCGTTTCTCTCTCCCGCGGCCGCACCCGGACACTGGGGCTGCTCCTGCCGAATCTGACGGACCTGTTTTATGCAGCGGCTTCTGAAATTGCGATGGATGAGGCGGCCAAACAGGGGTATTCCATCCTCATCCGGCTTCATCGTTTCCATCCGGAGCTCGTTGCGGAGAATATCGTGCGGTTCCGCTCCTCGCGGGTGGACGGCATTCTTTTCGGCGATGACTGCTGCCGGATTCCGCCGGAGTTGCAGAAACAGCTCCGGCGCCAGAAATTTCCCTTCCTCACGTTCGCCCATCCGAATGACGCAGGCTTCTCCTCGGTTGCGGCGGATCATGCGGCACCCATCCGCGCGGCGGTGGAGATGCTCGCGGGGCGGAAGCATACCCGGATTGCCTTTGCCTGCTTCCACAAAAACATCTGCATCAACCGAATCGATGCGGAACGTTTCCGGGAGGCCTGCGCCGCCTGCGGCGTCGAACCGGTGCTCTGCTGGCAGGAGCGGCTGGAGGAATTTGCCGAACTGGCCGCAAAGCGGCACGAAGCGCTGCTGATTCTCGGCAAGTATTCGATGCAGACCTTTCTCGACAGCATTCCGACCGGTTCGGGATATCACCCCGATCTGGTCGGTGTCTACAATGAGTGGACCTGGGCGCAGGCTGCATCCGCGCGCTTGCAGGGGACGCTGGTGGAACAGGCGGAATGCATGGTGCGGACCGCCGTGCAGACCCTCATCGCGCAGATTGAGGACCACGAAGTCCGGCACATCTCGCTTCCCGCGCAGTTTCTGCCGAAAGAGGCGTTTTCCTCTTTCCGCGTACGCGACCTGACCAGCCACTACCTCGATTCCAGCGCCCCCTGAGCGGCGGGTGCGCGACAATGCGGCACCACCCCGCAGGCGCGGGGCTCCTGCGGGACGGGACGGTGTGCGCTTCAGGCTTGCGGCTTTTTCCGCTGCAGATGGTACATGTCGCTTCCCAGGAAGCGGCGGCGGCCCACTTCCTCGAACCCGAGGGCGCGGTACAGCGCATCGGCGCCTTTATTTTCGGGCTCGACGAGGAGCCCCACGCAGGCATGCCCCTCCTGGTAAGCCTTCTCGCACAATGCCAGGACAAGCTTTTTCCCGATGCCAAGGCCGCGGAATTCCGGCAGCACGCTGACCGAATCCAGATAAAATTCGCCGCCCTCCGTCTCCCAGTCAAGACGGGGCTCCTTGCCGGTATGCTTGCGGATGACCTCCTGCGTGGCGAGCCGCAGCCGCGGCAGCGCATCGCCGTCATACCCGATAATGCCGCCGGCGCTCTTGCCGTCGACGCGCGCCACCAGGGCATGGCGATAGCTGTACGGAGAATCCTCACGCTGCGCCAGTTCCTCCAGAATGGCGGAGAAAAAAGCGCCCGAGGATTTGCGGACCTTTTCTTCGCCCACGGCCATTCCAACGACCTTCGCCAGCAGGGACGCGTCTTCCTTTGTTGCGGGCTCAATGGTTACCTTTGCTGCTTTCATAAAAACTCCTTTGTTTTCTCTCCATTGTACCGGAATCCCGCCCAAAAAGCGAGCCACCCGGCAAAACCGGCGCAAGCGAGCCGGAACAGGACGAACACGACGGACACGACGAACACGACGAACAGGACGGATACGACGGCTCGCCATCGCACGTAGCGGAACTGGCGCAGCATTCCCAGTGGCCCCAGTGGCCCCAGAAGCCCCACTTACCCCATCAGCCTCAGTGGCCCCAGTAGCCCCAGTAGCCCCAGATAACGACGAGGCCCTCAGCGCCGCGGAGCCAGCGCCACGGAGCGGCAGAGGCGGAGCCTGCGTTTTCAGGGCGCTGAGCCGCGAAAGAATGGATAAAGAGCCACGCGAACTTTCCATGTGCCCCCTCCTGTGAAAAAGGCGATGGTTCCGGGGCGGCAAAATGTGATAGGATTGGGAACCTTTTCGATATGAAACTGCCTGCCGTCATCAACGTCCTGCGTCCCGGTCAATGGATTAAAAATCTGTTGGTTCTGGCAGGGTTTCTGTTTGCACTGGCAGATCAGAGCCAGCCGCTCGAGATTGAAGTATCGCTGGTCCGCACGTTGCTGGCCTTCGTCATCTTCTGCTTTACAACCGGGTGCGTCTACATTCTCAACGACCTGCATGACGTGGAGGCTGACCGGTTGCACCCGGAAAAATGCCATCGTCCGATTGCCTCCGGTGCGTTGCGTCCCCGGACGGCGATTCTCGAGGCGATTGTGCTGCTGGTACTCTGCGGGCTGGGTGCTGCGGCACTCGGCAAAGCCTTTTTCGTGTGCGTGGCGGGGTATTTCCTGCTCCAGCTCCTGTACACGATTGTGCTGAAAAACCATGTACTGCTGGATGTCTGCACGATTGCCGCCGGCTTCTCGATCCGCGTGCTGGGCGGCGTTGTGTCCGCCCGCGTCGGCACCTCCGCCTGGATTTACATCTGCACCTTCAACATGGCACTCGTGCTGGCCCTGTGCAAGCGGCGGGCTGAACTGGTGACGCTGGGCGAACTGGCGCCGCGCCACCGCGCCGTGCTGTCCCTGTACACGACCAACCTCCTCGACATTCTCATTTCCGCCACCACGGCCAGCGCCCTCATCTGCTACATGCTCTGGACGCTCTCCCCCACCACCATCCAGAAATTCGGCACGCAGTACATGGGCCTGACCATCCCCTTTGCGGTCTACGGCATCTTCCGCTACCTCTTTCTCGTCTACACGAAAAATGCGGGCGGACGCCCCGAGAAACTCATCACGCGCGATGTTCCGCTCCTGCTGGATGTGCTGCTGTACGGGCTGACGTATCTGCTGCTCTGGCTCCTGGCGTAGCCGGATAAAAACCTGAAAAAACCGGATATTTTCTTGCCGGTGGAGCAGGGATTTGCTACCCTTTCCGTCTGTTATGACGTCTACCGATTCCGAACAACCTGAAAAAGCAGCCCCGCCGCGCGAAATGGGCGAACAGCCCCTTGCCGGGCTGATGCGCGAACATGGTTTCTCCAACCACGATTTGGTTGCCGCCGCCGCGCGCCCCCTGACGCACAAGCTCATCAGCCGCGCCGCCAAGGGGCGCCGCCTCACCGCCAACAGCAAAAATCTCGTCCTCGAAGCGTACATCCGCGCAACGGGGCAATCGGCTACGCTCACCGACCTGTTCAATTACTGAAAACCCGGCACAGCGCTCCCTTGCGGCCGCTTTTTTCCTTTCTTCTTCCTGCCAACCATCCTCCGCATGCCTTGCGCATGCTTCCTTTATCCTACCTTTCTCATGAAGAAACTGACCAATATCGTTTGCATCGGTGCCGGCTACGTCGGTGGTCCCACCATGGCCATGATTGCCAAGAAATGCCCCGGCCGTACGGTGACCGTTGTCGACATCAATGCGGAACGGATTGCAGCGTGGAAATCGGACCGTCTGCCCTTCTACGAGCCGGGTCTCCGCGAAGTCGTGAATGAAACCATCGGAAAGAACCTGTTTTTCACGACCGATATTCCGGCCGCCGTAGCAAACGCCGACGTCATTTTCGTGGCCGTCAACACCCCGACCAAGACCTTCGGACAAGGGGCGGGCTGTGCGGCCGACCTCCAATACTGGGAAAAGACCGCCCGTGAAATCAAGCAGTTCGCGACGAAAGACCTGATCGTCGTCGAAAAATCGACACTGCCCGTGCGCACCTCCACCGCCATGAAGCGCGTGCTGGAATCCGGCGAATCGCCCTACCGCTTCGAAGTCCTCTCCAACCCCGAATTCCTGGCGGAAGGCACAGCCATCGAAGACCTGCGCAAGCCCGACCGCGTCCTGATCGGTTCGGAAGAGACGCCGACCGGCCTGGAGGCCCGCGAAGCGATTGTCGACATCTATGCGGAGTGGGTGCCGCGCGAGCGGATTCTCACCACGAACGTCTGGTCGTCCGAGCTTTCGAAGCTGGCGGCCAACGCCTTCCTCGCGCAGCGCATCTCCTCGGTGAACGCGCTCTCCGAGCTCTGCGAAAAGACGGGTGCCGACGTCACGGAAGTCGCCCGCGCCATCGGGACGGACTCGCGCATCGGCCCCAAGTTCCTCAAGGCCGGCGTCGGCTTCGGCGGCTCCTGCTTCAAGAAGGACATCCTCAACCTCGTCTATCTCTGCGAACAGCAGGGGCTCACGGAAGCCGCCGCCTACTGGCGCACCGTCGTCGACATGAATCTCCACCAGGAGACCCGCTTTGTCGCCAACATGCTCCGCGCGATGTTCAACACCGTTGCGGGCAAGCGCATCGCCATCTTCGGCTACGCCTTCAAGGCGGACACTTCCGACACGCGCGAAACCCCCGCCTACCTCGTCTCGCAGCTGCTGCTCGAAGAGCATGCGGACATCATCGTCACCGACCCGTATGCGCTCGACAATGCCCGCCGCGAACTCGGTCCGCTCGGCGGCTCGGTCGTCTACGAACCGGACGCCTACGCCGCAGCCGCCGGAGCGGATGCGATTGCGCTCCTGACGGACTGGCGCTGCTTCCCGGAGATGGACTGGCAGCGGGTATACGACTCCATGCGCAAACCCGCCTTCCTCTTTGACGGGCGCAACTGCCTCGACCATGCGAAGCTCTTCGGCATGGGCTTCCACGTCTACGCCATCGGCAAGGAGCCGCGCTCGCACTTCTCGTCGTAAGCGCCGCAACCGCGGCACCCGCCCGACACGCGGCACCCGCCCGACACGCGGCACCCGCCGCCCCGCGAAGAAGCCCGCCCGGCACCCGTGCCGCCGCCGCTTCTTCGCGGATTTCTTTTCTCCTCACCCCGCAACCCGGCCGACGGCGATTTTTTATCCCGTCATCCCCGGAATCTGGTAAACTCTCCGAAACATGATGTTTTTCAGGGGCGGTGCCACGCCCCTGCCACAACCGCAGCCGAACACCTCTCCCCTTTCCGCCATGACTGATTCGCCCACCCCTGCTGAAGCGATGCCGGAGCGCGAAACCTTTTCGTCCCGCATCGGGTTCCTGTTCCTCTCCGCCGGATGCGCCATCGGGCTGGGCAACGTGTGGCGCTTTCCCTTCATCACGGGGCAGTACGGCGGCGCCTGGTTCGTGCTCATCTACCTGCTTTTCCTGCTCTTTCTGGGCATTCCGCTGGTGCTCACCGAGCTGGCGTGCGGCCGCGCGAGCCAGCGCTCGATTGCGCGCTCCTTCGACGTCCTGGAGCCGCCGGGCACGAAGTGGCACTGGTACAAATGGATCGGCATGGCCGGCAACTACCTGCTGATGATGTTCTACGTGCCCGTTACCGGCTGGATTCTCTGCTACGCCGTCAAAAGCGCCCGCGGCGATTTCTCGGGCATCCCGGCCGAAGAATCCGCCGCGCGCATCGGCGCACAGTTTGAGCAGCTGCTCGGTTCGCCGGGCGTAATGGTGTTCTACATGGCCGTCGTCGTCATTCTCTGCTACGGCATTTGCGCCATCGGGCTGCGCAAAGGCGTGGAGCGCATCACCAAGTACATCATGGCGGGACTCTTCCTGCTCCTGATTGCGCTCGCCGTCAACTCGCTCACGCTCCCCGGCGGAAAGGCCGGACTCGCCTTCTACCTCAAGCCGGACTGGTCGCGGCTCTGCGAAGCGGGCATCGGCAATGCGCTCATCGCCGCCATGGGACAGGCCTTTTTCACGCTCGGGCTGGGCGTCGGCTCGCTGGCCATCTTCGGAAGCCACCTGACGCGCCGCCGCACGCTCCTGCCGGACACGATGCACATCACGGCGCTGGACACCTCGGTCGCCTTCATTTCGGGTCTCATCATTTTCCCGGCCTGCTTTGCCTTCGGCGTGGAGGCGGGGTCCGGCCCCGGGCTGATTTTTCTCTCGCTTCCGAACGTCTTCCATGCGATGCCGCATGGTGCTTTCTGGGGTGCGGTCTTCTTCCTGTTCATGAGCTTTGCGGCGCTCTCGACGGTGATTGCCGTCTTCGAAAACATCCTATCCTTCCCGATGGACCTGTTCGGGTGGTCGCGCCGCAAATCAGTCTTCTGGAATCTGCTGGCGATGCTCGTACTCACGCTTCCGTGCATTTTCGGCTTCAACCTCTGGAAGGCGTTCACGCCCTTCGGGCCGGGCTCCAACATCCTTGATCTGGAAGACTTCCTGCTGAGCAACACGATTCTGCCGGTCGGCGCGCTCGTCTACCTGCTCTTCTGCGCCACCCGGTACGGCTGGGGTTTCAAAAACTTCCGTGCGGAGGTCAATGCCGGCTCCGGCGCGAAAATCCCCGCCTGGCTGGGCCGCTACCTGATGACCGTTCCACCCGTCGTGGTGTTCTGCCTTCTCATTCAGGGCTGGATTGCCCGCTTCTTCTCATCATGACCATGAAACAAACGCCTTCCCTTCCGTCCGGAGATACGGCCGGGCGTGAAACGCTCTCCTCCCGCCTCGGCTTCCTCTTCCTCGCGGCGGGGTGCGCCATCGGGCTAGGCAATGTGTGGCGCTTTCCCTTCATCACGGGGCAGTACGGCGGCGCCTGGTTCGTCCTCATCTACCTGTTCTTTCTGGTGGTGCTGGGCATACCGCTGGTGCTCACGGAATTTGCGTGCGGCCGGGCGAGCCAGCGCTCGCTGGCACTCTCCTTCGAAGCCCTGGAAAAGCCCGGCACCAAGTGGCACTGGTACAAATGGCCCGGCATGGCGGGCAACTATCTGCTGATGATGTACTATGTGCCCATCACCGGATGGCTGCTGTACTACGTGACGGAATCGGCGCGCGGCGCCTTTTCGCATCTCCCGGCGGAAGAATCCGCGGCGCTCATCGAGACCCACTTCACCGCGCTGATGGCCTCGCCCGGCATCATGACCGCCTACGCCGTCTTCGTGGTCTGCCTCTGCTTCGGCATCTGCGCGCTGGGGCTGCGCAGCGGCGTCGAGCGCATCACCAAGTACATCATGAGCGCACTCTTCCTGATGCTCATCTTCCTCGCGCTGCACTCGCTCACGCTCCCCGGCGGCAAAGCGGGGCTGGAATTCTACCTCAAACCGGACCTGGCGCGGCTCCGCGAAGCGGGCATCGGCAATGCGCTCTTTGCCGCGATGGACCAGGTCTTCTTCTCGCTGAGCATCGGCATCGGCGCGCTGGCGATTTTCGGCAGCCACCTCAAGCACGAACACACGCTGCTCCCGGACACGGTGCGCATGGCGGCGCTGGACACCACCGTGGCGCTGCTCTCCGGGCTCATCATCTTCCCCGCCTGCTTCGCCTTCGGCGTGGAGGCGGGCTCCGGTCCCGGACTCATTTTCCTCTCGCTCCCGAACGTCTTCAACGCAATGCCGCACGGCGCCTTCTGGGGCACCGTCTTCTTCCTGTTCATGAGCTTTGCGGCGCTCTCGACGGTCATTGCCGTCTTCGAGAACATCATCAGTTTCCCGATGGACCTGTTCGGGTGGTCGCGCCGCAAATCGGTCACGCTGAACCTGCTGGCGATGCTGGTGCTCCCGCTCCCGTGCATCTTCGGGTACAACCTCTGGAAGCACATTCAGCCGCTGGGCGAAGGCACGACGATTCTCGATTTTGAAGACTTCCTGACCTCCGGCACGTGTCTCCCCGTGGGTGCGCTGGTGTATCTGCTCTTCTGCTGCACGCGTTACGGCTGGGGCTTCAAAAACTTCCAGGCGGAAATCAATACCGGCAGAGGCGCCAAATTCCCGGGCTGGATGCGCGGCTACATGACGTTTGTGCTGCCGCTCATCATCCTCGGGCTCATCATCAAGGGCTGGGTTTCGCCCTTCCTGTGACACACCGGTGACACGCCCCTGCCACAGCGGGGGCGCGGTTACGGCGCGGGGATGGCGGCAACCGCCTGTCGCATGCGTTCATACACCGCCTCGAACGCCGCCTCGTAGGAGAGGTTGAGCGTAGCCCCCGCGGCGCGGGCATGCCCGCCGCCGCCCCATTCGACGCAGATGGCGGAGGCATCGATGGCATCGGTCGTGCGCAGACTCACGTGCGCGGGACCGCCCGGCTTGATCTGCCGCACAAACGCCACAATTTCGCACCCGTCGATGGTGCGCACGATATCGACGAAATTCTCGCTGTGTTCGGCGGTGCACTGTTCGGCGGCATAATCCTCCGCCCGGAGACCGCCCATGGCGACGCGCCCGTCTTCGCTCACGCGCAGGGAGGCGAACATGCGGCGCTCGAGCAGGAGGCTTTTGAGCGGACGCTTTCCGAACACCCGTTCGCCGATGAGGTCATTGCGCACGCCGAGTTCGCGAAGCTCGGCGGCCGCGCGCAACGTGTCGCCGGACGCGCCGGCGTACATGAAGCGGCCGGTGTCGGTGATGATGCCGGTCCAGAAGCCCTCGGCGGCCGACCGCGTTATGGTGAGCCCCGCGGCCTTTGCGACGCGGTACACCACTTCGGAAACGGAACCGGCTTCCGGTTCGAGCAGGAAAGGTCCCTGCAGCCCGGTGCTGGATTTGTGGTGATCGATGCAGAGAACGGGGCAACGGCTGAGCCACGGGCGGATCGGCGGATAGACGCGGTCTTCCACGCCGCAGTCGAGCACGATGATGGTGTCGTCCGGCATCGGCTCAAAGGCCTCCAGCGGGACGTTCATGCCCGGCAGCGCATCTTCTTCCAAGTAGCTGTACATCCGGGGGATGGGGGCCACGCCCCAGCAGACGGCATCCCGCCCCGATGCGCGCAAGGCGTGGCACAGTCCGAACGTCGCCCCGATGGCATCGCCGTCCGGGTGTTCGTGCCCGCACAGCACGATGCGCCCCGAAATGCGCCGGAGCGCCGCCGCCATTGCGGCCTCATCCACAACTTCCGCCGGCTTCGCCTTCATCGTTTCCGGTTCCGCACTCATGTGACCGTTTCCTTTTTATTTGCCGTAAAAAAAAAATCCGTCAGGCGTCGATTGCCATCAGTTCCGCCAGAATCACCGCCGGATTGAGATGCGGCACGATGCGCACCGGGCGCGGCGAAAGCGCCTCGAACGCCTCTGCGGGGTAGGTATGCGTCACCGCAATGGCGCGCATCCCGGCGGCGGACGCCGCGCGCACGCCCGCGACCGAATCTTCGATGACCAGACAGCATTCCGGCGGCACCCCGAGGCGGCGCGCGCCCTCGAGGAAAATATCGGGCGCCGGCTTGGAGCGCGAGACGTCGTCGCCGCTCACCACGACGTCGAAAACCCTGCCCGCCTCTCCGAGCGATTCCAGGTTGATGTTCACCTTCCATCGGCCCGCACCCGAGCAGACCGCCAGCCCCAAATCCGACTCCGCGCAAAACGCCTCCAGCACGGGCACGCTTTCCGGGTAGACGGCGCGTGCCGGAGCGGCCTGCACGAGCGCCAGAAACCGCGCGCGGACCGCCTCTTCCATCCGGTCGGTGAACGTCAGCCCGTGCCGGGCCGCCATCCCCGCGTAAAACTCGCGCTCGCTGGCGCCGAACCAGGCGTCCGCCTTGTCGCCGTGCGCCGGAGCGCCGCAGGCGGTGAGCGTTTCCACCACGGCGGCCAGCAGAAGCGGCTCCGTGTCGACCAGCACGCCATCCATGTCGAACAGCAGGGCGCGGTCAAACGGTTTCAATGCCGACAACATCAGACACCTCTCCCCTGATACGAAAAGCGGGCTTTGATATTCGCCAGAATCTGGTCGCACAGCAACCGCGCCCACTGTTCGCGGCTGAGCGTCGGGCAGAGTTCGAGTTCATCCCACGGCGGATCGCGGTGGATGAAGCATGTGCACTGCCCGAGCAGCACAATGAAAATCGCCTGAAAGGTCTCCGGGTCCGCCTCCGGGACGGCCATCCGGATGAGCTTGCGGAAAACATCGACAACCGGCATCACCACATGGTGGAAAATGCGGTTGCCGAACTCCGTCGGCGAAGAGCGCTCCTGCGCCACAAGCCGCCGGAAAATGTCCCGCTCCGGCGTGTCGTACAGAAAGAGCGCCAGAATGAAATCCAGCCACGTGCGGAGCGCCGCTTCCCAGCTTTCCTGGTCGTGCACCGTCGGCAGCAGCGCGACCAGCGCCGGTTCCAGCTGACCGTATGCCTGCAGGAAAATCGCCTCATACAACCCTTCCTTGGAACGGAAGTAGTAATTGACGGCGGAGCCGTTGACGCGCGCCCGCTGGGCGATGGCGCGAACCGTCGTATCCTGGTAGCCCTTCTCGGCGAAGAGCGTCTTGGCGGCTTCCAGAATCTGGTCCGAAACGTTGTCGGCGTGCTTTTTGCGGGGACGGTTCATGCGGCGTGGGAAACGGGGAATACAGGCCTCTTGAGCATATTGACCGCCGCCGGGCGTGTCAAGATTGCTTGCGCGCGCAAACACCGTTCCGGTATGCTTTGCGCATGCCCCCTCCCGGGGGCCACGGGTCGGCAAACGGAAGTTCCGTGAGAATCGGACGCTGTCGCGCAGCTGTATCCGTCCGTTGAAGCCCCTCCCGGCAGCGGGTTCCGCTGCCACCACTCTGCCACATCCCTGCCACGCAGGCGGGGACGGCGGGGGAAGGCCGGATGGTGCTTCCGGGTTCCGGCATGTGCCGGGACCTGCGGACGCAAGCCAGAAGACGTGTCGACCCGCAAGTCCGGAAACGCCTGTCGCGTTTTCCGGGCGTCCCCGGGCGAACTTTTTTTTTCCGACGGGGCCGCGAAAGGAAAACCCATGATCAACCTTCCTGCCTCCGAAAAAGGAGGACGGGTACGGTGCGTCTTTTGCCGGACCGCCGTGCTCCTCCTCGCTCTTACCGTACCTGCCGCCCCGCTCCGGGCCGAATTCGCCCCTGACGACGTCCATTTCTGGATCGGCTCCGGCACCAACACCGCCATTCTCGTCGTCGACTGGAATCCCACAGCCCTGGCCTGGGGCTACCGCTGGAACGGCACGGCGCCTTGCCTCACGGACATCCTTGAAACCATCGCTACGGAGGACAAACGCTTCCACGCGTTCCTGAGCGAAAGCACGTACGGCGCCTCGCTCGACGGCTTTGCGTACGACCGCAACGGGAACGGAGGCCTTTTCGAGATGGCGCAGGGTTCGCAAACGGACCCGGAGGACCTGTTCAAGCGCTATGCGGGCGACCACTACTGGGTGTTGACCTCAGGCACCGGAGACGCCTTCTCCGCCGTAGCGTGGAACTACGCCTCTGTGGGGGCGGACGGCTTTGTGCCCGTGCCGGGCGAATGGATTGCACTGCGGCACATCAACTGGCGCACATACGAAACCCCGTGGCCGTCGGAGCCTGCGGCGGCGGAAACGCCGTATGCATGGCGCGTGGTGACGGCGGACGTGGATACCGGCACCGGCTACGGCGATGTGACGGCGGCGCTGGGAGCTCCGGCGCGCGCCAACCCGTACTTCGACCCCGTCACGTGGCAGCCGCGCGCGGACATCGAATCGCCCGTCGTGCCGTGCGACCCGGCGTGGCAGAGCAGCGACGTCGTCACGCTCGCCACGGCGTCTGACGAAGACATCGGCGGCTCCATCACGCTGGCGTTCGACCACCCCGTGCTCGACGATCCCGCCAACCCGTTCGGACTCGATTTCATCATCTTCGGCAACGCCTTCCAGCTGCTCGGCGGCAATGCCTACGGTTCCGGCATGGACGACCCCGCAACGCTGGTCTTCAGCAGCGCCTCCATCGTGGCGGAACCGGGGCTCGTGGAAGTCAGCCAGGACGGCGTCGTGTGGCACGCCTTCGAAGCGGGTCCGTACGCCGACGGCTTTGCGCCCACGCTGGGACGCCGCTACGACCCGGAGAACCCTGACACCGCGCTCTGGGCGTCGGAGGCAACGCTCACCAACCGCTGGTGGGGCACCTGGACGGACGCCACCCTTCCCGTCGACCCCTCGATCGGTCCCGAAGCCTTTGTCGGCAAAACCCTTGCCGAGATGGCCCGCCTCTACAACGGCTCGGCGGGCGGCACCGGCTTTGACATCGGCGCGCTCCCGCTGGAGGCGGATGAACAGGGGCGCAAATGGATTCAGTACGTGCGCATCACGGCTCTGGAACCGGGCGATGAAACGGAAATCGACGCCGTCAGCGATGTGGCGCCGGCGCCCTCCTTCGACAACTGGGTACGCACCCATTTCGCGTTTGACGCCGTTCCGACGGTGCGCAAATCCACTGCCTGCGCCAACGGGCTCCCGGCGGCGCTCAATGCCGCGCTCGGCAACGCGCCCGACGCGGCGCATGCGGGCGCCTTTGCGGTGGAAGGCTTCGCCTTCGACGCCACGCAGCGCCCCGTGCTGACGCTCCCGTTCGCGCAGAACGCGTGGGACCTCTTCGTCGTCGAACGCCGCGAGACGCCCGGAGGCGCCGCCGTGCGCCTGCTCCCCTCGCCGCTCGAAACGGACGCATCGGGACGCGCGCGCTTCGCGCTCCCCGCCGAGTCCGCCGACGCGCAGTCCGCCTTCTTCCGTATTGTGCTGCCGGATGACGCCGAAGAATAAAAACGGTTTTTCTCTCTGCACCCCGTCCCCGCATCCCGCCCGGATGCGGGGGCGGACCGGCTTTACGCTCGTGGAAGTGCTCATCGTCCTGGCGCTCATCACGCTGCTGGCGGCGCTGCTCTACCCGGCGATTTCGCGGGTCCGCGACGAAGCGCGCTGCACCGCGTGCGCCTCCAATCTGCGCCAGATGGCGGCAGCGGCGCTCGTGTACGCCAACGAGCATGGCGGACAGTTTCCGTGGGCGTACCGGCGGGTTGCCGGATACCGCTCCTGGAGCTGGGACTTCTGCATTGCGGCTTCGGGCGAGGTGCAGCCCGGTCTGCTCTGGGAAGGCGTAAGCTCCGGCGGCGCCAACCGCGTTTTGCAGTGCCCCGCCTATCTGAACGGACCATCCAACGCGCCGGGCGACCCCTACACGGGCTACAACTACAACACCAGCTACATCGGCAAGGCGGAAGGCGATTCCGGCTCGCGAAAAGCGCCCGCCCGCCTCTCGCAACTCAAGGAACCGGGGCGCACCGCCCTTTTCGGCGACGGTCAATACGAGGGCGGCGCCAACAAATACATGCGGGCGCCCGTCCGTGAAAAAGCCTTTGACGGCTCAGGCAAATCGACGCGTCTGGCGGGCACGCAGGGCTTCCGG
Source organism: uncultured Verrucomicrobiota bacterium (assembly GCA_949295265.1). Lineage (GTDB taxonomy): Bacteria > Verrucomicrobiota > Kiritimatiellia > RFP12 > UBA3636 > JAEDLN01. The sequence goes on along the minus strand of CASFKR010000016.1, from coordinate 10,908 downwards.
CATCGCGGCAAAACGAATGTCGCCTTCTGCGACGGGCACGTGGAATCGCTCCGAAAGCCCTACACGGCAGACGGCTCCCCGGGCAACACCGCACCCGGCTGCGGCTTTCTCTCCCCCGACAACCGCCTCTACAGCCTCGATAAAGACTGAATCCCCGTCGGTGATGCGGACGGGCGGCAATGTGCCGCTTCAAGTGCGGGCGGCGTTAACCGCCCGCTGCGAAGCCAGCGTAGCGGAGCCAGCGCAGCGAAGCCTGCGCAGCACTCCCAGTAGCCCCAGTAGCCTCAGCAGCCTCAGTAGCCCCAGTAGCCCCCAGCGCAGCGGAGACAGCGCAACGACCCTCGAAGGGGAGCGCGGAGCCCGTTGCCACGGGACGGGAGATTTCCGTACAATGGCGCTGTAGGACCGCATTTTCGGTCTGTTTCCCGCCGTTTCTTTCCGCGCCGCCATGACCAATCCCTTCTTTTCCGCGCCGCTCGCGGCCCTGTCTTTTCTGCCGTCCGCCTCCGACAGCACAGCCCAGACGCCGGAACCCGTACCGGCCGTGCCGGTCGCCGTCTTTCTTTCCAGCATCGGCGTATGCACCACGTTTCCGGACCGGGGTCAGCCCATCGACAAAACGGTCGAAATGATCCGTTACTGCGGCTTCCGGTGGGTCCGGGGCGGCATTGAAGGGCTGACGGACGACGGACCGACCACACTCGAGACCTTCCTCACCCTGCACCGCGAAACGGGGGTGAAATTCAACTGGGGCCTTGTTTCCGGCGGCACCGACATTGCGCGGCTCCTGGAAACGGGCCGGGTGCTCGCCGACATGGGCGCGCTGTTCGCCTTTGAAGGCAACAACGAGCCCAACAACTGGGGCGTGACGTACGGCGGCGCAAAGGGCGGCGGCCACGGCAATGAAAACTGGGTGCCCGTCGCCTGTGTGCAGCGCGATCTGTATGCCGCGGTCAAAGCCGACCCGCTGCTGCGCGAGTTTCCCGTGTGGTCCATTTCAGAAGCGGGCGGACAGTTGCAGAACACCGGACTCCAATACCTCGTCATTCCCGAAGGCGCAGGCACGGCGATGCCGGACGGCACGCGCTATGCGGATGCGCTCAACGTCCACAATTACATCTACCACCCGGCGGCACCCGCCGTGGAGGACAACAAAACCTGGGATGCGGCCTCCCCGGGCAGCGACTGCCGCATCGACGGTCTCTACGGCAACCACGGGGTCACCTGGGCGCGCAAGTATCCTGGAACTGCGCCGGAGGCGCTCGAGCGCACGCCCCGCGTGACCACGGAGACGGGCACGACCATCGGCGGAGAAGTCACGGAGGAAATCCACGGTCTCAACCTGCTCTCGCTCTACCTGGCGCAATTCCGGCGCGGCTGGCGCTTCACCTCGGTCTACCTGTTGCGCGACCGCACCGATGAAGGCGGCAACCAGACCTTCGGCTTCTTCGCACCCGACTACACGCCCCGCAAAGCGGCGCATTATCTGCACAACCTCACGACCATCCTCGAGGACAGCGCGACGAAGGATCCGCCTCGTACGCTCAGCTACGCGGTGGAAGGGCGCACCCCGACGGTTCACGACCTGCTGCTCGCGCACAGCGACGGCACATTCCGGCTCATCGTCTGGGGCGAAAGCGTGCGCGACGCGCACCCGGTGACGGTACGTCTCGCGCGCCCGTGCAGCTCCGTCCTTATCTTCAATCCGGTTGCGGGGACGGAACCGGTGGCGACGCTGGCGTCCACGGCGGCGATTCCGCTGACGATGCGCAACCGCCCGTTCATCCTCGAAATCCGCGAATAAGCCGCGCGCGGCGCGTGCAGACCGCGCTCACGGAAGGCGGACACGAATGGGCGCCAGCTCCTCCGGCGTCGCAAAGGCGGGGATTTTGCCGCCGGGCGCATCGATAACGAGGCGCGGCGGGGTTTGTTCCGCCAGGCGGTTGAGCGTCCGGTACAGCTGCGAATCGCCCCAGTATTGCGGCGGCGAATCGAGCTGCGCGGCGGCGCGGAAGATTTCCGGCGGGGTGTGCGCCCCGGCGGCGACCGCCTGCAGCGCGAGCTGCTCGAGGCGGCCAAGCCCGGTGACGGGGTCGGGGAATTCCTGAAGAAGACGCCGGGCGGCCGCCGGGACAAAGCGCAGAGGCGCATCGGATTCGGCGGCGAGCGCCTCGAGGAGGGCGCGGTCGCGCAGCGCAAAGGCGCGGTCGGCACGCACCGCATGCGCGACGTGCGCGGGCGTCAGCGGCTCCCGCGCGGGCCAGAGCGAAGCCAGTTCCGGCGCCGTGAGTTCCCCGAGCCCGTTGAACCGGGGATGCCCCGGAAAGGAGTCCGGGCAGATCAGCGCCACCGAAGGCGGCATGCCCCAGACCGACAGACACGCGAGCACATGCGCGAGCATCGCCTGGTCGAACAGGCAGGCATCGAACCAGAGGACGAGCGGCGTGCCTTCCGCGGCGGCCCGGCGGAGGCGGGCGTATTGCGCGCGGAGCATCCGCAGCGCGCCTTCGGGCGTGGGCGTGCGCCCCGGCGGCGCATCGGCGGTCAGGTACCGGGCGCGGGCGGCGAGTTCACGCTCATCCGGCGGCACCGCGCCCGTGCGCGGGCCCTCATAGAGCACATCGCGCCAGACGAGCCGCTCGCCCGGCAGGCCGGTTTCCGCAAACGTGACATCCGTGCCGTCCCCGTCCAGCACATGCAGAAAGGAGTCTGTGTTTTCCATAAAATAAACGCTCCATGTCAGATGATTTCCAGCCCGTCGGCATCCGGCAGCGGCGGGAACGGGGCGGCGGGCGGCAGCTGGTACCAGAAAGCAACGGAAGCAATATCGTCCGCCCGCTTGTGGAAGCGCCCGCCGGAGCGCCAGCCAAGCGCCTGAATCGTCACTTTCAGGTTTTCTCCGAACCGGATGGGATCGCAGAGATGCCAACGGTACAGGCTGAAGCGCTGATTCGCCTGATAGAGTCCGTCGGGACACACCACGAGCGGCATGCCCGTGTAGGGACCCGTAAACGGCTCGTAGCGGTGCTGCGCGACATTTTCGAAATTGTACGAGCCGCAGAAATAATCCTCCGTACCCGTGCCGCAAATGGTCGGAAACCCCGTTGAACCGCCGATGCAGGCGCCGCCGGAAACGTCCGGATCGGCATCCCCGTCGAGGTAGAACTTGATCTCGCCTTCGCCCCACCAGCCGTTGTGATTCACCTGCCAGGCCAGCGCGGTGCCGACGTAATGCCCCTTGCCGCGAACGCCGTCGAGCAGTGTATGCACGCCATCGGGCGGCGGCTGGCTGCGCCGGAATTGCGCATGGAAATAAGCAGCATCCTCCGGCAGGGCGCCGAGGGCGTAGTCAATCTGGTAATAGAGCGTCTTTTCCTCGCGCGGCGAGAGATTCTCCAGCGTCATCCGGAACCGGTGCCGGAACGGCATGGGCCAGTAGCAGTTAAAAGCGCTGCCGGGATTGACGCAGACCGCCAGCGAGCGGATCGGGGCGAAGTGCTCGCGGCCCGTCCAGGGCGAAGCGAAGAAATCGCCGAGCGGACACTCCACGGCGGGTTGCGCGGCGCCGTCGTAATAAATCCGCAGGATAGAGGTGCGCGTTTCGCCAGTCGGCGTCATCCAGATATGCTGAATGCTGCCCGGACCCTCGATATCCGCGAGGCAGAGCGTCTCGCCGGGTGCGATGCGGTCGCTCGGGTGCGTCTTCCAGCCGCGCCCGAGTTCGCGGGCGGGTCCCGCGGGACGCCCCGCCGCATCGGTCGGGGGCGGCTCGCGCCCCCCGCCCGATTTTGCGCCGGTGCGGTTTTCCGCACTGATGGAACGCGATTTCGCGTCCGACACCCGTGCGAGCGTTTCCAGACTGCTGAAGATCCCTGTTCCGGTCATCTTTTCCGCGCGGCGGTGTGCCGCGGCCTCCTAGCGTTCAATGAAATTGGTCCGCTGCCACGGCTCTTCGGCGGGCGGCGGCAGGTTCGCCTTCTCGCGGCAGAGCAGGGCATACGCCATCTGGTCACCCAGCGTGCGCATGGTCTGCAGCCCTTCCAGATCGCAGAGCGTCTCTTCCGGCGTATTGCCGTGGGTGCTGTTCCAGTACTGCGAAGCAATCACGGGCATCCGGACAATGGTGAAAAACTTGTTCAGGCGGTCGAACGTCGCGCTCGCACCGCCGCGCCGGCAATTGACGACGCATGCGGCGGGTTTGCCCTTGAAGACGTCCCGCGCCGAGAAAAAGGCGCGGTCCAGCAACGAGCAAAGCGCCCCCGGAGGGCCCGCGTAGTAGACGGGGGCGCCGACCACGAGCGCGTCGCAACCCCGCATCGCCTCGATGAAATCGGCGACGCGGTCATTCCGGAACACGCAATGCCCGAGCTCCGCGCACCGGCGGCACGCAATGCAATCCTGCACGGGTTTGGTCCCGATGTGAAATTCCTCGGCCCCGACGCCGCTGCGGATGAGCCCCTTGGCGACCTCGCTGAGGGCCAGATGGACACATCCGTCGGCATGCGGGCTTCCGTTGAGCAGCAAAACGTTCATGTGTCAGCCTCCTGAAAACTGATGGCGGATAGCGGCAGTGTTCCGGTGTTGAGCCGCCGCCTGACCGCGTCTTCATTGTACCAGATTTCCGCCCCCGTGCCACCGGGGCGGCCGCGCACCGGTCCGGCAAGGGGGAAGCGCCGGGTTGCGGCGCATGTTCATCCCGCCGTTTTACGGTTTTCTCCTTGCCGAAACGCCCGGGTTCCGGTATGCTTTTTCCATAAGATTTTTCTGCCGGGATTTGCGCCCGGACGGTTCGGTTTTTCCCGTGTTGCGGGGCCCTTCTTTTTCCCTCTGTTCCGCCCATGCTTCGTACGCTGCTCAGTGATTTTTTCACGATTTTCAAATCGGTGACGCCCTTCCTGCTCACGCTGGTCGTGCTCAAACTGGCGTTGCGCTCCCCCTTCACCGCGCCGAAGAATTATTTCATCGGCTTTGTGCTGGTGCTGCTGGGGCTGTTCTGCCTGGAAAAAGGCGTCAACATGTGCCTCCAGCCGCTGGCGGATGATGTGGGGCACGCGCTGATTCGGCTGCGCCCGTATGCGTGGGCGATTATGCTGATCTGCTTCGGCATCGGGTTCTTCGCCACGCTCGTGGAGCCGGCATTGCGCAACCTCTCGCAGCAGGTGCAGGAAATCACCGTCGGCGACATGTCCGCCAAAGCGCTCACCTATGCCACGGCCGTAGGTTCCGCTCTGGGCATGGCGCTGGGCATCGCCAAAGTCATTTACGACAAGCCGATGGTCTGGTTTGTGGGACCGATTCTGGTGCTTCTGTTTGTACTGGTCTTCGTCTCGAAGGACTTTTATGCCTCGGTTGCGTTCGACTGCGCTGCGGCGACCACGGGCCCGGTCAACATCCCCATCAATGCGGCCATCTCGCTGGGGCTGGCCACGGCGATGGGTCTGGACCCCATGCGCGTCGGTTTCGGCCTCGTCGGTCTCTCCTGCCTGGGTGCGGCCACGAGCGTGATGCTGGCGCCGATGGCCACGCGTCTGATTGCTCTTTTCGTCCGCTAGTTCATCTTTTTCCACCCCTGAATTCCGATTGCCATGGAAAACGAACTGCTCGTCTGCATCCTTGAGCGCGGCAAAGCGCCGAATGTCTGCAAGGCCGCCATTGCCGCCGGAGCCTCCGGTGCCACCATCACCTACGGCCGCGGCGCCGGAGAAACCACCTTTTCCTTCTTCCACTCGCTGAATGTGGATTCCTCCAAGGAAATCATCTACATCCTGATTCCGCAGCGCCTGCACCGCCCCGTCTTCGACGCCGTCTGCGAAGCGGCAAAGGTCTACGAAAAAGGGCGCGCCATCGTCTACGCCATCCCGGTGTTGGAGACGACCCTCCGCCCCCGCGAACCCGAAGCCGCGCCGCCCGCTGCAGAATAATCCGTCCCGCCGGGTTCCGCGAAGGGTCCGCATGCGGTATCATCTTCCCGGAAGCTGCGCGGCGCGCATTCCGTTTTCCCATGAAAAAATCGATCTTCTTCTCTCTGCTGGCCGGTGCCGCGCTTCTGTGCGGCTGCGCCACGGAGTACAAGCTCGGCACCACGCTCGCCCCCGAACTCTGCGATGTCTACGTGCCGACGGTGCTCAATGAGTCCGGGCAACCGGAAGCGGCCCGCCACCTGACGCGCGAACTCCACAAGGAAATCCGGCGCGAAGGCACCCTGCGCATCGTACCCGAGGAACTCGCCGCCACGCGGCTGGACGTCGTCATCACCTCCTACGAGCAGGAAGCCGTCACCTACAACAAGGACAGCACGCAGGACCCCAACCGCTACCGGATGTACCTGACGGCGCGTGTGCGCTTCGCCAAAATCGGGCGGAACGGGCAGCCGGACGAGGTGCTCTTCGAGCGCAGTTCGGTCCGCGGCGATGAAACCTTTGACGGCGGCTCGCAGTCGCTGGCTTTCAAGCTGCGCTGCCTGCCGGAGGTCGCCAAAGACCTCTCGGAAACGATTGTCGACGCCTGCGTCGGCGCCTGGTAACGTCCCGCCCTCCGCGCCCCGACCGTGCTCTGCATCCGCCCGGTCGGGGTTTTGGTTTCCGCCGCCCGCGCCGTTCCGCACGGGAAACAAAAAAAGGAGCCCGGTCAGATGCCGGACTCCTCTTTACGAAAACCAGATTCGAAGAAATCCCTAGGCCTTCTTGGCCATCAGGGCAGCCGCGCGGGACTTGCGGCGGGCGGCACTGTTCTTCGTGATGGCACCCTTGCGGGCAGCCTTGTCAACCTCAGACGAAAACGTGCGGAAAGCTTCCTCGTACTTGCTCGCATCACCGGCGGCAACAACTTCGCGGAAAGTACGGACCGCGGTGTGGAGGCGGCTCTTGTTGGCCTGGTTACGCAGACGGCGCGCCTTCGAAATGGCGTCGCGCTTAATGGCACTCTTGATATTGGGCATGGATGGAAAAACTCCTGGGGAAAATAACGAATCTGGATGTGCTTAGTCCGGGAAGAATAGTGAAAACGGCTTTCGAGGTCAACAAAAAAAGAAATGAGCGCCAGGGCACGTGAAAAAAATCTCCGTCCGTCGGTACGGATGCGCCTGGCGCTCTTCGTTCTGGGGCTGTTGCTGATTCCGGTCTGCTCCGGGCTGATGCGCATGCTTCACGTGCTTGCCGTCCACTACCCGGCGAAAGCCACGGTCCCCATTCTGTCGCTCTCCGCGCCGGTCGGCGCCTTCCTCATCGGGGCGCTGCTCTTTACCACCATCTTCATGGTTGTTCGATTTCCGGCCGCGCCGTACATCTGGGTTCACGAACTGACGCATGCCCTGTTCGGTCTGCTCTCCGGCTCCACGGTTTCACGGCTTGTGGTCGACAAAGAGCACGGCTCCGTCGACATCACATCGCCCACCATGATCGGGCTTCTGGCGCCCTATTTCTTTCCGCTCCCGGCACTGATATTCCTGCTTCTTTCGTCGCTTCTTTCCTTCGCCCTCCCGGTCGGCGGCACAGTGGCGGGCGCCGTCTGCTCGGGCATCTTCGGGTTTCTCTGGGGGTTCCACGGCTGCTTCACGCTCAATGCCCTGCTCCAGTATCAGGAAGACCTGGATACCTACGGGTTCTTCTTTTCCGTCCTGTTTCTGACGGCGATGAACCTGCTCGTGCTCTGCATTGCGCTGGCCGCCTATTCCCCCATCGGCTGGGGCGCCTTCTTCCGCGAACTTTTCCTCACGCAAACCGACACCTTCGTCTTTCTCTGGAACGGCGCTTGGACGCTGCTGGCCGCCTGAACAACCTTTTCTGACGCCGATATGACCTGGACCATTTCTCAGCAGACCCTCTTTGCCGACGGGCTGACGCTGCTGCGGGACCTGCCGAATGGCGCCACCGTACGTCCCTACGTGCGCGCGGCCATCCTGAGTCTGCCCGCCTCCGAACCCCGGCTGCACTGGAAAGACACCCCGCTGGGAGCACCCGTCGAACTCGACCGCGCCCTCGCCCTCTACCACACGGACTCGGGCGCGCTGCGGCTCTGGGCGGGCGACGGCAAAAGCCTGCCCGCCGGCACCTTCCCGTTTGCGCTGTTTCTGCGCACGGACGGACTCTTCCTGCTGCTGGCGGCGCTCCCCACGCCGCAGGCGGACGCGCGCATCCGCGCCCTGGCAGGCACCCGCATCAACACCGCGACGATGGTCGGCAACCGGGCCCTGGACAACGTCCGCCTCGCGCTCCGGCTCGACACGGCGGCACCCTCCGTCGCCGTGGACGGAGCCGCCTCGCTCATCATCGCCGTCGGCGAAGACGTGCGGCGCCTCTGCGCCGATGCGGCCGCCATTCTGTGCAATGAACTGCGCCGCCCGCGCCTGCGCTTCCGCAAGGCGGAACCGGCGTTCTCCCGCCGTCTCGGCTGGTCGGTCTACGCCTACACCACCGCGAAAGAAGTGGAGCACATGTTCGACGCCTATGCCGAACACCGGCTGCCGGCCGGGGCGCTCTGGCTCGATCTGCTCTGGGAAACGCTCGTCACCACGGATTCCGAATTTCACGAACTGCGCTCGCTCACCGCAGATGCAACGCGCTTTCCGGACGGGCTGGAGCCGCTCATCCGCCGCGCCCGAGCCATCGGCTTCCGCTCGATTATCGCGCGCCGCCACCTCTTCGGCGCCCCGGGCGGCATCAACCCCGATGCCCTGCCCGCCTTCAAGCCGCGCGACACCTTTCCGCCCCTCTCGCCCGACTGCCTCGACGGCATGCGTGCACCCGCGCCGGAGCCGCCGGAGGCGCCGGAACTGCCGCCCCCGCGCGTGCGCATCCCCACGGCAGCCGCCTGGCGCCGCTTCCAGCGCGAAGCCGATGCCGCCGTGCACGCCCTGGGCGCAGACGGCGTCCAGCTCGAGGGGTTTGCGGCGCTGCCTTTTGTCGTTGCAGACCGCGACGGCATCATCCCCGCCGGTTCGGACATCCTCAATGCCGCCGAGGACTCCCTCCACCGCACCTTCGGCACCGAATTTGTGCTCGACGGCCTCCTGCCGCCGCTCTCGCTTCTGAGCCGCCGCGCCTCCCTCATCACCTGCCGCCTGGCCTCCGGAAAATCGCCGGGAGAAAAACTCCGGGCGCAAACCACCGCCGCGCTCTGGCTGGGGCAGTTCCATCAGCGGGCGGCCGACCCCTTTTCGCTGCAGGATCCGCTCGCCGCCTGGCAGGCGGCCGGCTGCGCGCTCTCCGGCGGTCCGATCCGTTTTTGCGGAACGCCGACCGCCGAAAGCCGCGAACTGCTCTCGCATCTCGCCTTCCCGGACGGCACCATTCCCCTCTTCCACGCCCCTGCCACGCCGGCACTGACGTCGCTCTTCCCGGACCCGGCGCCGCAGCCCGCCGATGTGCCGCCGCATGCCTTTGTGGCGCTCAACACGGTACCGCGCCTCCAGTCGGGCGTAGCCGGCGTCTTCGATCTGGCGCCCGAGCAGCCCGTCTTCCCCAATGGCGGCGCACAAGCTTTCGTATCCCCTGCGGAACTGCCGGCCGCCAATGCGCGCCGTTATGCGGCCTGGACGCACAACGGGCGCGAACTCACGCTGCTCAACCGGCGCGAAGTGCTGAGCATCCGCACGGGCTCCGCCCGCTTCGAGATCGTCACGTTCGCCCCCGTTCAGCGTGATGCCTACGCCATCCTCGGCATCGTCTCGCTCTGGGCGGCCGCAGCCTCCGTTCTGCAGATCGAGGAGACCCCCTCCGGCGTCACCGTTTCGCTCGCCGGGCCCGGTGAATTTGCCGCCGCATTCATGGACCGGCCCAAGGAGGTCCGGTGCAACGGAAAACCGCTCTCCTTTGTGTGGGTGGAAGAAAGCGGACTCCTGCTGGCGCGTCTCCCCGACGTCCCCTCCCCCACCGTTTCCATCCGCTTCTGAGGCTGCGCAGGAGGCGCAGCAATGTTGCGGAAGAAGGTTCGCCCTGCTATCATCGGGTGCGTGGCGACGAACCCCATCACCCCGCGCAATCCTTGCGTTTTTACAGTCTCCTGAGATGAAGAATGATTCCGCCGAGGCCTCGGCTCAAGAGGATATCCAATGGATGTCCCGCGCTGCGGCGGATGACCTCGACGCTTTTTCGTGTCTGGTGCGAAAACATGAAAAAGCGGTCATGAACTTTTTTGCCCGCAACGGCGTTTACAGGGATGTCGAAGATTTGGCGCAGTTGACGTTTCTCAAGCTGTACCGCGCACGGAACGGCTACAAACCGACGGCCAAATTCACGACCTTCCTGTACCTCATCGCCCGGCAGATTCTCGTCGACAGCGTCCGCGCCTCCCAGCGGCGGAGTGCACTCCACGAGAAAGCGGGCGCCGAAATGGAAACGTCCGTGGAGGCGCCGCCGATGCGCGGGGAGGGTCAGGATGCGCAAAAGGCATTGGCCTCGCTCTCGCCGTCCCTTCGGGAAACCGTCGTGCTCGTCGTGATGCAAGGTCTGGCCTACCAGGAAGCCGCCGAGATCCTTGGCGTTCCCGTCGGCACCGTCAAATCCCGCATCCATTCTGCACTGGCGCAAATGCGCACGGTCCTTTCCGGCGAATCGTGAGCCGGAACCGGCTTTTGCCCGAAAGGCACCGCGCCCGGTTTTGCCCCTGTCCAAGCATGAAAACACCCGTTCGCACACCCCCTTCTCCCGGCGCGGCTCAGGCCCTGGCCGAAGAACCGGCGTTTGCCGGCCTCATCGAGGCGCTGCGCGAAGAACCCCGGCGCGACGGTCCGTCGATTGCGCCGGCCGTACGGGCCGCCCTCCGCAGCGGCGCACCGGCGGCGCAGCCGCTGACGCCCGGTGCCGCAGAGGCGCTGGCGGACAACCCGGAGGCGGTCGGGCTCATCCTGTCGCTCGCCGATGCTCCGGCGCGCGATTTTCCGTCCATCGCCCCGGCGGTCGCGAAGGCCCT